>CAZZUX010000064.1:0-22840 GCA_964657395.1 uncultured Ktedonobacteraceae bacterium
AGGGCACCGCTCGCATCCGCAAAATCACCATTCCGTGCTCAGGCAGTCTCTTCCGAGCGGACTTACTTTTCTGGTTCTCACACGTGAAGTTCTGCTCGTTCCCTTACGCGCTCGAGTTCCGAGGAACGGCCACAGTCCTCTGGAGCCATCGTCTATTCGCGTTAGACTTGGTTCAAGGAGCGCATGATGCCAGAAATTGAACCATTGTCCATTGAAGCCAAAAGTTCCGAAGTGAAGATTACCGTCCGACCCAATGGACCGTTCCGCGTGGAAGGACCCGTTCGCCTGATTGACGCAGACGGCAAGGAATGGAATCTCGAGGGCAAACCCGCCATCTCCCTCTGCCGCTGCGGCGCCTCCACCAAAAAGCCATTTTGCGACGGACAGCACTCCAAGATCGGCTTCCAGGCTGCCGAATCAGCTGTCGCCGCACTCGACAAACCCGCCGTCTAACTTGGCATTGCGCCGAAGTCGATCTACTCCTTCGACTTCGGCTGCCACTTCTTCCGCTCGACCACTGGCGCGGCGGGGGGCGGTGCTGTCATAGCTATCTTCTCCGCGACAGGAGTCACATCCGCTACAGAGTCTGTTACCTTTTCCTGTTGTGCGTCCGCTGTTCGCGCCTGCGGTGACTCAGCCGTATTTCCAACCGAACTGTCGATCTTGGATTCCTGCAGAGCCTCGGCCTCAACGGGCTCCGAAGTCTTCACCACTTTCGGGGTCCACTTCTTCCTCTCGGGTGTCGTCACCGTTCGCACTTCCGGCGTAACAGTATCACCATTCGCCGCTTCTTTCGGAGTCGGAATCACGGATGCTTCTCCCTCGCCAGTCTTCGGAGCTGTCTTAGGAACCCACTTCTTCCGTTGCGGCGCCTCTGCCTCCACAGGAACTACCGGAACCGCTGCTTCCATCACGGCAACCTTCGTGAAAGGCAGTCCAGCCTCAACCACAACCGGCGCGGCCTCTATCGTTGCAACCGAAGTCGCAACAGCCGTCCATCTAGCCTTCTTCTGCACACCTTCCCAAAGCAATTCTGCAACATCACGGATCGCGATGGCGTCGCCCTCTTCCTTTGCAGGAGTGCTGCCCAGCATGCTCTTGCAGAAAGGGCATCCGACAGCCAGGGTTTTCTCACTGGTCGAACCGGTTAGCACACGCTGCACCTCGCGGAACCTGTTCTCGGAAATACGCTCTGTTCCCGGCTCTTCTTCTTTCCAGAACTGCGCGCCGCCTGCTCCGCAACAGAACGCATTGTTGCGGGTTCGCTCCATCTCGCGCAGTTCCGATCCCAGAACCTTCAGCAGATTTCGTGGTGCGTCATACACATCATTGTGGCGACCCAGGTAGCAAGGGTCGTGATACGTGACACTCGCATCGAGGCGATCGGTTTCGAGCTTCCCGCTGGCGAGTAGCGACTCAAGATACTGCGTATGGTGCATCACCTTGTAGTCTCCGCCGATCTGCTTGTACTCGCTGCCGATGGCATTCATGCAGTGGGGACAACTCGCGACCACCAGCTTCGGCCGCACTTCATTCAGCGTCGCGACATTTCCGTCCGCCAGCTGCCGATACAGCAATTCATTCCCTGCCCGCCGCGCACTATCGCCCGTGCAGCACTCCTTCTTTCCGAGCACTGCGTAATCCACCCCGGCATGATCCAGTAGCTGCACAAAAGCGCGTGCCGTCTTCTGTGCAGAAGGGTCGTAGCTTGCCGCACAACCAACCCAGTACAACACTTCCGGCGTCGGATTCTCCGCCGTCGTCTTCACCTTCAACCCATCTGCCCATGCCATGCGCTGCTCATGGTTAATGCCCCAGGGATTTTTGTTCCGTTCCATTCCACGGAATGCCGTTTGCAACTGTGCTGGAAAGTCGCCTTCCATCATCACCTGGTGGCGGCGGACATCCACGATATCCAGCATCTGCTCGTCCTGCACGGGACATACTTCCATGCAGGCGCCGCAGGTCGTGCAGGCCCAGGCAGCCTCCGGTGTCAGCGCAAACTGTAGCAGCGGACTCGGACTCGCGCCCCTCTTTTCAAACGCATGATCGCCATGTGCCAGCTGGTTCAATTCCAATCGCTTGTTGATCTCGTACGCAGCGGGGCTCAGCGACTTACCCGTTGCTGTCGCTGGACACACATCCTGGCAGCGATTGCACTGGATACACGCATAAGCATCCAGCAAACGCGGCCACGTCAACTCTTCAAGCCGGCTCGCCCCGATCGTTTGCTCCGCACCTTCGCCCAGCGATTCGAGATCGACATTCACCAGCGGCAGCACACCGCTTTTCACATCGCGCGCAAAGAAGTACTTCAAGGGCGCAGCAAAGATGTGCATATGCTTCGTGTAAGGAAAGTACGCGAGGAAGGCAAGCACACTCCCCAGCGCGCCCCAGTAGCCAAATACCTCCCACGCATGCGCATTCTGTGGTGTAAACAGGAAAGCCAACAGGCTTCCGAACGGCTGCATCGGGTCCCACCCTGCAGGCTCGAACAGATCCGGTCGCGGCGTCGCTGCGATCCGTGCGCCGGCGCCAACCGCCCGGCTGCCTACGTGGAACAGGATAAAGGCAGAGACGATCAGCGAATCCCGGTTCACAGAGCCGGCTTTGAGGTTCGGATGAAGAAGCGTATTCGAGTTGAATCGAAAGTCGCGACGCGCGGGAAGGAAAAAGCGTCGCACCACCAGCGCAATCACACCGACAAGCACGAGAAAACTCAGCACATCGGCCAAAAAGGCGTAGCCCTCCAAAACATAGAGGGTGAACAGATTAAAAGGAATGAAGGACGGTAGTCCCAGCTTGACGTAGCCTGAAACAGCATCCACCAGGTTGACCAGCAGGTAGAAAACGAAGCCGTAGAAGATGAATGAATGAAACAGGCTTACGATGCGCCGGTCGCGAAACGTCCGGCTCTGCGTCAAAGTGGTGGTGAGCGCATACCAGAGCCGCTGTGGCATGCGGTTCGAACGTTGATCAGCGTCCGACCGCCCTCGACGAATGCGCAGATACATCCGGTAGAACCCGCGCAGGCCTGCCGTCAACATGATGACCACAAATATCAGGAACCCGATCTTGCTCGACAGTGGCAGCATCTACGCAATCATCCCAATCGGGCTCTCAACCGTTTGTTGTCACCGCACCCGGATCTTACTTCCGCAATTCATCCAGGATCGCGGGCACAATCACGTTCACATCACCCACCAATCCATAATCCGCAATCTTGAAAATTGGCGCTTCCGCATCACGATTGATGGCAATGATGTACTTGCTCTTGCTCATCCCGGAAAGATGCTGCACTGCTCCTGAAATCCCGATCGCAATATAGGCCTTCGGAGCAACCGTCTTGCCCGTCTGACCTACCTGCTCGGCATAGGGACGCCAGCCCGCATCTACGATCGCGCGCGTCGCTCCAACAGCTGCGCCCAACTGGTCGGCAAGCCCTTCGACAAGCTTGGTGAAGTTCTCCGCACTTCCTACGCCGCGGCCACCGGACACAACGACATCTGCCTCCGTCAGTGAGACTCGCGAAGTCTTCACGCCCGTCTTGCCTGTAACTTCTACGCGACGGGCGGGAAGCTCCAGGTCTACATCAAACTGTTCTGCAACTTCCGCCGTGGACGCCGCGGCAGCAAATGCACCCGGCTTCACGGTCGCAACGACAATGCCGGCTGCTTCTACCTTTTCGGTGACACGAGCAAGGTAGGTATAGTGCTCGGCAGTCAGCTTGCCGCCAGTCTCTTTCAGGGCAATCACATCTTCCAGCAGCGCCGCATCCAGCTTCACCGCAACGCGCGGACTGTAGTCGCGCCCACTGCGACTTCCGCCAATCAACACCAGCGATGCTTCGCCTTCTTTCGCAATCTGCGCTACCGCGGCCGCCCACAACTCGGAGTCATACTGCGCAAGCTCCGGTCGATCGGCAACCAGCACCTGGTCCGTTGCTTTTGCGATCTCCGCCGCAACTCCTGCAACTCCACTGCCCAGCACGAGTGCAGTAACCGGTCCTTCGCATCCGCTTTCGCGGGCGCACGTCACAAGTTCATACGTGCTCTTTGAGACCCTGCCGCTGCCATGTTCCACCACCAGCAGAATCATGCAATCACCTGTGCTTCTCTGCGCAGCGATGTCACCAGCTGAGCCGCGGCTGCAGCCATGTCTTTTGTCTCGATCATCTTGTTCAAGCGCGCCTTCACCTGCACCTCTTCACTCAAGACATTCACCTTCGCAGTCACACCAAACTGCTCCAGCGTCTCCTTGCGCAGTTCCTTCTTCTTCGCCTTCAGGATATTCGGCAGTGTCGGATACCGCGGCTCATTCAATCCCTGCTGTGTTGTTACAACAGCCGGCAGCGGGATGCGAAAGGTTTCGCTTCCCTCATCCACATCATGCTTGCCGGTCAGCGCACCTTCACCCACTTCCAGGCCGTTGGTCCAGGTCACCTGCGGCCATTGCAGCCGCTCCGCAATCGCTGCGCCCAGCGCCTGGCTATCCCAGTCCGCCTGTTGACCACCGCTCAGAATCAAGTCGGCCTTTTCCTGTCCGGCAATTGCAGCCATCACCTTGCTGACTGCCATCACATCCAGCCGCACATCGGTCTCAACGTGTATCGCCCGGTCTGCACCCATTGCCAGCGACGTCCGCAGAACGTCCTGGCAGCGTGCCGGTCCGATGGCCACAGCCACTACCTCTACATCGCTGCCGCCTTCCCGAATCCGCAGCGCCTGCTCTAGCCCATACTCGTCCATGGTGTCGATAACCAGCTTGCGCCCTTCCAGGTCGACGACACTGTTTCCTGCCACGCTCTTGATGCGAACGCTTTCTTCCGCATCCAGCACCTGGCGTACCAACGTCAATATCCGCATCATTTCTCCTGAATTTCTCCGACGCAGCAGCTTACAACGTGAAGCGGCCGGCCTCGGTCACCACCGTCGCAATCTCACGTCCGATCGTCACCATATTTTCCGGCTCGTGCTTGGCCAGCCGACGCATGATGGTCATCTGCGTCCGCAGCATATCGCCCTCAGCCACGGCGGCGATCACGCGCTCGGCCGCATTCTCCACGATGCGGAAGGATCGCGCTGCGTAGTACTTCGTCAACTTGACCGCCAATGGTTTCGCGCCATTCAACTTCTCAGTCCGCAGGATCGTCGACTCCAGCACCAGCACTTCGCTGATGATGTCCGCCAACGCCCCCATCACTTCCTGCTCTTCGGCCAGCGCGGTGCCGAACTTCTGCGATGCCGCACCAGCACAGAACAATCCGAGCTTCTTCGCATTCGCCAATAATGCGCGTTGCGGCGCAAGCTCCCCCGTCTCTTCACTGCGGGGCGAAGGACCAGCCATCACTTCATCCATCACCTTCTGGATCGCCGGCAGCAACGCCAGCCTTCCCTGCATCGCCCGCTTCATCATCCAGCCCGTCGTGATCAACCGGTTGATCTCGTTTGTGCCTTCGAAGATTTTGTTAATGCGGGCATCGCGGTAGCTTCGCTCTGCCGGGAATTCCTCCACGTAGCCGTAGCCGCCATGAATCTGCAGCATCTCGTCCACGACGTACTCCAGCATCTCCGATGCCCAGACCTTGACCACCGAGCATTCGACTGCATATTCCTCGATCCGCTTTTGTACTTCACGCGCCATGTTCTCGGTGTTCTCGTCCAGTTCAGCCAGTGCTGCATCAATCGCACCTACGACGCGATACACCAATGCTTCTCCTGCATAGATCCCGGCCGCACTCGCAGCGATCTTCTCCTGGATCAGGCCGAAGGACGTTACCGGTTTGCCGAAAGCTACGCGGTCCTTGCCGTACTTCAAGCCATTTCGCAGCGCATACTTTGAAGCCCCGATGGCCGCCGCACCCAGCTTGTAGCGGCCCACATTCAGAATGTTGAACGCAATGTGGTGTCCCTTGCCAATCTCGCCGAGCACATTCTCTACCGGCACCTTGCAATCCTGCAGGATCAACGGACATGTCGACGATCCGCGTATGCCCAGCTTGTGTTCTTCTGGTCCCACAGTCAGCCCGGGCGTGCCCTTCTCAATCAGGAAGGCCGAAAACTTCTCGCCATCAATCTTTGCAAAAACCGTGAACAGGTTCGCCATTCCTGCATTGGAGATCCACATCTTTTCGCCATTCAGCAGGTAGTGTTTTCCATCCTCGGTCAGCTTCGCCGATGTGCGAATATTCATCGCATCCGAACCCGACGATGCCTCCGAAAGCGCGTACGATGAAATCCATTCACCAGTTGACAACTTCTCCAGGTACTTTTCTTTTTGAGCCTGCGTACCGTACCAGATCAGCGGCAGCATACCGATGCCGGTATGCGCACTGAACACCACGGAGAAACTGCCGCTGACGGAAATCCGGTCAGCAATCAAGGCGGACGTTACCTTGTCCATCTCCAGTCCGCCAAACTCCTCAGGCACATCTACACTCAACAAGCCCAGTTCCCCGGCACGCTTCATCAGCCGACGCGTCACATCGAACTGCTTCTCTTCGATGGCATCCGCGTTGGCGAGAATTTCTTTCGCGGCAAAGTCGGACGTCGTCTGCGCCACCTGCACCTGCTCGGGTGTCAGGTCTTCCAGGGTAAAGATATCTGCTGCAGCGCAATCTTCAATCAGGAAGCTGCCGCCGTTCAACCGTTTCGCTGCCACTGCCGCTACTGCTGTAGCCATTGCTGTTTCCTCCAGAGCGCTCGCTCGCCTTCCAGACTAATTCTGCAAATTTTCGAAAATGCCCGCCGCACCCATGCCGCCGCCTACGCACATCGTCACCAGCCCATACCGGCCTTTTACGCGCTTCAATTCACGCAGGATCGTCGCCGTCAGCTTCGCACCTGTGCAGCCCAGTGGATGACCCAGCGCAATCGCGCCGCCATTTACATTGACCTTCGCTCTGTCCAGTCCCAGCGTCTTGATCACTGCCAGCGACTGCGCCGCGAAGGCCTCATTCAACTCGATCACATCGATGTCTTCCAGCTTCAGCCCCGCGAGCTTCAGTGCCTTGGGGATTGCATAGACAGGTCCAATGCCCATCTCTTCCGGGAGACAGCCCGCATACGCGAACGACACGAAGCGCAGCAGCGGCTCTATCCCAAGCGCCTTCGCCCGCTCGTCCGACATGATGACTGCCGCGGCCGCACCATCGGAGGTCTGCGACGAATTTCCCGCCGTTACTACACCCTTCGCACTGAATGCCGGCCGCAGCTTTGCCAGTGCCTCTGCAGAGGTATCCGCCCGCGGTCCCTCATCCACCTTGAACTCGACATTCTTCTGCGAAGGCTTGCCACCGCCGTTCATCACTGTTGTCGTAACGTTTACGGACACAATCTCATCGTCAAACTTGCCAGCCGCTATAGCTTTCAGCGCCCTCTGATGACTTTCAAGCGCAAATGCATCCGACTCTTCACGCGTGATCTTGTAATGAGTGGCCACTCGCTCAGCAGTGAGGCCCATCGAAAGGTACGAACCCGGATAGTTGTCGACCAGCCACGGGTTGACGGCCACCTTGTTTCCGCCGAACGGCACAAACGACATCGACTCCGCACCACCGGCCACGATGACATCTGCACCTCCTCCGCGAATACGATCGGCCGCCAGGGCAATCGATTGCAGTCCGGAAGCGCAATATCGATTGATCGTCATTGCCGATGCTTCGACCGGCAACTGCGCGCGCAGGGAAACAATCCGCGCCATGTTCATGCCTTGTTCCGCTTCCGGCATGGCGCAGCCGATAATCACATCTTCCACTTCCTTCACGTCCAGCTGCGGCACACGGTCGAGCGCACCGCGAACTGCCACGGCGCCAAGATCATCCGGCCGCGTTGAGCGAAGTGTGCCCTTGGGAGCCTTTCCTACCGCCGTCCGCACCGCGCTTACTACTACTGCTTCTCTCATGCCATACTCCCAACTTCGATTCGCCAGGGCAGCTGTTAGTTCCTTAAAGGCTTGCCCGATTTCAACGTAAACGCGATCCGTTCCGCCGTCTTCTTCTCACCGCACAGGGAGAGAAAGCCCTCCCTCTCCAGGTCCAGCAGGTATTGCTCGCTCACGGGCGTACCAGCAGTCACAGCACCGCCGCACAGCACATTCGCAACCTGCCTTGCTATCTTCACGTCGTGGTCGCTGATGTAGTTTCCTTCCCGCATCAGGTGCACACCCAGTTTCAGCGTCGCCAGCACTGTCTCCCCCGGCGCCGGAATGTCGATTCGCGGCAATGGCGCCGTGTAGCCCGCTCGCGCCAACCGTAATGCCTCTGATTTCGCATCTGTAATCAGCCGCTCGCGATTCATCGTGATCGCATCTGACTCCCTCAGGAGACGCAGCGACTTCGCCTCTACTGCGGAGGTCGACACCTTGGCGAGTGCGATCGTCTCGAAAGCGCGCTTGATTGTCTCGTGAACCTCTACCGATTCACCGCGCAGATCGTCGCGAACCATGCTCGCTGCCTCCACAGCCGCGAGCGTCATCTCCTTGCAGCCGCCGCCGGCAGGCAGCAGGCCCACTCCCGTCTCCACCAGGCCCATGTAGAGTTCCACGTGCGGCTGGCGCAGTGCCGCATGCATTGAAATCTCGGTCGCTCCGCCCAGGCAGAGTCCAAAGGGAGCTGACACTACCGGTCGCGTGCAGAATTTGATTGCACTTGTCATGCCCTGGAAGCCGCGCACTGACAAATCAATCTCGTCCCATTCTTCATCTTGAACGCCCAGCAACAACTGCATCAGGTTTGCACCGACAGAGAAATTGACTGCATCGCTGGTGATGATGAATCCTTCGAAGTTGCGTACTGCCTCGGAGTCAGGCTTCAACGTCTGCGTGATGAAACGAACGATGTCGTCTCCCAGCGAGTTCATCTTAGAATGGAACTCGATGCAGGCGATTCCATCGCCGATATCGATCAGCGATGCGCCGGCATTCTTCGCCACCACGCCATCACTGCTCTTTGCACCAGCCGCTGCCTTGATAACACGCAACGATGTCAATCCCGGGGTAGCCTCTACCGGGAAATAGGCTTTGCGCGCGGGGTCGAAATACTCCCGGCCCTCCTCGCGATACCACGATGTTCCACCTGCAGCCAGCAAGGTTTCGACGGCGGACGGCAGCACAGTCCCGCTTGCACGCATCGCATCCGTGACCATAGTCAAACCCGCTGCGTCCCACATCTCGAACGGACCCAACTCCCAGTTGAAGCCGGTCTTCATCGCGCGATCGATCTCAACAATGCTGTCCGCCACTTCACCAATACGGTTCGCTGCGTATGCCCAAAGCTCCGGCAGCACCGTCCAGTAGAACTGTGCGGCCTTGTCTTTCTTCCGGTCGCCGCCAAGCAGCATCTTGATGCGTGCCGCAACCGCGTCACTGTTCTTCGCCATCTCCAGCTCGGCAAACTTCGGCCTCGCAGTCGGCTCATACGTCAGCGTTTTCAGGTTCAGTACTTCGCGGACCTCGCTGCCATCCGCACCCTTGCTCTTTTTGTAAAAGCCCTGCCCGGTCTTATCTCCAAGCCACTTGCGCTCAAGCATCGCATCGAGCACCGGCGGCAGCGTCACGTCTGCCCGCTCGTCCGTGATGTTGACGGCAAAATTCTTGGCCACGCTTGCCAGCACATCGATACCAACCATGTCTGCCAGTCGGAACGTTCCCGTCTTAGGCCAGCCCACCGCCGAACCCGTGAGCACATCCACTTCTTCTACCGAGAGAGCAAGAGTCTCCATGATGCGAAAGGTGTTCAGCATCGCAAAGGTACCGACACGATTTGCAATAAAGTTCGGCGTATCATGCGCCGGCACAATTGCTTTGCCCAGGTGCACCTCGGTAAAGTGCGCGACTGAGGCAATCGCTTCAGGGTCCGCATCCGGTGTTGCAATCAGTTCCACCAGGCGCATGTAGCGCGGCGGATTGAAGAAGTGCGTGCCGAACCATCGCCTGCGGAACTCAGCCGGCATTTCCTGCGCAATCTTCGCAACGGGCAGACCGCTCGTGTTCGAAGTCACAATCGCATTTGCGCGCAGATGGGGCGCAATCCTGGAAAGCAGCGCGCGCTTGATCTCCATCTTCTCGGCAACAACCTCGATCACCCAGTCCGCGTCCTTTAACTTCGACAGGTCATCGTCGAAGTTGCCTGGCTGGATGTGCACTGCAAGCGCACTATCCACAAACGCAGCCGGCTTCATCTTCCTCAATGCGTCCAGAGCAGACTCTGCCAACGCATTGCGCCTGGTCGCACCATCTGGGACCATGTCCAGCAGGAGTACGGGATATCCGGCGTTCGCTACATGAGCCGCAATGCGGGCGCCCATGGTGCCCGCACCCAGCACGGCCACGCGCCGGATGGGGTAGCTTGTCGCGGCGGCCCTCCACCCGGAAACGCTGTCCCGCCCCTGCTCTGCAACCATTGTTGTCATTCTTTGTCTCCGGTCTTGTCTCTGAACACGCGAGCCGTTCCTGGCTCACATCTGCAGCCGTACAAGCAGCTTCCCTGGCGGGGGCAGAATACTGAACGAGCGGTAAGATAGTCAAACCCACTCCGGCCTCATATCTCCAGGGACCTATAACCTCTACAATATGCTGGAGTTAGCGCGATTTACCGCAGCATTCATCTTCCGCCCCAGTGCGGTGTTCGCAAGTTGCGAGGTTACGGATGTCTTGACAGACCGCGCTGCAGTCTTCGGCTTTTTTGAGGAATGATCACTCCGCAGCCCATGCGTCAACAGTGAAGCAAATTCGCGCCCGATCTCGTTCGCACTCAGCGGGCCACCAGGCTGATACCACATACCGATCCAGTTGATCGCTCCTGCAATCGCAAACGAAGCGAGCTTTACATTGCAGGATGCAACCGATCCATCCTGGATCCCGTCCTCGATGTAGCCGCGGATCGAAGTATCGATTCTCCTCTTCAGGTTGCGCACCTCTCTGCGCGCACTTGCAGAAAGTGAACTGTCATCCAGCATCGCCACGCAGCGTCCAAATTCGTGCGACACCACTGCGGTAGCATATGCCTCGATATATGCCTGTACCTTGTCGAGACCGCTGCCATGGCTCACCAGCGCACCATCCAGGCCATTCTCGATTGACGCAATTCCGTATTGATAGCAGGTAACCAGGATCTCTTCCTTGTTACGAAAATAGTGATACAGAGCGGGCTTGGTAATTTTCAGCCACTTTGCCAACTCCCCCATCGACGTCCGGCCATAACCCTGCTCAAGAAACAGATGCGCCGCCGTCTGCAACACCGCGGCACGCTTCTCGTCTGTATTTCTCTGGCGAACCTGGAACGCCTTCCATGGTTCTCTCGCATTGTTGGGCAGCTGGATCATCTGCAACTTTCCTTCGACACTCGTCAGATGTGACCTGCACGCAGCATACCTGAACAAACACCTATGCCGACACCGAGAAAAATCAGAAAGCAGGTGACAGGACCCGCTGCATTCGTTTAACTTACTCGGCGGTAAGATTTCCCATGAACGAGTCTCCGCTTTTTACAAACTCGCAGCAGACAGAACCCTTTTCGCCTCCGGAACCATCCGCCTTTCCTCGCTCCTCCTCCACATCGGATCTCCGGCCATCTCAGTCGAGCCAACCGTTTGTCGATGCCGGCGATCTTCCACTAGAGCGCATCTACAAGTCCGAACGCGAGCGCGCCCACCATGCCCTTTTCACGCAGCCATGGCAGGGCGAATTGCAGGAATGGACCTGGGCCCAGGCCATGGACGACACGCGACGCATCGCAGCCTGGCTGCAGGCACAGCACTATCCTGCGGGGTCGCGCATTGCTATCATGGCGAAGAACAGCGCCTGGTGGATCATGGCGGACTTTGCCATCTGGATGGCCGGCCACGTCAGCGTTCCCATCTTTCCTACCGTGCAGGATCTTTCCCTCGTCGCCATCTTTGAACAGAGCAGTCCGGCAGCCTGTTTCCTCGGTGCCGTGGATCACCTGCCGCCGATGGAAACCGCGTGTTTTCGTACCCTGCAATGGATCACCTTTCCGCATCAGGAGCGTGATGGCGCAACAGAATGGAACGACATTCTTGCCAGGTATCAGCCTCTTGCCGATAGTCCTGTACGCCCGGCCCTTGATGTGGCCAGCATCATCTACACCTCCGGGACAACCGGCAATCCCAAGGGCGTAGTCCACACCTTCCAGTCGCTCAGCCTGATGGCCACGTCCGTCAAGCGCACCATCGGCCGCAAGGATCAGGAAGTTGACCGCATGCTTTCGTATCTGCCACTGGCACATATAGCCGAGCGGGCGATTGTTGAGACCAGCACCTTCTTCGTACCACTGCATGTTTTCTTCACAGAAGGGCAGACCTCGTTCCTGGCCGACCTTCAGAGGGCCCGTCCAACCATCTTCTTCACAATTCCCCGCCTGCTCATCCGCTTCCAGCAGGGTGTGTTGGAGAAGATGCCGCAATCAAGGCTCGACCTCCTTCTCCACATCCCGCTGTTGCGAAGGATCGTGCAGAAAAAGATTCTTACCTCGCTTGGCCTGTCCACCGTGCGTCTCGCGGCATCCGGCGCCGCTCCTCTTCCTACGTCAGTGATCGAGTGGTATCACCGCCTCGGACTCAACCTGGTCGAGGGCTACGGTATGACCGAGACTGGCATCACCCATGTTCCAGAACCCGGCAAAGACCGGATCGGCTACGTCGGTGATGCGAGTGCTTACGCAGAGACCCGGCTCTCTGATCAAGGCGAAGTACAAATTCGCGGTCCGATGAACTTCACCGGCTACTACCTGAATCCGGATGCCACGCGCGCCTGCTTCACCGAAGATGGCTTCTTCCGCACTGGCGACCGCGGCGAAATTGACGAACAGAATCGGTTGCGCATCATCGGCCGCATCAAGGAAGAATTCAAGACCTCGAAGGGCAAATACGTTTATCCCGCGCAGCTGGAGAAAGCCCTAAGCCTCAGCCAGTTCTTCGAGTCAGTTTGTGTACTCGGCTCGGGGATGACCGCTCCATTTGCGATGACCGTGCTGGTGCCGGAGAAGCGTGCGCTCGCTGCCACCCCGGAAGGGCGAGCACAGATCGATGCGGCACTCGTGGCAGAACTTGCCAGCGTCAATGCTCAGCATGAACACCACGAGCGGCTGCAATTCCTTATGATCGACAGCATCCCGTGGAGTTCCGACAACGGTCTGCTTACTCCCACTCTGAAGGTGCGCCGCAGCGTACTGGAACAACGTTTCGGCAGCAGCTTTCAGTCCTGGGAAGATCAGAAAAAAACCATACTGTGGCTCGGTGTGCGTTGAGCGAACAACTCGTAGCCGTTCCCTCCATGCTCGAGATCGAAGGCAAAGCGCTTGAGTTGCAGCACTGGTCCCATCCTGCGCCGGGTGGCACCATTCTTCTGATCCATGAAGCACTGGGCTCTGTCAGCTACTGGAAAGACTTTCCGGAGACTCTCGCTCAATCCACCGGCTATAGTGTCGTGGCGTACTCGCGCGCGGGACACGGGAATTCGGAGGGCCCGCTTGAGCCTCGCAGTCTGGAATATTACCGTCGGCAGGTCGAGATCGTCGTTCCTGCCATTCTGAATCATTTCGCTGTCGTGGATCCGGTTCTCTACGGGCACAGCGAGGGAGCTGGCATCGCGATGCTCTATGCTGCACAGCATCGGTCCGTCAGAGCTGTCATTGCCGAAGCACCGATTGTTCAGCCTGAAGAAAGCACGACCGAAACCATCCGCCAGTTAAGCAGCAACTACGCTACGAGCGATCTTGGCCGTCGTCTTGGCCGCTATCATGCTGATCCCGACGCTGTTTTCCATTCCTGGATCCAGAGCAACCGCGCTTCCTTCTCGAGGGAACATCCCCTCGAACGCTACCTCGTTGGTATCACCTGCCCGGTTCTTGTCCTGCAAGGCAATCGAGACGAGTTCGGCGGTATCCGCCAGTTTGAGGCGATCAAGCGGGCACTGCCTCACGCGCAGCACCAGGTGTTCGATGCGGGCCACCTGCTTCATCGCGAGCAGTCCGATCTTGTGGCACGGACGGCCGCCGAATTTCTACAGAAGCTGCTGACAGCTCACCCATGACCCTATCGAATTTCAAGTACGCATTCTCTCAGGAGTCCACCATGCACGTCTCGTCTCACACACGCCTGCCATTCCGCGGTTTCCTCTTCTTAGCGCCGCTGCTGATACTGTTCGGTTTAGCTGTATGCACCTGCCACGCTCAGCAGAAAGAAGTCTCCCGCTATGACGCGTTCGCCGGCTTCACCAGTATCAATGCTCCAGCCCTGGGACTCAGCCAGCCCGGCTTCCATACTCAGGCCGGTATCAATATGCGGCCCTGGTACTCGGTAGGCTTCGACTTCAGTGTCGCGAGTGGTTCCGAGATACTCAAACCCGATCTTCTTCCGCCATCCCTGCAACAGACGATCGATGGAGGGATCCTGCTCTACCAATCCATGGGAGTGCTGCCAGCCAGTTACACATTGAATATCCCGACTGACGCTTTCACGCAGACTTATGCAGCAGGTCCGCAACTCGTTTACCGTCATTTCAGCAAAGTCACTCTCTTTGTCAGGCCATCCCTCGGCGCTCTGCACGAGACCGCGACACCCCATCCTGTGGCCGGAGACTTTTTCGCAGCCGCCGTGGTTCAGCAACTTGCTCCCACCGGTAAGAAAGCTGACTGGACAGGCTTCTACGGACTTGGCGGCGGTGGAGACTATGCCATCACCAGGCACTTTGGCATTCGGGCTCAACTGGATGCCGTCTACAACCATCCCTTTAACGACATCCTCGAAAATGGCCGCTGGACCTATCGGTTCTCAGTGGGTCCCAGCTTTCATTTCGGGCGCAATATCGTGGCGTCGACTAAGGCAGCCCGTGCACAGCTTCCCCCGACGCGAGACCTGCCTGCTTCGTCTGCTGAACTCTCGACCTCAGCCTTTTCCAGCTCGGCTGCCAGCCGCTAGCCGATTATCGTTTTCAGCAAGGAGGAAGACACCCTGTCTTCCTCCGCTTCACTCCGAGCCTGCGGATGCAGAATTCAGAAGCTCTCCGCTCACCGCAACTAAATTCGCGCACCCGCCAGAAACTGCTGCACAGCTCAGTCCGGCGGCACCGTATTCCCGATCTGGGCGGCGCGGAAATTACCCTTACGCATCGGGACCGCTTCGCACAGGCTGCGACCCGCAAGGCGAAGATGGGGATGTACGCCTTCTCTTATATTCAGCTCGAGGACTTGCCCCACTTTAAGATTTTCTATGTCTGCAAACTTCAATGTGGAAGATGGCAGCTGCAGGGTTACAAAATAGTTGATCTTCTTGCTCAGCTGCAGCAACCGTTCACGCATCGCCGCCGGATGCTCGCGCCGCCCCTTCCACGCACCCGCAAGCTGTCTCAGCAGAAAGCTTGAGACGGCGGCAGGCAGCGTAATCACCAGGTTGCCTTGAGATTCACCCACCCTCATTTCGAACATCAAGCAAAGTGCCTGTTCATCCGAAGGCATGAGTCGAGTGATCTGCGTGTGAATTAACCTGTCCAGGCATCGCGCAACCAGCCCGATTCCACGCCAGGCATTGCTCAGCTCATCCGCAGCAAAGCCCATGACTGCCTGAAATAACTGCTCATCCACGTGCGTCAACTCATGGTCGTGCGTAGGCTTCCCACTGCCGCCCAGCAGAAGGTCCAGAACACAGTAGCCCAGCGGAATATCCAGCTGTAGCAATGACAGGGCGCTGACGGCATCGAACTGCAATGCTGAGAAGTAAGCAGTCTTCTCTGTCGTTCCCTCCATCAGCTCGGCATAGGAGGCACGTTCCACCGCTACCAGGCTCACAGTGACGTCCGCCTTCAACCACGCGGCCATGCCGGAGGAAAGGCCTCGTGCGAAGCGTTCACAGAGGTCAGAGATCTCCTGGTTCTGCTCAGCGTTCAGCGAACGTTGCGAACTGAAATCGAATTCATCGACCGACTCTGTACTGGAGCCGCCATCTGCCCCACCGAACATGGCATCGATCTGTGCCTGGCTTAAGCTCTTTTCCATCGTGCCATCTATTCTCCAGACACACACGCTCTCTGCATCTCAACCACCACTCGCCAGCCATGACGATTAGTCTGTTCTAATCCAAGAATTCTTTACTCCACCATGCTTCCCGCAGAATGCAACAGCTTTGGTTGAGGTTCAAAGCAGACCCGCAGGGAGAACTGCTCGTTCTCTACGACGAAGGGGATCACAACCCATCCCAGGCTATTGCTTGCCCCGCCTACGCCCTCCTGTACAGCCGTCGGCAGACCCAGGTTCGTTACTCCCAACTGCTGATCTAGATCCGTCTTCACACTACCCATGATCATGTTGGCCACCTCTGCCAGCGCGTCCAGAACATCCGCGTCCACAGTAGGTCGATCCTCCATCAACATTGCAGAAGCAATGCGACATGCCACCTCTTCGGAACACTTCACCTGGCTGGTCAGCGTGCAGTCGCCGCTCAGGCTGATCCGAGCCACGACCTCCCGCAATCCGGAAGTCTTCAGCCCCTCCTCATGTACCTCTTCAAGCTTCAACTGCTTGTCGATCATGGTGGAAAAGACCTTGGCCGTTGCTGTCTGGATCGTCTCGATTATGAGTGCTTTGCTTGTAGTCATCGCTTCCTGGCTCCTCCCATGCCTCACCGCTCAATTGGCGGCCGAGGCTTCTTTGTGTCTCACTTGCTGCGTTCGTTTTCGTGGTGATCGCCAGCATGGCAACACTGGAGACGGGCGTGCCGGCTTCCCGCGATCATTGCTACGCGAACAAGGCCGGATCAAGACACTCGAGCATCTTCTGCTTGATCTGCTCCGGCACAAACGGCTTGCGAACTAATCCCTTGGCGCCGAGTTTTGCTGCATCCATCACCTTTGTCTGGCTCCCTTCTGTCGTGATCATGATCACGGGAATCGATGCCAGAACGCCCTCCTTCTGCATGTTTTCGAGAAGTGCGATGCCGTCCATATTCGGCATGTTGATGTCAGAAAGCACCAGGTCGATCCTCTTGGAACGCAGCACAGTCAGTGCTTCGACCCCGTCGCCCGCCTGGTGCACCTCAGCGAAGTTCAGACCCGTCTGCGAAAGAGCACGAATCACGACCTTCCGAATTACTGCGGAGTCGTCCACAACCAATACGTTCAACGCCATCTACGCACTTCCTCTCGCTCATGCCGCAACACGTGAGTGTCGCTGCGCACCCGGCTTTCTCACTGCTATGCGTATCGGCCAAAACATCGGACGCGTTAAATTTCCCGCCTCCTAATTTCCACTCCCGCGCCATCCTTCCAGCGAAGCCGCCGCAGAAACTGAGCAGAGCGCGCTATACTTCAATGCTGTTGACGCGCCCTCCCGAAATCGGCAGCACTCCAGGCCTTTCGTCCGCGGGACGTACCCGCTGGACCATCTGCGCGCTGCTCTTCGCCGCAACCTCCATCAACTACACTGACCGCCAGGTGCTCGCCGTGCTGGCGCCTACCCTGCAGCACGTCATCGGCTGGAATGAAAGCCAGTACGGTTACATCATCGCTGCCTTTCAACTCGCCTATGGCGTCGGCCTGATGGCTGCCGGCCGCTTCGTCGACAAGGTAGGCACGCGCCTCGGATATGCCGTCATCATTGGCGCCTGGTCGCTCGCGGCCATGTCCCACTCTCTTGCCACCACCGTTCTCGGATTCGCCGTAGCCCGTTTTGCCCTGGGTCTGGGAGAGTCCGGCAACTTTCCCGCTGCCATCAAGACTGTTGCTGAATGGTTCCCCAGGCATGAACGCTCCTTCGCCACGGGCCTCTTCAACTCCGGCTCCAACCTCGGCGCGATCCTCGCCCCGCTCATCGTTCCGTGGCTCACCATCCGCTATGGCTGGCGCGTATCCTTCCTCTTTACAGGCGTCCTGAGTCTGGTCTGGATCGTCGTCTGGCTTACCCGCTACCATCCGCCGGAAAGCTACCGCGGCCTCTCGCTACAGGAGTTCGCGTACATTCGCAGCGATCAGGAAGCACCCACGGCTCCCTACCCTTGGCGCCGCCTCCTCACCTATCGACAGACGTGGGCCTACGCCTTCGCCAAGTTCCTCACCGATCCGATCTGGTGGTTTTATCTCTACTGGCTGCCCAAGTTCCTGAACCACACCTACGGACTCACCATCACGAAACTCGGCCTCCCGCTCATCGCCATCTACGTCGCCGCCGACGCAGGCAGCATCGGCGGAGGTTACCTACCCTCCTGGCTCATGCGTCGCGGCGTGGCGGCCTACAACGCTCGAAAACTTGCCATGCTCCTCTGTGCCTGTGCCGTGTTGCCGATCCTCTTTGCCGCGCACGCTGCCAACCAGTGGATAGCCGTCGCCGTCATCGGCCTTGCAGCTGCTGCTCACCAGGGCTGGTCCGCCAATCTCTACACCACCGCCTCCGACATGTTCCCCCGTGCTGCCGTCGGCGGCGTCACTGGCATCGGCAGCTCCGCCGGAGCCCTCGGGGGCGTCCTGCTCTCCCTGCTCGCCGGACATGTCCTTGAAAAAACCGGCCTCTACTGGCCGCTCTTCGCCATGGCCGCAGCCGCCTACCTGCTCGCGCTGCTGTGGCTCCAACTTATGGCGCCGCGACTGGAACGCGCTAACCTGCAGTCGGCAGGTTCCTGAAGCACGCGAGTTCCTTCTGTATCCATCTCCGGCTGAAAAGTCACTGCCCATCCGTTAACCATCTCTGCTGCGATCGGCGCAAACTCGAAACGAACGCGGTGGATCAATGCTAATGCTCACCCTGCACCTTGATATTTCCTTAGCGCCGCTTCCTCCGACCCTCGCAGGATCAGGCCCAGCCCTTCCTTGTAGCGGCGATCATAGCGATCAAACAAAATGGTGGTCGCCTGCCGATGGACTGGAAAGATCGCAGCATCAGGACGGGCGTTTCTATCCTTCAGGGAATACAGTGAGACCGCTCGCCGGGAGTTGGAAAGACTGCCTTCTCCTCCATCACAAAACTCAGAGTGTAGTTATAGATGGTGCTCAACAGCACAACTGCTGCGCGGACCGGGAATCCGTCTGCGATCGACTGGGCGCCTGGCCACTCGGTCGTCTTCAACGGTTCAGTAGTCATCAGGCGCCCACTACAGCTCTGCCGGTATATATCCAGCTGTTGCCGGCTCGATGCCGAGGCAGGAGCCAGTGAGTACGAAGAAGCCCTGCGGTCAACAATCTCGGACGAGATCGACATCGTGCTCGACTATCTCTGGGGAGCGAGCGCGAAGACCACCATCCTTGCTCTTGCGAAGACGATCGAAGACCGGCCTGTTCGGTTCGTTCATGTCGGCGGCACCAGCGGTGAAGCAAACATCGAGCTTCCCGGAGCTGCTCTGCGTTCAGCCGCCATCGAACTGATCGGCAGTGGGGTCGGCAGCGTCAGCCGCAAAGGCCTGGTGCACTCGATCAGCCGCGTCTTTCAAGCAGTAGAGGCCGCCGGCCTGAAAATTGCCACTCGTATAATTCCGCTATACGACGTAGAAGCTATGTGGGAGAAAGCGGCAGGCACACCTCGCATCGTCTTCACCATCGATTGACCATGCAACCAGCTCTTCTTCGCCTGAACGGTGCTGTCGAACACGATGCCGCCATTGATGCATGGCTGAAACAGCATCCCGGCGAGCTCGGGGATATCGCCCGTACCTGGTTCCGGGTGATGCGAAGCTGCGGAGACGAGGTTCGTGAACTGATGCACGATGGATGCCCAGTCGCATGTCTTGGTGATGCTCCGTTCGCCTATGTCAATGTCTTCACCTCGCATGTGAATGTGGGGTTCTTTCAAGGTGCCGCCCTGCCGGATCCATCGCGCCTCCTGCAGGGCACCGGAAAGAACATGCGTCATGTGAAGCTTAGGTCGCTCACGGCCACTGACGAAGCAGCGCTCACCACTCTCATCAGGGCGGCATGGTCACACATCAAGTTACGAGTCGAACATGGCTGAACGATTGGCTTTAATGCTAGCGTGAGCGCACATCCAAATGATCCACGGTCAGCGTCCCGATGGAAAGCTTCTCGATACGGGCTTCCAGTATCTTCAAGCGGCGTACTGTCATGAAGCCCACGGCCAGCGCTCCGATCGCCGCAGCTCCAAAAGCAACCGCTCCGACTGCTACTGCGCCTGCTGATGCGCTGCCTGCTTTTCTTCCCAATGCTTTCAAGCTCTACTCTCCTGCGCAAACGCGCTTGGATTCACACTCAATCGAGACAAGCAGGCGACGGAATCCAATCTAGCTGGAGACGACATTCAGGCTTCAGCTATCACAGCGATCGATATTTTCATGCCGGGAATGCGAACTGGCAGCTTCGCGCCCTGCCGGGCAGGCGGCTCTGCTGGAAACCATCGCAGCCACTCTTCATTCATACCGCTGAAATCCGTCTCGTCAAGCAGAATGACCGTGGCACTCACAATCTTCTCGAGCGACGTACCGGCGGCTTCAAGAATTGCCGAGACATTTTTCAAGCACTGCGCGGTCTGTTCCTGGATCGTGTCCCCGATGATCTTGCCCGTTACCGGATCGTGCGGAGCCGTCCCGGAAACAAAGACGAGTCCCGCTGCCCGCACAGCCTGGCTGTACGTTGGCGGTGGTATGGGCGCATTCGATGTCCGCACAATATCTCTTGCCATCACTTCCCTCCGTGGCTGTTGACTTCCCACTCCAAAGGCTGACGTTCGTTATCAAACCTATTCGGAAATACCTTCAGCCGGCTGCGGCGGCATGACCGGGGCAGCCGGGAGCCCGCTCGACACGGTGCCTTGCGGTCCAGATCCCGGACATCATACCTGCTTCACTCCGCCGGTATTTACATTTGTCCACGAGCACTGCGCACACGTATCCTTGGGCTGCTTCACAGGTGACGATTCTGAACAAGCCATCCACTCACAGCTCGCAGCAGGAGAAGCCTTTCGCATGAGCCTGCTTCATCCAGATCGCCTCTTCCCCGCTGATCCCGATACTCGCGCCATAGCGCGTCGGCTCTATGACTCGGTGGCGGTTCTGCCGATTCTAAGTCCGCATGGCCACACCGAAGCACAATGGTTTGCTGATAACCAGCCTTTCGCTGATCCTGCCGCCCTCTTCTTGCAGCCTGACCACTACCTCTTCCGCATGCTCTACAGCCAGGGCATCCGCATGGAAGACATGGGCATTCCCGTGCGCGCGCCCCACCTCTTACCGCAGTCTGGCGACCGGACCGCGGTACCCGCTGAGGCATCGCCAACTGCCTATCCGGAACCGCGGAAAGCGTGGCGTCTCTTCGCTGAGAATTACTACCTGTTTCGCGGAACCCCTAGTCGCCTATGGCTTGACTACGCGTTCTCAAAGATCTTCGATCTCGACGGCGCCGGACGGCTTTCAGGATCTACCGCAGACCTCTACTACGACCGCATCTCGGAAAAACTCGCCACGTCCAGCTTCCTTCCACGTGCCCTTTACCAGCACTTCCGTCTCGAGGTTCTTTCGACCACCGATGCCGCTACCTCGCCGCTCATGCACCACCAGGCGCTTAAGAACGATCCCTCGTGGCACGGGCGCATCCTGCCCACCTTCCGTCCCGATGCCGTCATCGATCCCGACCACGAACACTTCGCACATCATCTGCACAAACTCGGTGAACTCACCCGCGAAGACACGCACACCTGGAAGGGCTACCTGCGTGCGCTGCGCAAACGACGAAACTTCTTCAAGGAAAATGGAGCCACGGCTACCGATCATGGCCACCCCACTGCCTGCACTGCTGACCTCGGTCCTGAAGATGCCGGTCGCCTCTTCACCAACGTCATCGGCATCCATCCGCGGCACCAGGGTGCGTCTCCGAAAGAACATGAACAGTTTCGCGCCCATATGCTGTGCGAAATGGCTCGCATGAGTCTCGATGACGGACTGGTAATGCAGCTTCACCCGGGTGCTTATCGTAACCACAATCGTTCCATACACACGAAGTACGGGCCTGACAAGGGCGCAGACATCCCGAAGACTACAGACTACGTGCATGCTTTACACCCGCTGCTATCCAGGTACGGGAACGAGCCTGATTTCACTCTTATTCTCTTCACACTTGATGAATCGACCTACAGCCGTGAACTTGCCCCGCTTGCCGGTCACTATCCTGCCCTCAAACTTGGGCCGCCCTGGTGGTTCCATGACAGCCCCGAAGGCATGAAACGCTTCCGCGAACAAACCACTGAGACCGCCGGCTTCTACAACACTGTCGGCTTCAACGATGACACCCGCGCCTTCTTCAGCATCCCCGGCCGCCATGACACCGCACGGAGAATGGATGCAGGCTACCTGGCAAAACTCGTGGCCGATCACCGGCTCGATGAGGATGAGGCTTTCGAGGTGATGCAGGATTTAACCTATCGGCTGGCGAAGAACGCATACCGGCTCTAAGCTCCACGATCGGAGTGTCTGATCCAGGTCTCTACTTTCCGTAGAGAGCCTTGTTTATGAGATTTCGTCGTCAAATAGGCCACAAATCCTGTGGACCTCTGCCGTCCATCGGTAACCACGAATAAAGAGAAAGCTGCCGGGCATTCTTTTTGCCCTGTATGTTGCCGGTCGCCGGATCTCTGAATGTGCGTAGCC
Source organism: uncultured Ktedonobacteraceae bacterium (assembly GCA_964657395.1). GTDB lineage: Bacteria > Acidobacteriota > Terriglobia > Terriglobales > Acidobacteriaceae. The sequence continues at coordinate 22,590 of CAZZUX010000064.1, forward strand.
GGGTTGTGCAAACGGCCTGCACTCTGACACTTGGCAGAACACAGCCCATTTGTCGTTGTTAGAAGTTGCTCACTTACGCAATGGTCGACGTTACAATTGTTCCACGTGGAACAATCCGGGCTTTTACTCAAAGCATGCAAATTGTTCCACGTGGAACAATTTGCCTCATCCTGCAGACACAAAAAAGCCGGCGCGACTTGCACCGGCTTCCTTATTTGGCGGTGATTTCGGTTTACTGAGCAGTCTGCGAA
>CAZZUX010000065.1:0-21749 GCA_964657395.1 uncultured Ktedonobacteraceae bacterium
CCACTGTCGGTGCGCTGCTGGCTGCGAGGCTATGCTGGCGATTTATCGATTTGGATCACTACATCGAGGAAAAGCAAGGCGCACCTGTGCCCGCTCTGATCGAAACACTAGGAGAATCTGCTTTTCGACACCTGGAGCTTGACGCGGTGCGTTCCGTTCAAAGCGCGACTGCGTCCGTGATATCGCTGGGAGGCGGCACGCTGGAGACAGAAAGTGTTCGCGTCCTGCTGACCGGCGATCCGGGTAGCCGGCTGGTCTACCTGCAGGCACCTCTTGAACACTTGCTGGAGCGCTGCGAGGCGCAAGGCGGAGCAGCCAAACGGCCGCTGCTTGGATCTGCTAACCAGGATCCTGCCCTGATTCGCAATCGTTTTGAAAATCGTCTGACACATTATCAAAAGGCGCATCTTACTGTGGCAACTCAAGACCTGACACCGGAGGAAGTCGCCGCCTCGATATATAACCAGATGGCTGCGTTTAGATAATGGAGATCGTTCGCCAGGTACCGCCCGGACCTTTCGATGTTCCCGCTGCTGAGCAGGCTCCCACCCGCTCGCGTCGTGGTGACATCGTGTTTACATTTGCCCTCGCCATTGGCCTTTACATGGCGTTCAAGGTGCGCGATGTCCTCATTCTTCTGTATGTGAGTGCACTGTTTGCAGTCGTGCTGACACCCGTGGTCAACAATATATCAAGGCCTCGTATCTTCGGCCGCTCCCCCGGTAAAGGGCTTTCTCTCCTTATTCTCTTCATCGCCGTCGGTGTTGCGACGGGTCTCTTCATTGGCTTTGCACTGCCACCGGCACTCCATGATCTTTCATCGTTTGTATCGGACCTGCCGACTCGCGGTCCGCAGATGCTTGACAAACTAAAGCACCTGCCGCTCGCGTCCCGCATCGACGTCGCCAGCCTGAACCAGAAACTACAGGGTGCTGCTTCTGGAATCGTCGGAGGCATCTTCGGATATCTCGGTGGCTGGGCAAGCGGCTTCGCCCGCATCATTACTGGCATCGTGCTGACGGTGTACTTCATGCTGGAAGGAGAGACGGCTTACCAGTGGCTGCTGTCCTTCTTTCCGGAACCGCAGCGCGATCGTCTGAATCGCACGCTGTTGAAGGCGGATGTGCGCATGGGCAAGTGGCTGGTCGGGCAGGCTTCGCTCATGCTCATCCTGGGTGTCTGCAGTACGATCGTCTTCGCGTTCATGCATGTCCGGTATGCCTATGCACTCGGTGTGCTGATGGGCATCTTCAACATCATTCCTGTGATCGGTGCGCTGATCTCCATGTCCCTTGTCATCCTCGCCGCGGCAAGCGAATCATGGGGCAAGGTGGTAGGCGTCGTCGTCTTCTACCTGATTTATGTCAATGTAGAAAACTCTTACCTTACGCCGAAGATCATGAAGAGCAGCGTCGACCTCGCAGGCCTCGCCGTCATGGTCGCTCTGCTCCTCGGCTCAGAATTCGAAGGGGTCCTCGGTGCCATGGTCGCCGTTCCGACGGCAGTGCTGGTTGCCGTCCTGCTTGAAGAATACGGCCAACGCGGCGGCAACAAGGGATAGAGGCAGGGCCGCATCCTGGCAGTGACAAGATCCGCATTCCAGTGATCAGACTGCGACTAGGCGAACGCACGTGGAACCGGATTGCCACTGGACAGGAACGCCCCGCGGAGGCCTCCCCTTCTGTTGCTATCATGAGAGTGCCGGCAGCTGTCCGCCACATTGCTCATGAAGCTCCCTGTCCCTTCCTACATTCCGATGCGTAGTTTGCTCGCCCGCCTGCATGGCAGGGGATATGGATGGGCATGATTTCGACTGCCCGCGCTTCCTCGGACATGCAGCAACACCCTCTTGATCCTGGCCTGGCGCTCGACCCGACCGTCGACGCCATCGCTAAACTTCATCCGGGTACTGCCGCGCGCCACGGCCTACTCTCTGACTACAAACAACTTTTCAAGGTTCGCGTCACCGCGATGGTAGTGCTGACTGCCTGGGCCGGCTTCTACCTGGGATCACTTCAATCGAACATTCCTTCACTGCATTTAGGTCTGCTCGAGGCTCTTGCCGGTATCGCTCTCGTCTCCGCCGGAGCCAGCGCCCTCAACGAGGTACTGGAACGTAAATCCGATGCAAAAATGCTTCGGACAGCGGACCGTCCCCTGGCTGCAGGACGGATCGGGCTTGCTCATGGTGTCATCGCCGGCATGCTGGCGATCATCAGTGGAACATTCGTTCTGACTGTCTTCACCAATCCCGTGACTGGCATGCTGACACTGCTGACCGCCGTTAGCTACGTAACTATTTACACGCCATTAAAGCGCTACACCACCATGGCGACATTCATCGGAGCGTTCCCGGGCGCCATGGGACCACTGCTTGGCTGGACTGCAGCACGCGGGCTCATAGAATGGCCGGCAGTCGCGCTCTTCACGGTCTTATTCGTCTGGCAATTCCCGCACTTCATGGCCATCGCCTGGCTTTACCGGGACGATTACGCACGTGCCGGTATTCGCATGCTGCCGGTGGTCGAGCCGGATGGCTGGTCCACCGTCATCCAGGCCCTCTTCTATGCCGTCGTGATGGTGCCGGTCAGCGTGCTTCCCTGGTACCTGCACATCACGGGCAAGGTGTATGCCGTGACGGCTGTAATACTCAGTCTCGGCTACCTTTACTACACCATCCGTTTCGCCCGCATTCCGCGCACACCCAGCAAAGTGGAGTCGCGACGGCTTGCCCGTGAACTACTCAAAGCGAGCGTCATCTACCTGCCGCTACTGCTGCTCGTCATGATGCTGGATGCCGTGGCAGGAGGAAGGTAAAGATCATGGCAACCATCAGTGCACACATTGAGCCTCACGCCCCCGAACAACCTGCAGCGCCAAAGATGTTGCCGATTGAGCTCAACAATCTTTCGCACGACTACGGCTCCAGGCTGGCGCTCGACCAACTCAGCTTTCAAGTGGGTGCAGCAGAGATTTTCGGACTGCTTGGGCCGAACGGCAGCGGAAAGACGACCCTCTTCCGCATTCTCTCCACCCTCATGGTACCCAGCGGCGGCAGTGCACGGCTGCAGGGGTTCGATGTAGCTCGCGAGGCCAACAAGGTTCGTCAGCAGACCGGCATAGTCTTCCAGGCACGCAGCCTGGACCTGAAGCTGACTGTGGCAGAAAACCTGAAGCACCAAGGCCATCTTTACGGGATCAGTGGAAAGCACCTCAACGCAAGGATCGAGCAGGTACTCGGACGCGTAGGTCTCAGTGACCGCGCCAATGAACTGGTCGAAACACTTTCGGGCGGTATGCAGCGAAGAGTGGAGCTCGCGAAGGGCCTCATTCATTCCCCTTCTGTACTGCTGCTCGACGAGCCGTCCACCGGCCTCGATCCCGGGGCACGCCGTGACCTGTGGATCTATCTACGGAGCCTGCGAGACGACGAGGGCGTCACCGTATTCGTGACGACTCACCTGATGGAAGAGGCCGAACACTGCGACCGTCTTGCCATCCTGAGCGCCGGCAAGCTGGTTGCGCTCGGAACTCCGTTCGAGCTCAAAGCCGCGATCGGCGGGGATGTCGTCCTGTTAGAAACTGCAAGTGAAGAAGCCGCAAAGAACCTTGCCTCTCGCATGACACAGCGCTTCAGCTCGGAATTGTTTGGAATTGCGCCGACGGTCCTCGGATCGACGGTTCGTCTCGAACGGGAAGATGGTCATCGCTTCATCACTCATGTCATCGAGGCCTTTCCTGGCGAGATTGAGGGCGTCTCGGTAGCGAAGCCAAGCCTGGAGGATGTTTTCATCCAGCGCACTGGCCATCGCTTTTGGACAGACAAATCGGAAGAAACGCAGACGGGTGCGAAGACCCTCACGCGGAAAGGACATTAAGCCATGGCAACCGTTGCAGTTCCCGGAAGAGTCACTCGTTCGCACCAGCAGGCTCATACCGCCGCGCCTGGTATCTGGCTGCCTGCGATCTCGTTATGGCAGCGGGAGATCGTGAGATTCTACAGGCAGAAAGCTCGCGTTGTCGGCGTCATCGCCTCGCCACTGCTCTTCTGGCTGGTGCTGGGTTCCGGGTTCGCCCACAGCTTCTCCAGCGGCGGCGCAGCGAATACTGCTTCGAACCAGTACTTCGGCTTTTTCTTTCCCGGATCCATCGTCATGATCGTGCTGTTTACTGCTATTTTCAGCATGATGTCGCTGATCCAGGACCGCAACGAAGGCTTCCTGCTGTCAGTACTCGCATCACCGGCAAGCCGTTCCTCCATCGTTCTTGGTAAAGTCCTCGGAGGCGCGACACTTGCGGCTATTCAGGGGATCATTTTCCTGGTCTTCGCTCCGCTGGTCGGCGTACATGCCAGCGTGGCCGCGATCGCACTGAGTGTCATCACCATCCTGCTCATCAGCTTCGAACTCACAGCTCTGGGCTTTGCGATCGCATGGCCCATGGATTCCACCCAGGCCTTCCATGCCGTCGTGAACCTGATCCTCATCCCGCTCTGGCTGCTCTCCGGCTCGCTCTTCCCGGCGAACGGGGCCTCCGGCTGGATGCGGTTCGTGATGTTGCTGAACCCGCTTACGTACGGCGTTGACCTGCTGCGACACGCGCTTTTTCCCACTGCTGAGACCAGCTTTAGCGTGCCGGTCAATTTGGCCGTCACTATCACCTTCTGCATCCTCTCGTTCACTGCCTCATGGGCCATTGTGAATCGCCGGACGAACCGGCCAGCTGCCTAGGAAAACAATGGAACTCACCCACGAAACACGAACCATGAAGTACAACGCACCGGCGGGTAACGGCCGCGCTGTCATTGCCGCGATCCTCGCGATCAGTGTGGCTGCTTCCGCGTTCCTGTTCTGGCTTGTCTACGTTCACCAGGCTCCGGCGAGCTTCGCGCACCGGCTCAGTTTTCTGCCTGCGGTCAATGCCGGGTTCAATGGTCTCAGCGCGATCGCGCTCACCACTGGTTTTGCATTCATCCGCAGCCGCCGCATCCAGGCGCATCGCAATGCGATGATGACCGCCTTCGTCTTCTCGACCCTTTTTCTGGTTTCCTACATCACCAACCATGCGCTGCATGGCGACCAGCTGTTTGCCGGCCGCGGAGCAGTCCGCACTTTCTATCTGTCGATCCTCAGCAGCCATATCCTGCTCTCTGTCGTAGCCCTGCCACTTGTCCTGGTCACGTTCTTCTTTTCGCTCAGCGGCCGCTTCGCACAGCATCGTAAGATCGCTCGCTGGACCTTTCCTGTTTGGCTCTACGTCTCCGTCACCGGCGTGATTGTTGGCGTCATGCTGATGACGTGGAAGTAGCCTTGTCACCGCAGTCGAAGCTCCGCGAGGTTCGCCCAAGTCCGCGGCAAAGCTCAGCGGCCGACGGCACCATTCCCCTGCTCAAGGGCGGCGTCTGGACGCTTGCCGCCGGCATCGTCTGCGCCGTCGCCATTCGGCTCTTCTTCGGCGGCATGGACGAGCACGGACCCCATACCAACATGGGCTGGCTCCTGCTGATCGTCGCCATGATGTGCCTCCCGTTTGGCTCCATGATCTTCCTGCTGGGCGCCGCCAAATGGCTCCGCAATCGCCGGCTCGATCGCTCCTGAAGCCGTCCCATCCCTGATTGCTGTCGATCCGGCCGCAGTCCTGCTATCCTCGGTTTCTACGGAGCACATGAAATGGCAAAAAGCGTAAATAAGGTCATCCTGCTGGGCAATGTCGGCAAAGACCCGGAAGTGAAATTCCTGCCGAGCGGCGGGGCCGTTGCCAACTTTGGTATCGCCACCTCGGAACGGTACAAGGACAAGTCCGGCGAATTTCAGGACAAGACGGAATGGCATAACGTCACCGCATATGGCAAGCTTGCCGAGATCATTCGCGATTACGTGAAGAAGGGATCGAAGCTCTACGTCGAGGGCAGACTCACGACACGTTCCTGGGACGATAAGGATTCCGGAAAGAAGGTGTATCGCACCGAGATCGTCGTGGCCGACCTGTCACTGCTGTCCGGTCGCGGTGAAGAAGGCGGTGGCGGTGGCGGCGGTGGCTACTCCCGTCAAAACACCTCGTCGTACGATCAACGCTCGTCGAACCAGGCGCCTTCCGATGACTTCGCGGAAACTGGCATCACCGACGACGATATCCCCTTCTAGCTGATACGAGGCGCCTGGTCACACGCGCCTCGTACTTCTACTTCACCGCTGGCTCGCCAATGCAGGATCTCTCATCAGCAGGCCCAGATCCCGCATCCACTGCTCCATGAGCATCGGCCAAAGGTCCAGCGCAGCATCCGCCATCCCCAGGCCTGACCCATGGGAGCCGTGCCGGAAGATGTGCATCTCCACCGGCGCGCCAGCCTTCATCATCGCGTCGTAATACTCGGTACTCGCCCGCACCGGAACGACTACATCATCTGTCGTCGAGTAGATGAATGTCGTTGGCGTGCCTGCTGTCACATGCAGCTTAGGCGTGTATGGCTCTCGCAGCGCCGCACACTGTTCCGGCGTCAACACACGCAGAATAGAGCAGTACGTGATCTCATTTTTCTGCGCCGGTTCCATAGCATTCAGCCATGGGTAGCCGAGCACCACAAAGTCCGGGCGACTGCTTACCTGGTCCACCGGATCAGCTGAACCGGCCTTCGCCGTGTCGGGACTCACCGATTCCATCGCCGCCAGGTGGCCGCCTGCAGAAAACCCGATCATGCCAATTCGGTTCGGCGACAGCCCGTACGTCTTGCTCTGCGAACGCACCAGCCGCACGGCACGCTGCGCATCCATCAGCGGAATGGGATAGAGATTCTTTTCACCGAGCCGATACTTCAGCACGAAGGCAGTGAAGCCGCGCGCTGTAAACCAGTCCGCGACCTGCCGACCTTCCAGGTTGCTGGCCAGTTCATGATAAGCACCACCCGGCGCGACGATGATCGCACTTCCCGTAGCCCGGCCGTGTTGCGGCAGGAAAACAGTGAGCGTCGGATCGTTAGCTGGATCCGCCTTCGTCGCTCCAGCCGGTACTCCACTGTAGAGCGGAATCGTGGTGATGCCGAGCGCAGGATCCAGCGGCAGAGATGCCTGGGCATGCAGCAGTGACGCTGCACAAAGAACAAAGATCAGCATGGAAAAGTGTTTCATCAGCCTTCTTATAGCAGCAAACGGCAACAATGCGGGACCGCACCACTGGCAAGCCTTTGAAGTCCCGCCGCTACTTCAATCGGATTGGCGCTGCTGAAACCTTCATCCGGTAGAGCTGGTAGGGCTTCTGCCGCAGGTCCTCACCATTATGCATGGTGGGCTGGCGATGCAGTTGATTGGCTGTCACGTAAAGGTAGCCATCATCGGAAAGACTCATTGTATCCGGCCACAGCAGCCGAGGATCATGAGCGATCGTGTCAGTCATACCAGTAGTCGTGTTGAAGCGGTGGATGGAATTGGTGACTGGATCAGTCATGTAGACCATTCCGTTTGCATCGGATTCCAACCCATCCGACGGCATCTTGCCCGTGACAATTCGTACTGTACTCTCAACCCGCGCCTCAGAGATATCCGGGTTCCGTAGCGCTTCAGTGCTGACTTCATAGAGCTTTGTGGAACTGATCGGACAGTAGTAAAGCTCCCGTCCATCAGCGGAAATGGCGATGCCATCCGCGGCAAACAGAACTGGCTCGGCAGGCTTGCGGGGAAGTGTCTGGTATACCGGCTTGCCTTCCGCAAACATTAGGAAGCCCGGCTCACCCAAAACACTCACATGCTGGTTCAAGCGTCGAAAGCTCTTGCCGGTCGCAAGGTCCACCACGACGATCGCGTTTGGTCCGGCGCTTGATGAGTCGGTGATATAAGCCGTGCCATGCATGTCAGCTGTCGCTGACCCGGTCGGCTGCCCGGGCGTTCTCGCAGCCACAGGATGTGCCGGGTCGATCGGTGGCGCATTCGGGTTTGGAGCTGATCGGCTACCCACCATCGTTTGCGCATCCTGCGGGGCGGCCGCACCTGAACGCAAATCAAACCGCACATCGTTCATGTAGCTGTTCTCACCTGCCGATTCTGGCGGCAGAAGGATGGTGCGGACCACCTGGTTCGTCTTCAGATCGATGCAGACCAGCTTCGGACCACCTGGAACAATGTTTTTCAGCATCGGCGCGCCCGTATCCAGTACCCACAGGCGATCCTCCGGGTCGACGACGACCGACTGCACATTCACGAAATGCGTCTGGTTCGCCTGCTCATCCATAAACGCATTCGGATTCGGCAGCTTGCGGCCCGGCCAGTCATTGATCTGCGCATTCGGATACGCAACAGCATTTCCATTCACGATCTCGGCAACGGTAAATGGCACATCGTCGCCCCATCGCGGGAAGTTGACGAAGATGCGATTGCCATGTGAGACCGTGACGCCTGTTGGCATCGGACCGTTGAACGTGGCCACTGTTTCAAGTTGACCGACTGGCTGGTCGATAGCTGCCTGTTGAGCCACGAGGGCGGGAGGAAGCGCGAGAGAAACAGCGAGCAGGAGAGAGTGTCGGACGTTCATAGCCCGCTAGGATGCGCCGCCGAGCAGTCCATTTCGCATTTGGCTGCAGCATCACTGTGATCGTACGGAAACACTCGTCGGCGAAGTCAATTTAGCCTGTCTCATCGGAGCAGATCTTTCCAAGAGCGCTCCCAGGTGTTGCTTCCACACCGCAGCCTGCGTGTGAGTACCATGCCCGCGCGTCGCGTCGGTGATCGGCAACAGGACAAATTCTGCTTTCGGCATTTTTTTCGCCATCGTTTCTGCAATCCCCAGCTCCGGAGGATTGATGAAGTCATCCGCAGAATTCATGTACAGTACCGGAACCGTGATGCGATCCAGGTGCGCACTGGGGTCATAATTGCGGCTGGCATTGAAGTAGTAGATAAAGTCGTTCGCGTCCAGACCTGTGACTGCACGCTTCAGGTACTGTTTTACAAATTCCTCTGCCGAGTCTCGCGTCGGATAGTGCTTTTGCATCTGGAGCGGGCTGGATCCCATGATCAGCACCATCTCGGCTGCGGTTCGCAGACCCTGGGCCGGCTCTGTCTTGTACTCGCCTCCCAGCCAGGCTGGATCATCCTTGATCGCCTGTATGGCCATGTATCGCATCATTCGATTGCGACCGGCAATCGGCACTGGCAGACATGCAAAGGGCGCCAGTGCATCTGCATATCCCGGGTACATCTCTCCCCACGTAAACGTCTCCATGCAGCCCATCGAGGTTCCGAGGATCAATCGCAGGTGATCGATCCTCATATCGGTCAGCATGGCTTTCTGACTGCGCACCATGTCGTCATAATCGTAGGCGGGAAACTTCATGTGCATGCCGTCGGACGGCTTGGCACTTGCTCCATGACCGATGTCATCGGGCAGGATCAGGAAATACTTGTGAACATCCAGCACTGCTCCCGCCCCAAAAAGCACATCCGCAAAGGCCGGGTTCATCAGCGAATGGGCGTCGCCACCCGTGCCATGCAGCAGCAGAACAGCGTTGTCAACATGTCCATTTGCGTCGCGGTGTGGGGAGCCGAGAGTCAGATAGTGCAGCTTAAGCTCGGGCAGTATCTCTCCTGTGCCGAACTTAAAATTGCGCAGTGTATCTGTGCCATCCTGAGCAGGCCACGCCTTGACCACCGGCGCAGAGTTAGCCATCGTCATCGTCGTCTGTGCTGCTCCGAGACCGCAAAAAAGAAACACAACCAGCAGTTGCCAGGCAAATCGCATCGCGAACGGTACCTCAAAGAGAAGGCTGTTTTAGACTTCTCAGCATACCGTGGGTCTTGCGCTGGAACGTAGACTGCTTTGCCTATGACTTACGGCGCACTTCAAGCCACCGATCCAAGGAGACCGATTGGAAACTCTTCCCACCATCAGCCATCCTCTTCCGCCAGATGATCTTAGCCGCAAGCATGTTCTTACGAGCGCGGACGATAGTGATCGTACCCATATAGGGCTGGTCGGCGACACATACACCATCCTGCTATCCGGCAATGACACGGCCGGCCGCTACTGCCTCGTCGATATGCACATTCCACCGGGCGGTGGTCCGCCTCGTCATCGCCACGACTTTGAAGAGACTTTTATCGTGACGGAAGGTCAGATCGAAGCAACTTTTCGCGGGGTGAAAACTGTTGCGACAGCCGGCCAGACTCTGCACATCCCAGCAAACGCTCCGCATCAATTTAAAAACACCACCGCCAATCCAGCCCGCCTGCTCTGCATCTGTTCACCTGCAGGGCAGGAAGAACTGTTCGCGCAGGTGGGCGTGCTGGTGAACGGACGCACCACGCCGCCGCCGCGGCTCGACAAAGCAGAAGAAGAAGCTTTCGGCGCCAAGATCAAAACGCTGTCCGGGAAGTATGTCACTGAGCTTCTGCCGCCGGCCTGATTTAAGTTCTAACGGAGGTTTGCATGAAAGTCCTAGTGTTCGGTGCTACCGGAAAGACGGGATTCCTTGTTGTCGATCGCGCGCTGGCACAAGGCCATGAAGTTACTGTGCTGGTCCGGAATGCCGGCAGATTCGTGAAGCCGGGCGTTCGCGTGCTAGAGGGAAACGCTACCAACGCAGCTGATGTGCTTAAAGCTGTGCAGGGCCAGGATGCAGTGATTGAATCCATCGGCGGCACCACGCCCTACAAGGCCACCATGCTCGAGACCACATCGATTCAGAACATCCTCCATGCGATGAGGGCGGCAGGCGTCCGCCGGTTGGTGACTGTCACCATGATGGGTCTTGGCGACAGCCGTGCGCAGTCGCCCTTTTGGTACAGGTATCTGCTCATGACGACCTTCCTCCGCGGCTCGACGCGCGATAAGAAAAGCAAGGAGGCCGCTGTGACCGCAAGCAGTGCTGATTATGTGATCGTGCGGCCACCAATCCTCAAGGACGATCCAGCGACTGGTACGACGACCGTGCTGCCTGAAGGCGCCATCGGTCACTCCATAACGCGTGCTGACCTGGCGAACTTTCTGGTGGACCAGCTTTCGTCAGACGATCATTTGCACAAAGCAGTCACAGTCGTAAACAAGTAGCCGTCAGCTTGGTCCCGGACCCCGATCATGCCCGCTCGACGGGGGCCCGCCGCGTCCGTGCTGCCTTGGTTCATCCGCCTGCAGCTTTTTCCATTGGTCCTGCGTGAGGATCCTGCGGAGCCCCAGCAGCATGCGCGCGTTCGCCTTCTCAAGCTCAGCGCGCGCTGCCGCTATGCGATCGATCTGCGCCAGAACCCTGCTTTCATCCGGTTGATCGGCAGAAAGCAATGGCTCCATGTACACCTCTTCTTTTTGCAATGCCGCGCTTAGGTCAATCAGATGAGGACGGCTCTGCTGGAAAACCGCATCCATCTTCGTCTGCTGATCGGTTGTGAGTGCAAGGGACTTCGCGAAATCCGGATTATTCCACCATCGCCCCGGCGGACCTGCATGAAATGCTCTCTCCATCGGCGGGCGCCTGCCTTCCATCGGAGGAGGTCCCGGCTGCCGGTCGCCCCGCTGATCCGCCGGACGAGGCGCATCTTCCTGCTGAGCCATCGCAGGACTACACATCAACGCGCATCCTGCCAATAGCAGCACACCGCAGCCTCTGAGCATATATCTCGTGAATTGCGAATTCCCTTTCAGGCTAGTTCGACTGAACATGTTGCTGGCTCCTTGCACCTGCGGGCTTGCTGCTGCTTTGTGACGAATCCGTTGTAACCAGGTGCGTCAGCGACTCCATGGACGTCGGCACTGCTGCGTAAAGCTGGTCATCCACCTGCTGCAGCAGCGCATCGTCACTGATTGCCCACGCATGCTGAACAGCCGCACTCTGCTGCGGAGTTCGCCCTGACCATGGATGCACGATAAAAAGTATCAGCAGCAGCATTGACGCCATGACGACCTGCGCCACTGGCCACACCCATCTTCCGTAGTTGGTTCGCGCCTTCGCAGAGCTTTCAAGATGCACAAAAGGCCGCTCCGCATAGGATTGCGCACTCCACTGGATCGCCGCATCGCGGAAAAGTGCGATCCCGCCTTCTATCCGCGCAAGATCAGCTCGACACTGGGGGCACTCCTGTAAATGCTCGATCATGGCTGGAGTGTGCTGGCCAAGCACATACTCTTCCTGATCCCACTTCGATAAATGATCCTTCATCTTGTCTTCTCCAATGCACTTCGTAGAGTGCTGAGTGCACGATGCAGGTGACTCTTCACCGTAGAAACATTCATATGCAACGCCACCGCGATCTCTGCCAGCTCCAGCTCTTCCACAAATCGCAGAACGAAAACATTGCGCTGCCGCGGTGAAAGGGTCTCGACCGTCTGCCAGAGACTGGCTATCTTCTCGCGCATAAGCAGCGAAGCTTCCGGTGACAGACCCGGCGTATGGATCCGGCTCAGTACCTCGCTGGGATCCGCCGAAGACTCGGTCGCGCTTTTCCAGAACTGCAGCTTCCTGGATCGAACCTGGTCGCGGATCAGGTTCGTCGCGATCCTGGTCAACCAGGTGGCAACAGTACAATCACCACGAAACTGCGCTCGTGCCCGATGCGCTTTCAATAAACAGTCGTTCGCGATGCTGTCCGCGAGATCGGGATCACGCAGCGACAGCAAAGCATAGCGGTACATGCGGGACCGGTATGCGTTGACCAGCCCATCTATGTCCTCGAGTTCGGCCGCAGCCTCGTCGCGAGCCTTTGGCATCTGTCCGGCGTAGATGATCGACTCCATATCAGCAGAATGGACGACGGCTCTGGGCAGGAGTTTACAGTGGGAGGAGATATTTCCTGCCTTCTTTGCTGGTCGGCACAGTGGAAGGGCTGCAGTCGCAAACCTGAGCCCTTTCGGCCTGGCTTTATTCACCATCCGGCGGCGGACCACCGGGGCCACCATGCCCGTGCGGCCCTCGCGACAGCTGCGCGAACTTGGTCTTCTGATCGGCAGTGAGTGTCTGGTAAAACTTTGCCTCCGTCAGCCCGCGCAACGAAGTACTCTCTCCGTGCAGTTGCCCAAGCAAGGTTGCCGCCTGCTGGATCGTAGCCGTGTCGCCGCTCTGAATCGCACCTTCCAGCGCCTGGTGAGCAGTTCTTTCCTGTGTGCGCAAGGTCTCCTCAGATGTAGCCTCTGCGGTGAAGAGAGTCTCTGCTGTCGACACCTGCGCGGAGGTCAAAGCCAGCATACCGGTGTAACGATCCACTTCACGCTCGGCTATCTGAGCCGGGGTGGGCGGCGATGGAGGTGTCTGGGCATGCATTGCACAATTGCCGGCGAGCACGGCAGCTAGAACAACGAACGAGGTCTTCATACTGGCTCCTTGAGCTGGATCGGGATAGTCACAAGCCTGCTTTCCGGAGCAAATCCATTTGCCGTTCCACCTGCTTGTGCCTCAATGGACGCGGGCATGCACTGCCGCGATTACAGTGCCGCCAACTTTTCACACTAGGTACGTCTGGGTGGAGCTTTTCGGCCCACGCAATGCTTTTCCGATCGCCCATCCAGCTGCTCCGGGACGATATACTGTCTGGTACCGTAAGCATCGTCACCGGCAGGCTGCCGGCAAGATAGCCCATCGCGAGTGAGTGTATGAGCACAAAATTAGCCGTTCCCGTACCGCAGGATCTGTCCCAGGAAGTAGCCGAGTGGATTGAGGCATTCGACGAAGTGATTGTTGCCGAGGGGCCGGAGCAGGGCGCCCAGTTGCTGCAGGCGCTGCGCCAACGTGCGCGCGAAGCAGGCGTGAGCACGCCCGGTGAGACAGCAACTCCTTACCTCAACACGATTCCAAAGCACGAAGAGATTCCCTATCCCGGCGATCGCAATCTTGAAGATCGCGTCGAGGCGCTGATCCGCTGGAACGCCATGGCCATGGTGCACGGGCAGAACAAGAAGGACGCCGGCATCGGCGGCCACATCTCCACCTACTCCTCGCTGGCAACGCTGCTTGAAGTTGGCTTCAACCACTTCTTTCACGCGACCTATCCCGGCTCAGCCGGCGACCAGCCCGGCGACTTCATCTACTTCCAGGGCCATGCCTCACCGGGCGTCTATGCGCGGGCCTATCTCGAAGGGCGTTTCGATGACGATCGCCTGCTTCACTTCCGCCACGAGCTGCGCGGCAAGCCGGGCCTTTCCTCCTATCCGCATCCCTGGCTGATGCCGGACTTCTGGCGTTTTCCTACTGTGTCCATGGGCATTGGACCCCTGAACGCCGTGTATCAGGCGCGATTCATGCGCTACCTGGAAAACCGGAAGCTGATTGAAAAGACCCCGCGAAAAGTGTGGGCTTTTGTTGGTGATGGCGAGACGGACGAAGTCGACACCCTTGGCGCCATCGGCGTTGCTTCGCGTGAGAAGCTCGACAACCTTATCTTCGTCATCAATTGCAACCTGCAGCGTCTCGATGGGCCGGTGCGCGGCAACAAGCGCATCATCGATGAGCTGGAAGGGATGTTCCGCGGAGCAAACTGGAACGTCATCAAGGTCGTGTGGGGCGCGGACTGGGATCGTCTCTTCGAGCGCGATCACACAGGATTGCTGCTGAAGCGCATGGAAGAATGCGTCGACGGCGACTTCCAGGCATACAAGGCGAAGGGCGGCGCCTACCTTCGCAAAGAGTTCTTCGGGAAATATCCGGAGCTGCTCGAACTTGTAAAGGACATGTCCGACGACCAGCTTGCGGCACTTCATCGTGGAGGCCACGATCCGCTCAAGATCTTCAACGCCTACAAGCGGGCAACAGAACATACCGGCGGACCTACGGTCATTCTCGCCAAGACAGTGAAGGGTTTCGGGCTCGGGACAACGCAGGCACGCAACGCGTCTCACCAGGAGAAGAAGCTGACAGACGACGGGCTTGCCGCGTTCGTCAGACAATTCAATATTCCGGTGCCGGAAGAAGCTGCCAAGAATGCGCAGCCATGGCGCCCTGCGCAGGACAGTCCTGAGATCGTCTACCTGCAGGAGCGCCGCAAACAGCTTGGCGGTTATATACCCCAGCGCAACGTGCCGGAACCAACCTTCAAGGCGCCGGATCTAAGCTACTTCGCCGAATGGACAGCAGGCTCGAAGGGTCGTGCCGTCTCTACCACCATGGGCTTTGTCAGCATCCTGCGTCATCTGCTGAAAGATCCTGAGATCGGCAAGCTCATCGTGCCGATCGTTCCGGACGAGGGGCGCACCTTCGGTCTGGAGTCGGCTATCCGCCAGGTCGGTATCTACGCCAGCGAAGGCCAGAAATATCAGCCGCATGATAACGACATGCTGCTCTACTATCGCGAAGAACTGGACGGCCAGATCCTCGAAGAAGGCATCACGGAAGCGGGATCGATGGCCTCCTTCACCGCAGCCGGTACCGCGTATTCGAATTATAAAATTCCCATGGTGCCGTTCTACATGTACTACTCCATGTTCGGCTTCCAGCGTGTCGGCGACATGGTGTGGGCTTTTGCGGACTCAAGGGGCAAGGGCTTTTTAATGGGCGGCACGGCCGGCCGCACGACCATGCTTGGCGAAGGTCTGCAGCATCAGGACGGCCATAGCCACGTCCTATCAAGCACTGTGCCTACCTGCATCAGCTACGATCCCGCCTACGTATATGAGCTCGCAGTCATCCTGCAGGATGGTCTTCGCCGCATGTACCAGCAGGGTGAGGACTGCTTCTACTACATCACGATGTACAACGAAGATTATGCGATGCCCGAACTCCCCGAAAGCAGCCGTAAAGAAATCACCGAAGGCATCGTGCGCGGCATTTATAAGTTCAAAGCCTCTGCGAAGAGTAAGGCAGTTGCCCAGCTTTTCGGCTCCGGTCCAATCCTCAACGAAGTCGTTCGCGCGCAATCCATCCTGGCCGAAAAGTATGCAGTTCAGACCGATGTATGGAGTGTGACCAGCTACAACGAACTCCGACGGGAAGCGTTGGCGACAGAACGTCGGAATCGCCTCCATCCAGCTGAGCCGGAGCAGCAGCCTTACATCCTGAAGGCACTGGGAACAGCAAAGGGTCCGATCATCGCTGCCAGTGACTACATGAAGGCACAGCCGGATTCGCTGGCGCCATGGCTCTCTGCGCGGCTGGTCTCTCTCGGCACGGACGGATTTGGCCGCAGCGACAACCGCGAACATCTCCGCGCTCATTTCGAGGTGAATGCGGAATCGATTGTGGCTGCCACGCTTTCGAAGCTTGCGCGTGACGGTAAGTTTGATAGCAAGCGAGCTCAGGCCGCCTTTGCAGAACTTGCACTCGATACGGAGCGTCGCGATCCTGCACTTACCTAGGCTTCACAACCACCTGGTATGCATCAGCTCAGCGCCGGACGACGCCACTCGCCATGCATCATCTTGGTGGCGGCATGTCGCCCGCGCCTGTCACGCAAAATGTGAGCGCACCGAATTTGGGAGCAGTGCTTGAAGCTGAAAGACTTTCTGCTCCTGATTCTCCTCACGCTTTCGGCACTCGTCATCCACGGCTACCATCCAGGCATTGAAGACGCGGAAATTTATCGCAGCGGCATTGAAAAGGCCTTCAATCCGCAACTTTATCCGCTGCGCACTGAGTTCTTTCAGTCTCATGCTCACCTGAGCCTCTACGCAAACCTGATCGCCGGATCAGCCCGGGTCACGCACCTGTCGCTGGCGTGGACCTTCCTTCTGTGGCATCTCCTGTCCATTTTTCTACTGATGCTTTCAGCATGGGAACTCACAGGCAAGGTATTCAGTGATGCGCGAGCGCGATGGTGCGCGGTCGCTCTGCTTGCCTCCGTGCTGACCCTGGTGATCGGCGGCACCGGCCTCTACATCATGGATGAGTATCTGAATCCACGAAATCTGTCCGCGTTCGCGAGTGTCTTCGCCATCGTTCGCGTCCTGGATAGAAAGTATCTGCAGGCATTTCTATTTCTCGCATTCACAGCTGCCATGCACCCGTTCATGGCAGTGTTTGCTGCTGTCTACTGCATGGTCCTTGCCTGGCTCGAGCGCTCGCCACCTTCTATTCCCCTCTCACTTTTTTTCTCGCCTTTCACCTTTCTCTACAAGCCTCCCTCCTTCGCCTATGAACAGGTGTTGGCAAACCATCATTTTCACTATGTGCAACGATGGGCCTGGTACGAGCTGCTTGGCGGCATAGCTCCCTTCTTCTTTCTCTGGTGGTTCAGCTCCATCGGAGCCAGGCGAGAACGGTACGCTGCTTCTCCGCTGCTTGCAGCGAGGATGCGTAACCTGCAGATCATGTGCAGGGCGCTCATTTATTACGGTATTGCTTCCTACGCAGCCGCGCTCGTGCTGGATCTGCCACGTCAGTTTGAGACTCTCGCCCGTCTCCAGCCGATGCGCATGCTGTTCGTGACATACATCCTCTTCGTGCTGTTCAGCGGCGGTCTCCTCGCTGAATATGTGTTGAAGAGTCGTCCTTGGCGCTGGGCGCTCTTCTTTGCTCCCATCTGCGCAGCCATGTTCTATTCCCAGGTGGCGCTTTTTCCGCAAAGCCGGCACATTGAGTGGCCCGGGCAGCAGCCCGAAAATCAATGGGTGCAGGCCTTCGACTGGATTCGCGAGAACACTCCAAACGATGCCGTCTTCGCTCTCGATCCGAACTACATGAACATTGCGGGAGAGGACGCGAACGGATTTCGTGCGATTGCCGAGCGAAGCCGCATGGCGGATTATGCGAAAGATCGCGGCGTCGTGACCATGTTCCCTGCACTCGCGGATGAATGGCTGACTCAGACCCAGTCGCTGAAAAACTGGAATCAATTCAAAGCTGCTGACCTTGTGCGGCTCAGGGAGAAATACGGCGTCGGTTGGGTCGTGCTGCAAAATTCTTCCATACCCGGCCTCGATTGTCCTTATAGCAATCCCTCTGTTCGGGTCTGTCGCGTCCCTCAAGCCCTTCGACCTTCCAACAGCTATTGATTCGATCTCAACCAGCGGAATAACTCCGAGATTGATAGAATAGACATCAATACAGGCAGCGTCTTGGACACCGCAACTTTATGTTCTCGGGATAGTCTTAGTCTTCAGGGCTTTCTGGACAGCAGTTTTGATGCGGGACACATGGCGGCGTACACTGCCGCCTGACGGGAGACGCAGTTTGGAAACACTTACAGCCACCCTCATTGGCGAAACATCTACTTCGGCAACGAACTCAGATATCTTTCCTCTTGAAGCGTGGCGCACAAGGCTCCCGGGCCTCGCTGCTTCATACCAGTCGGCAAAGCCGGTACCGCACATCTACTTACCAAACATGCTGGCGGCCCAGGCTGCTATCGAAGCTGCCGATGACTTCCCGGACGCAAGCACCAGTGCCTGGACCCACTACCAGCACCAGAACGAAAACAAGCACGGCATGACCAAGCGTGAGCTCTTCCCCTCACGCCTGGGAGAGGTCTGCGACGCTCTCAACTCGCCGTCGTTTGTTGAATGGCTGTCCGAATTGACCGGCATCGAGAACCTGATGGCCGATCCAACATTGGAAGGCGGCGGTCTGCACCAGTCCGGTCGCGGAGGCTTCCTCAATGTGCATACAGATTTCTCGCATCATCACTACAACACGCACTGGAAGCGCCGGATCAACCTCATCGTGTATTTGAACGAAGACTGGCAGCAGGATTGGGGAGGCGCGCTCGAGTTATGGGATAGCGAGATGAAGCACTGCGTGGTCAAGTATCCTCCGGCGTTCAATACGGCAATCATCTTCAATACTGACGAGAAGTCCTATCATGGCTTTCCCGAGCCGCTGCAGTGTCCGCAGAACCGGAATCGCAAGAGCCTCGCGCTTTACTACTACACGCTCGATACCAACAAACGATCGCCGCAGCGATCGACCAACTATCGCGCTCGGCCGGAAGACGGCGCCCTGAAGGCAGCAATGATCTGGATCGATAAGCAGGCAGTCCACTACTACTCAAAGGCCAAAGCAAAATTCGGCTTTTCCGATGAGATAGCCAGCCGCTTGCTCGACAGGTTCTCGCGGAGGAAGTAAGGCGGCTTTTACCGACCGCATACTTTCTGACCATCCTGGCGCTACTGAGTCATTTCTGAAAAGTCGCCGATTCGCGAAGAAGTCCGCAGCACCTGCGTGATCAAAGCAAGCCGATTGCGCCGCAGTTCTGCCTCGGGGGCCATCACCATCACCTTATCGAAGAAGCCATCGATCACAGGGCGCAGTTGCGCTATCTGTTCCAGTGCACCGCGATAATCGCCGGCAGCCTGCAACCTCTCTGCCACTGGTCCCATATGCTGTGACATCATGTAAAGTTCCTTTTCTTCAGGCTCGCGCAACTGGTCAGCATCCACACTTTCTGCGGCTCCGTCTGTGGATTTCTCCGCAGCCTGTCGCAGGATGTTCTTGATCCGCTTGAACCCGGCTGACACGGCAGCAAAGTCTTCCGATCCTCGCATCGAAGCCAACGCCTGCGCACGCGCGATCACGTCCACAACATCCTCTTCTCCCGCAGCAAGCGTCGCATTGATCACATCGAAGGAAAGGTCTCGCGCCTCGCGCAGGTAGAACTCCAGCCGTTCGCGCAGGAACCTCTTCACGGTAGCCGCACTCTCCTCCACTCGATTGCTCTTCATGGATTGCTTCATGGCTGTAGATACCAGGTCATTCAAAGCAAGTGGCAGCCGTGCCTCAGCCAGTATCTTCACTACACCGTTCGCTGCTCGTCGCAGTGCAAACGGATCCTTTGAACCCGTCGGCTCCAGGCCGATTGCAAACATATCGACGATTGTGTTCATGCGGTCGGACAAGCCAAGCAGCTGTCCCTCAATTGTCACAGGAATCTGATCTTCAATCGATGCGGGCTGGTACTGAGAGTAAATTGCCTTTGCAACAATCTCGCCATGTCCCTGCGCGCGCGCGTACAAACCGCCGACTATACCCTGTAGCTCGGTGAACTCCTTCACCAACTCTGCTGTCAGATCCGTCTTGGCCAGTCTGACTGCAAGCAGCAGCGCCTCGCGGTCGAGAGGGACGCCTCTTCCACTCACTAGGTCGGCGAGCTCTGCGGCGACGCGGCCGTTTGCCTCTGTCTTCTCGAAGTAGCTGCCAAGATCCTTCTGAAAGGTCACGCTCTTCAACAACTCCAGGCGCGTAGCCAACGGCTGCTTCTGGTCATAATTCCAAAAAAAGCGAGCGTCGTTGAAGCGGGCACGCAGGACACGCGTATTTCCGTGCCGGATAATCTCCTGTTCCCGTTCACCCACCGCCGTGTTCAATACCGCCAGAAAATGCGGAGCGAGCTTATGGTCCGCATCTTCAACAGCAAAATACTTCTGATGGTCGCGCATCACAGTCACCAGCACTTCATCCGGCAGCGTCAGGTATTCTGCCTCAAAAGAACCGAGTACTACCGATGGCCACTCGGTTAGATGAGTCACCGTTTCGACCAGCGACTCATCTTCCCGCCATCGTGTCCCTGGCACCGCGCGAGTTGCTTGATCCAGCGCTTTGCGAATGGTATGCCGACGCTTCCCGACATCCGCCATAACGAAACCATCTTCGAGCTTCTCCGCATATTCTGCAGGTTGCTCTATCGCGATCGGCGCATCACCATGCAGCACACGATGTCCATACGTCACCGTTGCTGCAGTGACACCGGCAAACTCGACCGGCAGCACCTGATCATCCAGCATGGCAAGCAACCACTGTAGAGGACGCACAAAGCGCTCGGGCTTTCCTGGCCGCCAGTACATGCTCTTAGCCCAGTACATCTGCGCCAGTTCTTTCGGCAGCTGCTCCGCCAGCAAGGTCGCCGCCGACTGGCCTTTATATGTCCTTGTCGCTGTGACGTATTCGCCCCTCGCGGTCACAACCGTGGTCAAAGCCTCGATGGCAACACCCGCCTTCATGGCAAAAGCTACAGCGGCCGGGGTCGGTTCCCCATCCTTGAAAGCAATCTTGACCGCTGGTCCGGTCAACTGCTCTTGACTGTCCGGCTGCCACTCGTTGACACCCGTGACCAGCACCGCTAATCGTCGGGGCGTCGAAAAACTTGTCGTTGATGAAGCGTTTTCGCGCAACTGAGATCTCATCAGCAATTCGCCCACGCGCCGTGACAACTCCTGCTCAGCGTTTGCAATCATGCGCGCCGGCATCTCTTCCAATCCAATTTCGAATAACAGTGTTGCCATGCTTATGTACTTTCTCTGCGTTCAGGCCGCTATCGTCGCGTTCTGCTGCGCTGCGTAGGCTTTCGCGATACTAACTGCCAGGTTACGTATGCGGGCGATCACGCCCACTCGCTCTGTTACCGAAATGGCCCCGCGCGCATCGAGCAGGTTAAACAGGTGTGAGCACTTCAGACACAGATCGTAAGCAGCCAGGATAGGAAAAGCACGCCTCTGCTTCTCGTCCGTATCCTCCCTCATCGCCCCAAATCTCTTCAGGAGTGCCTGGCATTCTTCCTCATACAATCTCAAGTGTTGCCAGAGATTGCCGACGTCTGCATCTTCGAAGTTGTACACAGAAAACTGGACTTCTTCCAATTGCCGCACTTCGCCGTAGGTAATACTGCGACCCGGATTTCCGTTCACGCCAGGCTCGCGCGCCCACACGATGTCGTATATCGAATCCACATCCTGCAGAAAAGCGGCAATGCGCTCCAGACCATACGTAATTTCGACGGAGACAGGATCGAGATCGATGCCGCCACACTGCTGAAAGTAGGTGAACTGCGTGATCTCCAGCCCGTCGAGCATCACCTGCCAGCCAATTCCCCAGGCTCCAAGTGTCGGCGATTCCCAGTTGTCCTCTTCAAACTTCAGAT
>CAZZUX010000066.1:0-1904 GCA_964657395.1 uncultured Ktedonobacteraceae bacterium
GAGTGGAGACGAGCTACCGCGTTCGTGGCCACATCATGACGAATGCCAGTGAAGCTGTGAACCTGGATGCTTTCGAGACGCCGAGCGAGGCGATTCCGTCGGCGATTGCAACCGCAATCGCACTGGGGGACCGCTTCAGCCGCGTGTATGCGAACCGGGCACGGACGATGGATGTGAAGAGCGTGACCCTGGAAATTGATGCGATTGCGGGTAATCGCGGGCTCGAACTTGAATCGGCTGCCATGACAAAACCGGTTGCGCATGCGGGAGAGACGGTCACGATTGATGCGGTGCTTCGCCCCTTCCATGCCGAGGCTCGCCACGTGCCTGTTTCTGTTACGATTCCGGGCACGATGAACCCGGGACCGCTGCGGGTGGTGTTGAGTGGTGCGAACGAGCTGGATCGTATTCTGCAGGCGCCATCTCCATTAGGCCGCAGCGATCTGGACGTGGATGCGACGATTGCGCAGTTGAACGCCACGCATACCAACAATGCTTTATACGCGACGCTGTTATTGCCAGGCGCGCAGGCGGTACTCGATGGGCGGACGCTGGCATCGGTGCCGATCTCGATGGTCAACGTGATGGAACCCTTGAGGAGCAGCCACAAGATGCTGGTGAATGGCGAATCGGCAGTCGTGGCGACGAGCCTTCCGCTGGATGGAATGGTGTCAGGACAACAGGTGGTGACGATTGAAGTGGAGTAATTTTCTGAAGGGTCCTGCGCTGCCTATCGTTGGACTCTCTTTGCTGGTTGGAACATTGATCTCTCCTGCTTCCGCACAGGGGACGAGGCTGTGGGCTCAGTCCCACTACGACGAATTTGAAAAAGGCACGCTGAAGGGTGTCGCGGTTTCCAGCGAAGGCTACCTGGAAGCCGGGCCGACCTTAAAGACACTTGCAAGTACCAACTCGACGTACGTCTGGTCGCTGAGCGCGGGGAAACAAGGCGAATTCTTTGCCGGGACGGGATCGCCGGCAACGGTGTTGCAGGTGGATGCTGCAGGCAAACAGACAAAGCTATTCGAGAGCAAGGACCTTTCGGTGCAGGTGGTGCGAGTGGGGCCGGATGGCCTTGTCTACGCTGCGACACTGCCGAGCGGGAAGGTGTATCGGCTGCATCCTGGCGCCGCGACTGTGGATGAAAGCAAGGCCGAGGTAATTTTCGACCCGGCACAGGTGGAGGGCAAGCCGAAGTACATCTGGGACATGGCCTTCGATCAGCAAGGCAAACTCTACGTCGCGACTGGTGCTCCGGCAGCAGTGTACCGGGTGACGACGGGAGATGCGGTCGGCAAGCCGGAGAAGTTCTTTTCGAGTGATGAGCAGCAGCTGCGATGCCTGCTGTTCGAGAAAGACGGGTCGTTGATTGCGGGCTCTGACAATGGCGGCCTGGTGTATCGCATCGGCAAAGATGGCAAGGGGTACGTGATCTATGACGCTCCGAAGGCCGAGATAACGGCACTGGCGGAGACGGATGACGGGAAGCTGTTTGTAGCAGCAGTTGGCGACAAAAACAAGAACAGCCTGCCGCCGCTGCCGGTGCAGGGCAACGTAAGCGTCACCGCGACGATTACGATTGTGCAGCCCGGATCGATCCAGGCGTCGAACAACAATGGGCTCATTCCAGAAGGGTCTGAGATCTACGAGATCAATCGTGAAGGGGCGCCGCGGAAGGTATGGGCGACGCGGGATGATGTGATCTACGCGCTTGCGGCGACGCCGCAGGGGCTGCTGGCAGCAACCGGCAACCGTGGGCATGTGTATCGCGTGCAGGAAGACGGCAGCTACGCGGATATTGCGCATGCCGAAGCTTCGCAGGTGATTGCGCTTGCGCCGACCTCGAAGGGTATTTACATGGGCGGGAGCAATGGCGGCAAGGTGTTGTGGCTGGGCGACGACGC
>CAZZUX010000066.1:2004-7791 GCA_964657395.1 uncultured Ktedonobacteraceae bacterium
AGCCAGGCGATGCAGCAGCCGGTGCCGCAACAGATTTCGATTAACCTGCAGACGGCGCAGAATAACAACTTTCTCAACCTGGGTGAGGGTCCGAATGGGCCGCTGCCCGGGATCAAAGACAAGACGGCCGTGACAGCGCGGTGGGCGGCGCATGATGACAATGGCGACGACTTGACCTTCCGCGTTTACTTCAAGGGAGAAGACGAGAAGACGTGGCTGCTGCTGCGCGATCGTACTCGCGAACGTTTTGTGAGCTTCGATGCGATCCACATTACTGACGGCATTTACCGCCTCCGCGTGGTGGCCAGTGACGCGCCTTCGCATGCTCCGGGTGAAGCCAAGACGGGCGACCGGGTGAGCGATCGATTCACTATTGATACGACGCCGCCTGTGATTACCGGCATGAGTGCGACAACGAGCGCGGCTGGCAAGGTGCATGTGTCACTGGCGGCGAAGGATGCGCTTTCGACGATCGATCACGCTGAGTACTCAATTGATGCAGAACGCTGGATGTATGTCGAGCCGACTGGAAAGCTGTCGGACGCGAAAGAAGAGCGTTACGACTTCAACGCGGCAATTCCCTCTTCCGTTGACCATGAAGAAGACGCAGATGCCCCCTGGGATGGGACAGATGGCAACAAGGCTGCGCCAACGAAGGAGCATGTCATCACTGTGCGTGTGTATGACCGGTATGGCAACGTGACGGCAGAAAAGGCGCTGGTGCGTTAGGTGTCGACTGCTACTTCAGGTTGCGCGCATGAGGTTTGAGTTATTTATTGCGGCGCGCTACCTGCGGGCGAAACGCCGCCAGGCCGTGGTTGGGATTATCACGCTGATCTCGGTGGCTGGTGTGGCTGCGGGGGTGGCATCGCTGATCATCGCGCTGGCGATCACGAATGGTATGCGGAGGGATCTGCAGGACCGGCTGCTGGGATCGACGGCGCATGTGCAACTGGAGCGGGTCGCTGCCGACGGCATTCGCGACTGGCGGCCGCTGGTGACCAGGCTGGCGCAGGTGCCGCACGTGACTGCGGCGGCTCCCGGTCTCTACGGGCAGGTGCTGATTTCAACAGGTGCGCGCGCAGGTGGTGTGCTGATTGAAGGCATCATTCCGGAAGACCAGCGCGGCGTGACGGACTTGTTGTCGCAGGTAACGCTGGGCAGTGCGGCCGATCTGGAACCGGATGCTGGGGATACCGCCGCACTGGGTCCGAAGCCCGGCTTCAATAGTGCGCCTCCGCCAATCGTGATCGGGTATGACCTGGCAGATTCGATCGACGCCAAGGTCGGGGCAACCGTTCTGGTGACGAGTCCGCAGGGAGATCTGACACCGCTCGGACTGATCCCGAAGTTCCAGCGCTTCCGGGTGGCGGGCATCTTCCATTCGGGCTTCTACCAATACGACTCGTCGATGGCGTTTATGAGGCTGGCGGATGCGCAGCGGCTGTTCAGTGAGCCGGATGTGATCTCGGTGATCGCTTTCAAGGTGGATGATCTGTACCATGCTGATGCGATCGGGCGGGAGATCGAGAAGGCTGCCGGGCCGGGTTTTCTGACGACCAATTGGATGGAGCAGAACCGTGAGCTGTTTCGCGCGCTGCGGCTGGAGCAGGTGGTGACCTTCATCGTGATCGGATTGATCGTGTGTGTCGCGGCGCTGAACATCCTGATTGCGCTGACCATGATGGTGATGGAGAAGACGCGCGATATTGCGGTGTTGATGTCGTTCGGGGTCAGGCAGGAACAGGTGCGGCTGATCTTCCTGCTGCAGGGGCTGCTGATCAGCGTGCTGGGCACCGGGATCGGCCTGGTACTGGGATATGGATTGTCGTGGATGGGCGGCCACTATCGTTTCATCCACCTGGCGGCATCTGTGTACTCGCTGGATTACCTGCCGTTTGCGCCGCGGTTTGTGGATGCGCTGATTGTGGCGGGAGTATCGCTCGGGGTTTCGCTGCTGGCGACGCTGTATCCGTCGGGATCGGCGGCAAAGGTGCTGCCGGCCGAGGCTTTGCGGTACGAATGATTGCCTGTGTGGTTTCGTTTGAGGTGAGTGGAACACCGATATACCTGAAGCTTGAAGAGCTGCCAAAGCTCTGAGGCTGGGCTGATCGATCACAGGCTTTCCAGATCGACCGTTCCAGTCATTTTCGCCTGGTTTGCACTTTCGCGTGACACGTGTGCTGTCGAGCACTTCCCTGCCCGCGGCAGGAAGTGATAGACGTAGATATGGCAGCGGAGCTAGAGACGGATCCGGCAGAGACAGCGCAGGCGAAAGTCGCCGCTCCTTTGCTGCGAGTTCAGGAGCTGCGCAAGTCCTACAAAACAGGTCGCGGCACACTGCAGCTCTTTTCCGGATTGAATTTTCAAGTGGATGCGGGCGAGATGGTCGCCGTTATCGGGCAGTCCGGCGCAGGAAAAAGCACGCTTTTGCACATCCTTGGAGCGCTTGATGCGCCTTCGAGTGGTGACGTATACTTTGCCACAATCCCATTGAGCAGCCTGACCGCCACGCAGTCATCTGACTTTCGCAATCGCGAGATCGGCTACGTCTGGCAATTTCATTATCTTTTGCCGGAGTTTACGGCAGTGGAGAATGTTGCGCTTCCCTTGTTAAGCCGGGGAACGTCCAAGAAACAGGCATTGTCTGCAGCAGCGGGGTGGCTGGAGGAAGTCGGGCTGGCCGACCGTGCCGAGCACCGGTCCGGTGAGCTTTCGGGCGGTGAGCAGCAACGGGTTTCACTGGCGCGAGCGCTTGTGACGGGTCCCAGGCTGCTGTTGGCAGACGAACCGACAGGTGACCTGGATGGCGCGAATGCCAATGCCATGTTCGATCTGATCCAGGAAGTACATCAGCGGCGAGGGCTCACCTCGGTGATTGTCACGCACAACCACGAGCTTGCAGGACGTTGCAGCCGGGTGGTGCGGCTGGAGGCCGGTTGTCTTACACAGGTAGGCAGCGGAACAGGATGATGCAGTCAAACCCTGGATTTGAGTCTCAAACGTGGTGCATGACATCTGTGAATAAGGTATGAAAGCATAGAAACAAGTTTCCGCAAGTAGTTGGCAGACCGGAAAGCGCAAGTTTGCCTTTGGACAGCAGCAGTCACTCTCTGCAAAGGGAGTCATCCAAGAAGGGGAAACATGTTCGAACGCTATACAGAAAAGGCCAGGCGGGTCATCTTCTTCGCGCGGTATGAGGCCAGCCAGTTTGGCTCACCTTACATCGAGACGGAACATCTTCTGCTGGGCCTGCTTCGTGAGGATAAAGCGCTCACGAACCGGTTCCTGCGATCGCATGCGTCGGTAGAATCCATTCGCAAGCAGATTGAAGGGCATACGACGATTCGGGAGAAGGTATCGACTTCAGTCGATCTTCCTCTGTCGAATGAGTGCAAGCGTGTGCTCGCCTATGCGGCGGAAGAAGCCGAGCGGCTGAGTCACAAACATATTGGGACAGAACATCTATTGCTGGGCCTGCTGCGCGAAGAGAAGTGCTTCGCAGCGGAGATCCTGCATGAGCGTGGGCTTCGGCTGATAGCCATCCGCGAAGAGCTTGCCCGGGCGACGCAGGAGAAGGCTCCGGCTCAGCAGAGGAATCGGGAATCCAGCCTGCTGGCTGAGTTTTCGCGCGACCTGACGCAGGCTGCTGCGGACAACCAGCTGGATCCACTGGTAGGACGCGATTCGGAAGTCGAGCGCGTCATCCAGATACTTTGCCGCCGGACCAAGAACAACCCGGTGCTGATCGGCGAGCCGGGCGTCGGCAAGACCGCTATTGTTGAGGGGCTGGCGCAGAAGATTTCGGATGGCGATGTTCCCAGCTTCCTGGCTGATAAGCGGGTGCTGGCTCTAGATCTTTCGCTGATTGTGGCGGGAACCAAGTATCGCGGCCAGTTTGAAGAGCGGCTGAAGACCATCATGAAGGAGTTGATGGAGAATCAGAACTCCATCGTCTTTATCGACGAGCTACATACGCTGGTCGGGGCCGGATCGGCAGAGGGCTCGCTGGATGCAGCGAACATCCTGAAGCCGGCGCTGTCACGCGGCGAGATCCAGTGCATCGGCGCGACGACACCTGGTGAATATCGCAAGAGCATTGAGAAGGACCGCTCGCTTGAACGGCGCTTCCAGGCTGTGAAGGTGCCGCCGCCGAACGAGGCTGATGCGATCAAGATCATCATGGGGATCAAGGACCGCTATGAGAAGTTCCATGCGGTCAGCTACACCGATGACTCAATTGAGTTCGCGGTCTCGCATTCGAACCGCTACATTCCGGATCGGTTTCTGCCGGATAAGGCGATCGACCTGATCGACGAGGCGGGAGCGCGCGTGAAGCTGCGCCAGACTTCCCTGCCTGAAGAGATCACCGAGGTCCAGAAGCGCATCAAGTTCATCGTCCACCGTATGGAGAACGCGATCGCGAATCACGAGTTCGAGAAGGCTCGCTTCTACTCGGATGAAGAGCGGAAAGAGCGAGAGAATCTGCGCGCCCTGCGGGACAAGTACCACCTCGACGATTCTGCTGCGGGCATCGTAAGCCGTGCGGATATCGAAGATGTGGTCAGCCGCTGGACGGGTGTGCCAGTCAACTCAATTAAGGAAGAAGAGACGCAGAAGCTGCTTCGCGTGGAAGCTGAGTTGCACAAGCGCGTCATCTCGCAGGAGAAGGCGATCTCTGCGCTCGCTCGGGCGATTCGTCGTTCGCGGGCTGGTCTCAAGTCTCCAAATCGGCCGATTGGTTCGTTCCTGTTCCTGGGACCGACTGGTGTGGGTAAGACAGAAATGGCCCGCACGCTGGCGCAATTCCTGTTTGGCAGCGAGAAGTCGCTGATCCGATTCGATATGTCGGAGTTCATGGAGAAGCACTCGGTGTCGAAGCTGATTGGTTCGCCTCCGGGATACGTGGGTTATGAAGAGGGCGGTCAGCTGACGGAACGCGTGAAGCGTTCGCCTTACTCTGTGGTCCTGCTGGATGAAATCGAGAAGGCGCATCCGGATGTGTTCAACATCCTGCTGCAGGTTTTTGAAGACGGACACCTGACTGACGGCCTGGGCAACACGGTGGATTTCAAGAACACCATCATCGTGATGACCTCGAATATTGGCGCGCGTCATCTGCAGAAGAACAAGGGTCTTGGTTTCTCATCGGATCGTGAAGACCTGGTGATGGACAAGATCGAGGAGATGGTGAAGAGCGAAGTCAAGAGGACTTTCAATCCTGAATTCCTCAACCGTCTCGACGAGATCATCATCTTCCTGTCGCTGTCGGACAGCGATCTGATCCAGATCCTCGAATTGCTGGTACAGCAGTTGAATGCGAACCTGGTGCAGAAGGCGATCACTATTTCTGTCGCGGAAGATGCGAAGAAGTGGATTCTCGAGAAGACACTGGTCGACCGCAGCTACGGAGCACGTCCACTGCGCCGTGCCCTGCAGCGCTACGTAGAAGATCCTCTGTCCGAGGCGTTGATCGCGGGTGGTATTGCAGAACGGCCGGCGTTCCTCGAGGTGTATCTCGAGAACAACCAGCTCTTTTATCGCGGCCTCAAAGCCGAAGGCGAGGAGAAGTCGGAAGGGGTACTGCTCTACACTGCTTAAACACCAACTACGTTCTTGGAGAAAGACCCGCAGAATTGCGGGCCTTTCTTTTGCCGCCGAATCATTCTCACGTTGCGTGGACAGGCCAGAAGTAGACGTGCCGGAGCTAGTCTCTACAATGGCGTATGCACGAATTGCTCCCTGCTCTTCAGGCAGTCTCGCCACAAGTGACCCTGGACGCCATAC
>CAZZUX010000066.1:7891-21541 GCA_964657395.1 uncultured Ktedonobacteraceae bacterium
GTGATTCCGATCGGCGGCGGCGGGCTAGCGAGCGGGGTGGCTTGTGCAGTGAAGGAATTGAAGCCCGGCGTACGTGTGATTGGTGTTGAGACGGAGCGGTTGCCGTCGATGCTGCGTGCCGTGGAGGCAGGACATCCGGTGACACTCGATGCAAATGTAACGATCGCTGATGGTATTGCCGTTCGCCGCGCGGGTGACCTGACCCTGCCGCTCATTCAGAAGTATGTGGACGAGATTGTGACAGTCGATGAGGAGGAGATAGCCCAGGCGATCCTGATCCTGCTGGAGCAGGAGAAGACACTTGCTGAGGGCGCCGGAGCGGCGGCACTGGCGGCATTGCTGCAGCACAAAACTTCCCTGAACAAAGAGCGGACAGCTGTGCTGGTGTGCGGCGGCAATATTGACGTGACGCTGCTGGCACGGATCATCGAACGAGGCCTGGTGAAGGATGGCCGGCGCGTGCGGGTGCGTGTATTTTTATCGGATCGCCCGGGATCACTGCATCACTTGACGCGCATTCTTGCGGAATGCGGCGCGAATATTGTGGAGACGCTGCACAATCGCGCTTACTACGGCGTGAACCTTGGCGATACGGTGATCGACATAACGCTGGAGACACGCGGTCCGGCGCACATTGCCGAAATTCGTGAGGCGATTGAGGTTGGCGGCTATCGGCACGAGCGCATCCAGTAGCTTCGATCTGCGCTTCAGATTTGCGGATCGGCGACGGGCTGGTAGGACGCCTTACGGCGCCATCGACGGACAGCATCGAGATGAACCAGCAGGGCGAGCAGGCCGCCGGTGATGGTGCAGACGGCGCGTCGGTGGGCAACCACGATGCCTGGCAGGTTGGCAAGCGCGAGAAGAAAGACGATGTACGCCGTAAGGAAGAGCGTGTACATCGCGTAGTTCACGTTCAGTGTGGAGTAAGCCAGGAAGGCGAAGACTACAACGAGTACCGCGAGGATCACAGGCGTGGGTGCCAGATGGGCGACCAGGTAACTGGTGAGAACAGCGCCTCCCAGGGTGCCGCAGATGCGTGCGACAGCCCGCTTAACGGTCTCGTTGAACGCGGGCTTGAGAACCAGCATGGCAGTCATGGGTATCCAGTAGCCGCTGGGAACAGACCAGCGGCGATAGATCTCTGCACTGGCCGCGAGCACGACGGCCAAGCGGAGGCCGAAGTGGAAGACAGGATTAGGGGGAGCATCTTTC
Organism: uncultured Ktedonobacteraceae bacterium; assembly: GCA_964657395.1. Lineage (GTDB taxonomy): Bacteria > Acidobacteriota > Terriglobia > Terriglobales > Acidobacteriaceae. Next base: position 9,107 of record CAZZUX010000066.1, read on the forward strand.
CCCAGCATCCTGCGAAAGGCCTGGCCCATATTGACGCGCAGTGCAGCCTGCTCTGTATAGGAATGGCGGACGAACGAAAAGAAGTCGGTATGCAATTCGCGAAGAACGCGCATCTGGATGCCGATCAGGATGATCTGCAGAGCGCCCCCCGCCAGCACCAGGGACGCCCGGATGGCCGCGTCACGCAGGTGAAAAGGGAAGGCTGAAGCGACCAGGAGTGTGATGAGCCATTGCTGCCCGACCCAGCTGACACCTGCGGCGCGTGTGGTAAGAAGGCCGTAGATGAAACCCCAGACAGCGCAGGTGACAAGCAGTATGTAGTTTTCATGCCCGACCACCATGCCGATCAGGGTAGAGACGGACATACCGACAGCTGCGCCGATCATCGGAACTAGACGCGAGCCTTCAATGGACTGCATTGCGCCGAAGCCGACAGTCATGGCACCGCCAGCGGCAATGAGACCACCGCCGGGATGCCCTGCAGCGATGCCGATGGCCAGGCTCATCGCGATGGCGGAGAGGCACATGAGCGGAAGGCGCCAGGAAAACTGGTGCCAGTCGAATAGATAAAGGTCACCCAGGTAGTCGCGCCGGAATGAGCTTTTCAGCTCAGGCGTTTCGGTGGTGATCAGGGTGGCGGGAGTGGTGGACATGCTCTTTCCTGATGGTATCGCGAGCTCGGCGGGACCGAAGAGAATGGCCTGATCCAAGCCAAGGAATGGTGTGGATACTATTCAGAAGCAGCTTGAGGGGAGAAGGTTTTGAGACCGGAAGGAATTCCATGCAGTGCTGAGACGGATCAACCTGGGACCACGAAGAAGGGCTTCACGCGAAGGAAGCTGCTTGAGTGCAGCGTGATGATGGCGGGAGGCATCAGCCTGCCTGCGGCGACGAGAGCACTTGCCTTGCCGAAACGTATTGAGGGTGAGGCTGAGGACCGCGGGCCGCAATCGTGGACTCTCCGCAACGACCGGATCGTCCGGACAGTGGCATTCTCAGCGCCTCTAGGTCTCTATACGACTGCTTTACGCGACGTCGTGAGCGGGAAGGATATGGTCGAACCACTCCGCTTCCGAAGAGAGCGTGCCACCGAGTTTGCCTTCGATTGCAATGGTCATAGTATCCGCGGAACCGGATCGGATTTTGCTCTTGTCGGTAGTGAGCAAACGCGCCTGCCGGGAGGCGAAGCCCTTACGGTGCGTTTACGCCATACGCAGCTGGAGCTGGAGATAACGATTCTTTACCGGATCTACGATGGACAACCCGCTACTCGCAAGCACCTGCTGCTGCGTAACACCGGCATGGCTCCGCTTCGGATCACTCATCTGAATGTTGAAAGTCTGGGCCTTGGCCTGGGGCCTGAAGACGAGACGATCCTCGATGCGCAGTACGGTACGATTCCGCGCGAGATTTTCTACACAGGCCGCTCCGAGGATGCTGCCCTGCTCATCTCGAACAGCCGCACCGGCACAGGTGTCGCCATCCTGAGTGAAGTGCCGGGCTATATGAAGCGCACAGAGGTGGAGGGCTGGGATGATGCGGAGCAGGTATTTATCGGCGCGCTTTATGACACGGACCTGATGCCGTTTGAGCGCACACTACGTGCCGGCGAAGTGTTCACCTCGGCAAACATTTCGCTGGTCACCTTCCAGCGTGGTCATGGCTTTCAGGATCCCCGCTGGGTGCTTCCGAACTTCACAGCGAAGACGCTGGTGCGAAGAGTGGACAAGACCGGGCCGCCATGGATCTACAACACCTGGGAGCCTTTCCAACGCGGAATCAATAAGGCCATCACGATGGACCTGACCAATGCAGCCGCAGCCATGGGGATGGATGTCTTCACAATCGATGACGGCTGGCAGTTGGAGTACGGCGAGAATACTGTCAATCTCACCTCGTTCCCCGGTGGGCTGGCTCCGATCCTGGAAGCAGTGGAGTCGAAAGGCATGCGCCTGGGATTGTGGATGCCAATGGCTGCAATCGGAATGAACACTCCGGATTATCGCAGTCATCCGGAATGGGCTTCGCGCGACATTGAAGGCAATGTAAAGACCACGGGGACGATGGGTGGCGCGAAGGCGGTGATGTGTCTCGCCAGCGGGTTCCGTGAGGCAGCAGCGGCGCGTATCCATGACGCGATTGAGCGTTTTCACCTGGCGTACGTGAAGCTCGATATCACCACGATCTTTAATGCTTATGGCGAAGCGCCCGGCTGCTGGGCAAAGGGGCACTTCCATCGCGGCTGGGCAGAGTCGTTGAACATGATCTACGAAGGGATCGCGGAAGTTACCAGCGAGGTTTACAAGAAGCATCCGGAGGTTTTGTTGGACCTGACCTTCGAGCTCTGGGGACAGAAGCACATCATCGACGCCGGCCTTCTAGCTGCCGGTGATCTCGACTGGATGAGCAATGTGGATGACACGCAGCCCGGCTCGGCGGGCCCCCGCCAGGCACGGCAGCTGCTATATCAGCGTGCTGCTTCCATGCCTGTTGAGAGTATGCTGATCGGCAACCTGCACGCGGAGTTGCCGACGATCGAGGAGAGCTTCGCGACGGCTATCGGCTCTGCGCCTCTGCTGCTTGGCGACCTGCGGCAGCTCAGTGTCGCGGATCGAGCGTGGTATCACGAGAAGCTGTTGTGGTTCAAAGCACTGCGCAGACGCGTGCGCATCAGTGAGAGCTTCTTTCCGCTTGGCAGCTGGCAGCAGGTTTCAGCGGCTACATGGGACGGCTATGCCCGGCTTGCGCAAAGCGGCGATGGCATTCTCGTTCTATTTCGCAACAAGTCGGGGGCAGAGGCGGCAAAGGTGGAGTTGTCGCAGATGCCGCCTGGCACCTTCCGGCTTCGCTCCATCATGAGCAATCGCGAGATGGGTCTTTTTTCGCAGTCTGACTGGCAGCGTGGTGTGAACATTCCGTTTGCGGACGCCTACGCTGCAGAGGTTTTCGAGTTGATTGCGACCGGCTCTCCAGGCGGTCCGTCGTGAAGGGCCCTAGACAGGCTCGCGGTCGACGGCCGGACGTTGCCACCGGCCCTCATAACTGCAATACTTTTGCAGGTCATCTTTGCCGCGACGATGACACATTGCGCGGGAGTAGTTCAGTGGCAGAACGTCAGCTTCCCAAGCTGAATGTCGCCGGTTCGATCCCGGTCTCCCGCTCCAGACCTTTGTCATGCCAAGGGTCGGTTCAGATGATGTGCAGAAGAAGAAGGACGATCAGGATGGCGACGATGGCACCAATGCCGCCTGACGGGACGTAGCCCCAATTACGGCTGTATGGCCAAACCGGGAAGACACCCACGATCAGCACAACCAGTACAAATACGAGGATGTCTACTTTCATGCCCTGCTTTCCTTCTTACTGGATGCAATGGCGAGAACACGAAGATGTCCCCTGAGTTGTGCCTAAAAGGTAACAAACTGAGGGGCGGTAACGCGCATTAGTACAGCTGTTAGTGGCTTGCAGCCTGCGCTCCTAACTGGCGGACGGCGACAGTAACGCACGTGCGCGGCTGAAGATGCCGAGGAACATAGGCCGCGTCAGCCTTCCGGTATTTGTGTTTTGCAGAGATGGATGGTAGCTACCGATGAGGATGCGCCCATTTCCAAGACGGTATTCAGCGCCGTGCGCGAAGTTAGCTTTCCCAAGGGATCCTGTTGTGCGCTTGAGATGAGCCCGATAGCCATCCCAGGCGATTCTTCCAAGGCAGACCACTACCTGCAGCCGCTTCAACAATGCCAATTCTTCATCAAGCCAGGGTGCGCAGTTGCGCTGCTCTTCAGGCGAAGGCTTATTGTCGGGCGGCGCGCATCGGACCACTGAGGTGATCCAGGCATCGTGCAGTCGCAATCCATCGCCGCGCGAGACCGACGTAGGCTGCGAAGCAAATCCAGCGTCATAGAGCACGGGATACAGGAAGTTGCCGGATCCGTCGCCGGTGAAGGGGCGGCCGGTGCGATTGGAGCCGTGGGCGCCGGGTGCGAGTCCCAGGATCAGCAGGCGTGCGTCAGGGTCGCCAAACGATGGTACCGGGCGCCCCCAGTATTCTTCATGCAAGTAGGCGCGGCGGCGGCGCTCTGCGATCGCAGCGCAATAGGCACGCAGGCGAGCACACCGCTCACATGCGATGAGTCTCCCGGTGTGGTCCTCGAGGGCAGATACATCGGCGGATGGCCGGATCGAGGAGAGTTCAGGCTTAGCTGCGTGGGGAGTCACCCCGTAATCTTAGTAGGAACGCAGGAGAGCAGGCATGGTGATGGAGATTGCGTCTAGAATGAGGTGGCTAAAAAGTGGCGCATGGTGAACAGGCGCCGCTGGTGCACTTGAGGTGACAGGATTTTGCAAAGTAAACAGGACGGCATGATGATGAGGTCAGTTGGTAAGTGGATCCCGCAGGCTCTTGGCCATGCGGCAACAGGAGCGGCGCTCGCAGTGTCCATGATGATGATCAACGGTTGTAAGCCGGCATCAACGCCGGACAATTCTCCTGCTGCAACGCAGCCGGCAGCTGCGACTCCGCAGGCGGGCGGCAAAGACGTGGTCGTGCTCAAGCGGGCTGCTACCAGCAATGGCGCAAAGCCGGAGTTTTTGTCGGCGACGATCCTTCCCGGACGCGGCATGAATCTTTTTCAAATTACTGCCAACCTGCCTGGCAAGGGTGAAACGAACCTGTTTTTCGCGCCATCGCTCAGTGAGGCTGCGGCCAAACTGAATGGCGATGCCAGCGACTATAACGGCAGCAATAGCACCTCCTTCGGCGGAGCGTTCCTGGTTCCCTATCCGAACCGCATCCGCGGCAAGGTGTCGGACGATGGCAAGACTTTGACGACGACATGGCAGGGTCATACGTTGACGCTGCCGGCGAACTGGTCGGGCAAGAAGCCGGGCGCCGAGAAGCATGCCATCCACGGGTTGATCCTGGCGGCGCAGGTGCAGGACGTGAAGGTTGCCGACAGTGCGGATGGACAGACAGTGACCGGAATCATTCACGGCGGCAACTTCGGTGGCCACTGGCTTTCGGAGACGGATGTCGACTTCAAGATTGAATTGAAGAGCGACGCAGTCGACGTCACCATCACCGCGAAGAACGTCGGCAACGAAGCCGAGCCGATGGCTATCGGGTGGCATCCCTACTTTGCGATACCGAGCGGCGATCGTACACAGGCGCGCCTCGAAATCCCTGGGGACAAGCTGGCGGAAGTGAACAACTATGACGACGTCTTCCCCACTGGCAAGCTGAAGCCGGTGAAGGGAACCGTGTATGACTACACCAAGGCTGATGGTGTGCCGCTCGACAATCACTTTCTCGACGACAACTTCTCTGACCTGAAGCGCACCGGCGGCAAAGTGGAAGTGAAGCTGACGGATCCGAAGGCGAACTACGGTATGAACATCATCGGTCTGTCACCGGAGATCAAGACGGTGCAGGTGTACGCTCCGCCAACGAAGCAGTTTGTCGCCGTGGAAGAGCAATTCAACTTCGGCGATCCGTTCAGCAAGGTATGGCACGGCATGGACACAGGCATGGTCACGCTAAAGCCGGGGCAGTCAACTACGTGGCATGTGAAGCTGGAGCTATTCACGCCCGGCAAGTAGGGCCGCACTCAATCGCTAGGCAGCATTCCTGGGGGCTGAAATCGGGTATGCTGCCACCGCGTTTTCAAATTTGAAGCCTCCAGAAACTGCAACTTTGGTTCTAAGGATGCGTCTTTAGAGTCATGCCTGCCGACGAGCGAACGCGCTGCCTCTGTTGTGGATTCCGTACGCTGAGCCGACCTGATGCGGGAGGACTTTGCCCGGTCTGCTGGTGGCAGGATGACGGTCAGGACGACGATGATGCCGACGTGGTTCGCGGCACGGTCAACGGAACATTGAGTTTATCGATGGCGCGGGAGAACTTCCGCATGATGGGTGCTGCGGACAAGCGATTCCTGTCTCATGTGCGCCGGCCACTTGACTCGGAACAATCAATCGCCTGACAGCGCGGCAGCACTTGTCGGTGGCGATGCACCTTACGGCCCTGGTCGTTTGACCCCCTCTCGAAAGCCCCTTACCATAAAGCAGAGTCGCTTTCGCATGCGAGACGGCTTGATCGCAGTTAAAGGTTTTGGGGCGCTGCCCTGCATTCGTTCCCGCCGCACAGCCGCCGCACTTCCCTTTTCCAACGCGAGACGATCGCGCAAGCGACACATTTTTTCTGGAAGGCATTACGTTGAGCACCGAAACCGCTGAGAAGACTGCTGAGACAACCGCAGAGAACGCTGTCGCTGAGAACACTGCCCTGGAAACGACCGGCCACGACCATGCAGCCCATTCCCACGAGGGACATGATCACACGCATGAGGGTCACAACCATGGCCCGGCGATGAATCCTGAATGCACGCGGGATGTTGAAGTGACGATTGATGCCGACGTGGTATCGAAAGCATTCAAGAAAATCACCAAACGGTATCAGCAGCAGGCACGTATCCCGGGCTTTCGCGCGGGCAAGGTGCCGGAGTCGCTGATACGCTCGCGCTTCGGAGAGTCGCTTCGCCAGGACGTCCTGGAGCAGGTGATGCCTGTGCCTTTCCGCGAAGCCATTGAGGCCAACGGGCTGAAGCCGGTGTCGCAGCCGCAGGTTGTGGACATGCGGATGGAAGACGGCCAGCCGCTTTATTTCAAGGCCGTGTTTGAAGTGCTGCCCGAGATTTCGATTGATGGCTACCAGGATGTGAAGGTCGAGAAGCTCGACACCAACCTGAAGGAAGAAGAGTTCGAAGCGGAGCTTGAGCGCGCGCGGGACTCCCGCTCGACCATGGAGACGATTGAAGAAGAGCGGTCGCTGGTGGATGGCGACTGGGCGCAGATCAGCTTTAAAGGACAGATGAAACCTGCCGAGGGCGAGACAGAGGCGCCGGTTCTGGATGAACCGCTTGAAGCAGAAGACGTTGCCCTGGAAGTGGGCGGCAAGAATACGCTGGAGGCCTTCAGCAACGTGCTGCGCGGTGCCAGAGTGGGACAGCCTCTGACATTTGAGGTTACATATCCCGCCGACTTCGGCGAGGCGCGCCTGGCTGGAAAGACGGTCGGTTACGACGTAGATATCAAGGGGATCAAGAAGCGAATTCAACCAGAGTTGAATGACGATCTCGCGAAGGAGCTTGGTGACTACGAGACCTTTGATGATTTCAAGACAAAGCTGCGTGAACACCTGATGAACCAGAAGCAGCAGCAGGGTGAGAATGCTACGCGCGAGAGCCTGATGGAAGCGTTGACGTCGAAGTACCAGTTCCCTGTTCCCGAGACGCTGGTACAGCAGCAGATTGATGTGCGGCTGGACCGCGGCTTGCGCGCGCTGGCGGCTCAGGGCATGAACCCTGATGATATGCGCAAGCTTGACTTCCAACGACTGCGTGCGGCGCAGCATGACGCGGCTGCTGCCGAGGTAAAGGGCATGTTGTTGCTGGACAAGATTGCGGATGCTGAGAATATTCAAGTGAGTGAAGACGAGGTAAATCGCGAATTGCAGATATTAGCAGTGCAGATGCGCGAGCCTGCGGAAGACCTTCGAGCGCGTTTGACGAAGGATGGGAGCATCGCTAGAATCCGGGAACAACTTCGGAGAGATAAAACTGGAGCAGTGCTGTTGGAACGCCTGTAACAGACAAGGCATTTAGACTGGTACCGAGCAGCAGGGTAACGTACGGCGCTCCAGTGCAGTCAGCATGCGGGTAGCTGGAGAGAAGTAAAACCAGGAGACCACTGGACGGAAAGAGTGGCTCCGCACACGTGAGATAAGGAAGAACATGGCACTGGTACCCATGGTTATCGAGCAGACGAGTCGGGGCGAGCGCGCCTACGACATTTACTCCCGTCTGCTGCGCGACAATATTATTTTTCTGGGCACGCCGATCGATGACATGATCGCCAACCTTGTCATCGCACAGATGCTGTTTCTTTCTGGAGACGATCCTGAGAAAGACATCCAGCTTTACATCAATTCACCGGGTGGTTCGATCACAGCCGGCCTGGCGATCTATGACACCATGCAATTCATCAAGAACGATGTTGTGACGTATTGCATCGGGCAGGCGGCCAGCATGGGGGCCTTCCTGTTGATGAGTGGTACGGCAGGCAAGCGGTTTGCGTTGCCAAATTCACGTATCCTGATCCACCAACCCTCCATGGGCGGACTGTCTGGCCAGGCAACGGATATCGATATTCACGCTCGCGAGATTCTCAGGATCCGCGAAATCACCAACAAGTTGATGTCAAAGCACACCGGACAATCGCTCGAGCGGATCGAGCGGGATGTGGAACGCGATTTCATCATGAACGCGAACCAGGCGAAGGAATACGGGATCATTGACGAGATCATCGACCGCCCCCGTACCTGAGGGTGGGAGTGACAGAACGCCTTCTTGCTGGCAGGATGGCAGGAACAGTGTTCTAAGGGGAGTAGCCGCATGAAGACGCGCACGGGATCCGACGAAACGCTTCGCTGTTCGTTCTGCCATAAATCGCAGGATGCTGTTGCCAAGCTCATCTCCTCACCCAGTGACTACCCTCGGGCCTATATATGTGACGAGTGCGTAGCCGTCTGCAATTCCATTCTTGAAGACGACCGGGGTGAGACTCAGACGGGGGCAGCACCGGCACATCTGCCTAAACCGCAGGAAGTGAAGGCGTTTCTGGATGAGTACGTGATTGGCCAGGATACGACCAAGAAGAAGCTGGCAGTAGCTGTTTACAACCATTACAAGCGCATCCAGATGAACCGGACGCGGGGCAGCGATGTCGAGCTTTCTAAATCGAACATCCTGCTGGTTGGTCCGACTGGAAGCGGCAAAACGCTGCTGGCGCACACCTTGGCGAAGATGCTTGATGTGCCGTTTGCTATTGTCGATGCGACTACCCTCACGGAAGCCGGCTACGTGGGTGAAGATGTCGAGAACATCATCCTGAAACTGCTGCAGGCGGCCGATGGTGACGTGGCTCGCTGCCAGACGGGCATCATCTACATCGATGAGATCGACAAGATCGGTCGCAAGGACGAGAATCCTTCGATCACGCGAGACGTGTCGGGTGAAGGCGTGCAGCAGGCGCTGTTGAAGATCCTGGAAGGTACGGTTGCCAATGTGCCTCCGCAGGGCGGCCGCAAGCATCCCCACCAGGAATTCACGCCGGTCGACACGACGAATATTCTGTTTATTTGCGGCGGCGCCTTCGTGGGACTGGAGCGGATCGTCGGACGAAGGGTGGGCAAAAAAGCACTCGGATTCAAGCCGGTGAATGACAAGTCGGCGAAGGAAGAAGAAGTGCTGCCGGCACAACGTGATAACGAGTTGCTTCGCAAGGCTGAACCACAGGACCTGATCAAGTTCGGTTTGATCCCGGAGTTTGTTGGACGTCTGCCGGTGATCGGCATCCTGGACGAACTGGATGAGGTGGCGCTGGTAGAAATCCTGACCAAGCCTCGGAATGCCATTTTGAAGCAGTACCAGCGTTTATTTGAATACGAGGGAGTGCGGCTGAAGTTTGATGCTGCTGCTTCGAAGGCAGTCGCGACGGAAGCGCTGGCCCGCAAGGTTGGCGCGCGTGGGCTGCGCATGATTCTTGAAGAATTGATGCTGGATCTGATGTACCACCTGCCCAGCAACAAGAAGATCAAGGATCTGGACATTACCGCCGAAATGGTTCAAAAGCGTGATCTATCGGTGACATTGCTGGATAAAGCAGGCTAGCTTCCGCTGCCGGCTGAATCCAGCCCGGGCTAATGAACGTCAAATACGCAAGAGCACCATCAAAACGAAGAGTTGTTCCTGGAACAAGTTTCGGAATGAATGGTGCTCTTCTCTCTTTGATGTGTGAAGGTAAGAGGCGGAAGGAATTCGCGTGAGTCAGCCAAAGGAACCAAAAGAAGTGAAAGAGAAAATCGACAAGAACGACGTACGCAAGTTGCCCATGATGCCGATCCGGGACATGGTGATCTTTCCGTACATGATGACGCCATTTGTCGTTGGCCGCGAGTCCAGCGTGCGTGCACTGGAAGAAGCGTTAAATGGCGACCGGAAGATCTTCCTCGCTACGCAGCATGACGCGAGCATCGATGAACCGAAGGCTGAGGATATTTATCCGGTTGGCACAATCGGCAATATTGTGCAGAGCGTGAAGATGCCGGACGGCAACATCAAGGTGCTGGTGGAAGGCATCGAGCGCGCCAAAGCAGTTGACATGAACGACACGGACGGCTTCTTTGTGGCGACTGTGCGTACCAGCAAGGTGCTGCCTGAGATCGGTCCACAGACAGAAGCCTTGATGCAGCGTGTGACTTCATTGTTCGAGCAGTATGTAAAGCTGCAGCAGAGCCTGAACTACGAAACGATGATCGCGGCTGTCCGCATGGATGAGCCGGCTAAGCTCTCAGACACCATCGCTGCCAACCTGCAGCTTTCCATTGAAGAAAAGCAGGAACTGCTGAACGTCTTCGATCCGATGGAGCGTCTGTCGCGCGTTGCCGATGTGCTTGACGTTGAGATTGAAAAGCTGAACATGGATCGCAGCATCCAGAGCCGGGTAAAACGGCAGATGGAACGGGCGCAGAAAGAGTACTACCTCAACGAGAAGATCAAGGCGATTCAGAAGGAACTCGGCAAGCAGGAAAAAAGCGAGTTCGATGAATTGAAGAAGAAGATTGACCAGGCGGGCATGCCGAAGGATGTGTTTGAGAAGGCCATCCAGGAGTTGAAGAAGCTCGAGGCTATGCCGCCGATGTCAGCAGAGTCGACCGTGTCACGCAATTATCTCGACTGGCTATTGGCTGTGCCATGGAAGAAGCGATCCAAGGAAACTCGCAGCATCGAAGTCGCCGAGAAGGTGCTGAACGAAGACCATTATGGGCTTGAGAAGATCAAGGAACGTATTCTCGAGTTTCTCGCCGTACGTCAGCTTGTGAAGAATCCTAAGGGATCGATTCTTTGCTTTGTCGGGCCTCCGGGTGTCGGTAAGACTTCGCTCGGCATGTCGATCGCGAAGGCGACTGGACGCAAGTTCGTTCGTATGTCGCTGGGCGGTGTGCGAGACGAAGCTGAAATTCGCGGTCATCGTCGGACGTACATCGGCGCACTGCCGGGTCAGATTATCCAGTCTATGAAGAAGGCTGGGACAAAGAATCCTGTCTTCATGCTGGATGAAGTCGACAAGATGGCTTCGGACTTCCGAGGCGATCCGGCTTCGGCGCTGCTCGAGGTGCTTGATCCGGAGCAGAACACCAGCTTCCAGGACCACTACCTCGACGTCGAGTACGACCTGTCGAATGTCCTGTTCGTGGCCACAGCCAACGTACTGCACACCATTCCGGGGCCGTTGCAGGACCGTATGGAAATCCTGCGGCTGCATGGTTACACGGAAGTCGAGAAGCTGGAGATTGCCAAGCAGTACCTGGTAAAGAAGCAGCGTGAAGGCACTGGTCTGACGGAAGAGAACATTACGTTCAGTGATGATGCGCTCACCGAGATCATCCGCGCGTACACACGGGAGGCGGGCGTTCGCAACCTTGAACGCGAGCTTGGCAATGTGTGCCGCAAGACCGCCCGCAGAGTGGTTGAAAACGGAGCCAAGCACAAGGAAACGATCACAGCTGAGAATGTTCATGATTTCCTAGGGATCGCCAAGTTCCGCGATTCGCAGGTGCATGAGAAGTCGGAAGTCGGCCTTGTGACTGGCTTGGCGTGGACGGAAGTAGGCGGCAGCATCCTTTCAACCGAAGTGCAAGTTCTGGACGGCAAAGGCAAGTTGACCCTCACTGGTCAACTCGGCGATGTCATGCAGGAGTCAGCCCAGGCGGCTCTCAGTTACATGCGCAGCCGCTCTCAGCATCTTGGTCTTGCCAAGGACTTCTACCGCAATGTCGACATTCACGTGCACGTACCTGAGGGAGCCATTCCGAAGGACGGTCCATCTGCCGGCATCACGATCGCGACCGGTCTTGCAAGTGCTCTAGCGAAGATTCCGGTGCGTCGCGATCTTGCCATGACCGGCGAGATCACGTTACGTGGCAAGGTCCTGCCGATTGGCGGATTGAAGGAAAAGCTGCTCGCCGCGCACCGTGCGGGTATTTTCGAAGCAATCCTGCCGAAGGACAATGAGAAGGACCTGGCAGACCTGCCTCCTCTCCTCAAGTCAGCGATGAAGCTTCACTTTGTCGAGCAGATGGACGAGGTGCTGAAGATTGCCCTTGAGGGTCCGTTGCCGGAACTTCGCGAGGAGACGCCGGAAGCGCTTGCCGGGGTTCATGCGAATGTTCCAGCTTCGCCCGGGCACGCGCACCAGTAAACAGGAACCACGTACACTTACTGAAGGGGCTCAACCGAGCCCCTTCTGTTTTGCTGCGGAGAGTATGCGACCCACGCCCAAATTCCTGTTGTCCGCCATGGCGGCGAGCCAGTTCCC
>CAZZUX010000067.1:0-20892 GCA_964657395.1 uncultured Ktedonobacteraceae bacterium
CGCGACGATCCTGCCGCTGGTGATCCTGCTGTTCTTCATCTTCGGCATCGGGCCTTTCTGGAAAATCCCTGCTGTTGGCGCGACCAAGACCACTGTGCAGTTAGTAGACTTCGCCTTCTCCTCCCGGCCGCTGGATCGCCTCATCGAGCAGGTCTCCAGGCCCGGCGAACCTGTAGCCGTCTTCAGGGTGCGTCGTGATGCCGAGTTTGGACTGTCGTTTTATCGCAATCACCGGGTGCTCGATTATGAACAGGTAAGCGACCGGGGCGGCGAACGCGTTCCTTCCAGCCAGATCCATGTGCCGGAGGAAGGCCATATCCTGGTAGTTCGGGATACTGCCGAAGACAGCCTGGGCAAACTGCTGCAGGGGCGGACCTACGAGCCGCTTTTCTCCTATCCTGCACAGCGCCTTTCCATTTACCGGATTGAGCCGAGCAAAGCAGTCTCGCGTTCTTCCGGACGCTGACCGTTCCAAAGCAGGTGCACATTTGGTACCACTGTGCACGATCTTCAGCCACACCTTTGCCCGGGCACGCGGGCTCGCTTACACTCAAAAACTAAGGTGAGTCTTCCATGCTGCGAGCGGGTCTTCGCTCCCAGGCGCCTGCAGTTTCCGGTGATCCGAAAGCGTTTTCAGATGCTTTCTGCCGGTCCGCTGTATTGCCTGAAGCGGCACCGCACTCTCCCCTAGCAAGTGAACCGTCATGGCCACCGCAGCCCCGCCGGAGATCCTGGATCTTCGGCACTTTTCCGCCGCTACTTTAAGGCCATTACTGGCTGAGGAAAGCCGTGTGTGGAGTGACCGGCTGCGCTGGGACTATCGGTCGTCGGCCAACCTGCTGCTCGACTACCTCGATTCGCACGTACTGCCCGGCTATGTCGCTATCGAGCGCGACCGGCTGTGCGGCTATATCTTCTGCGTCTATGAAAGTGCGAAGGCCGTGATTGGCGACGTCTTCGGTGCGCCGACTCTCTGCGACGACCCCCGCAAGGTCGAGGCAAGGCTGATCCGCCACCTGCTCGAACTTCTGCAGAACTCACCGGGTGTCGACCGAATCGAAACGCAGCTGCTGCTGCATCCACACGGCGAGCACGCCGCCCTGTTCGCCGAAACAGGTTTCGAAGTCTACCAGCGTCTCTTCATGGAACTGGAGCTGGATAGTCCTCCCGTCTTCCCCCCATCGGCTATTGCGCTGCCGGCCCACATCGAATCCCGTTCCTGGCGTGATAGTGATTTCGCAGCCGCCGGGCGCCTGATTGCACTCGCTTATCAGGGGCATCTGGACGCTCGTATCAACGATCAGTACCAGACGACGGCGGGGTCACTCCGCTTCCTGCACAATATTGTGCGCTTTCCCGGCTGCGGGATCTTTGACCCGGAAGCCTCGCGTGTGATGATCGAGCGCGGTAAGGACGAGATTGCGGGCATGCTGTTGTGTTCCCGCGTCGGCGCCGACACAGCGCACGTCACCCAGATCTGCGTTGCCCCGCCCTACCGCCGGATGGGACTGGCCACCCTGTTGATGGAGGATTGCGCAAGGTTGCTGCGGAAGATCAGCTTCGCGGCTCTGACCCTGACGGTGACCACGGAGAATGCGCCGGCGGTCGAACTATACCGCAGTCTCGGCTTCCACACCCGTCACACTTTCGACGCCATGGTCTGGACGCGCATGCCAAGATCTCGTTGAGTGTTCGTTGCAAGGCGACTCAGCGACCCGCGGCTCTCATCACCTCGCTCTGAGGATGAGGACCGAGTGCGTGGTAATAGTAGCCGGTGTCTTTGATCGGGAACCAGTCCGACGCCGGGAGCACCGTGGTCTTCGGGTCAGCGATGACGAAGTCTGCCCCGACATTTTCAAAAGCTGCCAGTACTTCCCGCTGCATTGCTGCTGGGGCTGTCCAGAATGCATCCGCATCCCCGGGGCGAACCGGGGTTCCGTAATCACGCGGCACTTCGGCTACGACACGCATGTCATCTAAGAATGCCCACAGACAATCCACGCCACTGCCGATGACCGCAACCCTGCTCCCATTCGGGAGATCCATGGTGTGCAGACGCTCTGCAAGGATCCACTGAGGATTGCGTTTTAGAGGGTTGGTCACGCTGACATAATCAACCACGTGGCGCACACGGGCCGCCACGGAAAGTACGGCCACCGTGAGCATAAGCGCCGCCATAGCCTGCGATGCTGTCAGCGTCGGGAGGCCCGGAAAACGATCGTCCGCGGTCTCGTCGCCCCTGCGCGGGGATGAAAGCAGTGCCAGCATGAGACAGCAGACCATGGGCTGGATATAGCGCAGTTCCATATGCACGGCCAGGTAGATGGCACAGCCTGCCAGAGAGGGAACCACCATCGGCCACAGTTCCATGAGCGCCTGACTGCTGCGACGGGAACTCGCTTTTCTGCCGGAGACGAACACCACCAGGCAGAATATTTCGATCCAGAGAACCGGCTTGCCTCCAAGTTCGCGAAGGGTTCCAGGCACTGTTTCCTTTAAAGTCCTGGCCTCGTTGGCAGGGATAAAGCTCGTCCGGAAGCCGGCGTAGAAGTAGGAGGGGTCGTACCAAGGGGCATAGGTCGCGTGGATCGGCTCGGCAAAGGAGTAAGCGCGCAGCCCATGGGTGATCTGCTTGGTAGGATGGATGGGCCTGCCTACGTTCTCGCCTTCGCCATGCCAGTGTTCGAAGTACCACAGGTCATTCACATGCCAGGCATAGTTCAGGGTCGCCGCATTGGGCACGCCCTTGGTTTGCCGGGCAACAGCGCGATAGTAGGGAGCGCAGCCGGCAGCCAGAACCAGGAGTGATGCTGGAAGAGCCGGCCATAGTCTTCTTGCCCGGAGGAGCAGCAGAGTCCAACAGCACAGGAAGACAAGACCGAGCGGCACATAGACAGCCTTGGTGTAGTAGCCGGCTACCAGGGTCAGCGCGAATAAGACCGAATTGCGGAAGACCTGCAGGTGCTGCGCAATGCGCAACAGGAGGCTGCTTGCGACGAAGAAGATGGCAGTGACCAACATGTCCGGACTGATTCGGCTGGGGAAATTCAGGCAGAAACAGGACCAGAGCAGCAGAGCATAGCCGGCAAAACATATCGACCGCTCATCCAGGAGCGGTTTTCTCCGGTCGCCCCGCTGGCGCATGAAGAGCAGCAGACCGCCCAGCAGGTAATCGAAAGCCATGACTGTAAACAGCAGCATGAGAACGTTCGCCAGCCGGATAGCCAGCAGTTCGCGAAGAGGTACTCTTCCTAGCAGGCTGAAGAACAGGCCGAGAATCCATGCGTAGGAGAGGCCCCAGAATGGATTGATCGCTGCCGCCCAGTTCCGCTCAGAGACAAACCGGGCTATGTCCAGGTAGCTGTTGGAGTCGATTGTTGCGTACCAGGTGGTCATGGCCACGATCGATGTGATCAGGAAGCAACTGGACGCGAGTATCAGCCGGAGACCGCGCTGCCTGCTGCAGGAGCCCTGTGGCCCGGTAATCATGAGCGAAGAGTAACCGCCAATGATTTTCAAAATCGATACAACGTTGGGCAAACCGCTACAACGATGGGTGCATTTTCGAGTAACGGCCGCTATTACCTTTAAGCCACTACTCTCTTAGTGCTTGATGAAGTACATCACCCAGCCACCGATGATCACGGAGAACACGAACAGCACCCAGCAATACACTCCGTAGCGGAACATCGCTTTCGGCACCGAACGCTGCGTGATCCCGAAGACCGTAGAAGCGAAGGTCGCAAACAGCAGCACGGCTGTGAAGTGCGAAGGCGCGAAGGTCACTGCTTCCTCCCGATGCTGATGTTGTGCGCATCGATCGCAGCGATGAAGTTCAGCAGGCCGGAGACCACGATGAACTTGGAGCCGTAGTCCGCGGTCGCAATCTGCACGGCGCCATGGCCGAAGTCGCCCAGCCTCCCGATCAGGTACAGGATGCCCGAGCCGAGGTCGCCAACGAATCCAAGCATCTCCAGCAGGTCGCCGGTGTTCAGCATGTACAGCTTGCCCTGCATCAGCAGGCCCAGCACGAACATGAGGGTGATGGAAGCGAAGATCAGAGCGCCACGGATAGGCCGTTTCGCCAAGACATGACCCAAGCCCGGGACCAGCCATCCGGCGATCAGGGGCAGCGATACCATTGCGGCCTTGCTCGCTGCGGTCGTGCCAGTAGGGGTGCCTGTGGTCGTCTCTAAGCGGGTAGCCATCGTTCCTTTTCGACTATACAGGAGCAGGCGAGGCCATGTGCGACCCTGTCTGCCCTGCTAAATACGCACAAGTTCCGTCTGGATGCGCCCTGTGACCACTGCTTCGGTCAGGCTGGTGATCATGTTCACCTCACTGCGAATGCCGAACTCAGGAAGGTATATCCCCGGCTCCACTGAGAAGCAGGTATGCGGCAGGATCAGGCGCTCATCATGCGTCTCAAGGTTGTCGAGGTGCGCGCCGGTTCCATGAATCTCCGCCGCAATGCTGTGGCCGGTGCGATGGGTAAAGTACTCTCCATACCCGGCATCGCGGATCACGGAGCGGGCGGCATCATCGGCCTGCCAGCCCTCGATCGGCTGATCCGCTTTGTAGGCCTGCTGGATCACCTGGATCGCTGCATCCCGGGCGTCGCGCACCACTTCGAACACGCCGAGCTCCCTGGCAGACGGACCGCGGCCCACAACGCCTGTCCACGTAATGTCGTAGTAGCAGCTGTCAGGCTGATCCAGCCTGCCCCAGATATCGATCAGTACGAAATCGCCTTCGCGGATCGGCTGCGAAGAGGCGGCGGTTGGCTCATAGTGCGAGTCGGAGCTGTTTGCGTTCACCGACACATTCGGGCCATTTTCCCAGGTGAGGCCGGCGCGTCGCATGGCACTTGAAAGCCATTCGACCATCGCGAATTCGTTGGTCTGCCCGTCCGAGCGAACACGGTTGCCGATTGTTTTGAAGCCTTCGGCAAGAATTTCATCGATCAGCTTCTGCGCTTCGAAGTGGCTGGCAATCTGCGCACTGTTGAGAACTGCTTCGAACTGGGTGATCAGGTCCGCAGAACTGACAATCGTTTTTCCCAGTTCACGCAGCACCTCAATCGTTCCGGCATCCACCATCGAGACATACATGATGGCGTTGCGCGGCGAGTACTGCATCGCAATCGTCGTGGCGCCAGCCAGCATTGTCACCAGCTGCTCTTCCAGTTCCTGCCACGAGGAGTAGACCTGTTTCACAGCGCCAGGCAGTGTGTCCAGACGCCCGGACTCAATGCGATGCACCAGCTTGAGCGGCTCGCCATGGGCCGGGATGAAGTAGAACCAGCGGCGCGTCACGTGCGCAGTCGCACTCAGTCCGAGGATGCGGTAGGCGATCGGGTCGCGGTGATGATGGTCATAAAATAGCCAGCCATCCAGTGACTGGTCGCGAAGTGCGCTCTGGATTTGGTCGAGGTTCATGGCAGTCTCTGCAGCATAGTAGATCACCGGGCGGATTTCCCGAATGCGCGGCTTCGTGCGGACTGACGTTCCTGTGCGACCAACAGAAGCATCAGCGCAAAAAGCGCATGTGCCCGGCCAGGACTCAGTGCCGGCTGCGAGAGATGGCGTCCAGGACGCCGTTCAGGAAGTTGATCGATTCCGGCGCGGAGTAGCGGCGGGCAATTTCAAGCGATTCATTGATCACGATCGGCACCGGCGTTCCCGGGAAGCCGAGGAATTCAGCCGTTGCGGCACGCAGCAGGTTGCGGTCGACAGCAGCCATGCGCGGGAGTCGCCAGTTGGCGGAGTGCGCCTCGATCAAGGCATCTATCTCTTCATCTCGCGTGGTCGCTACCCGGAAGAGGTCTTCAGCAAAGCCGCGGGTATCGGGGTCGACCTTCTCGGCAGCAGCCCAGAAGCTGGTGCGCACCTGCTCCGGCGTCTGCTTGCCGATATCAGCCTGGAATAGCATCTGCATCGCCATTTCGCGGCCTTTGCGACGCGTGCCCGTCTTCTTTGACGCCGCCGGCGCTACGGCAGGTCGGGCAGCCTGTTCTTCACTCGACTTCTTCGCAGCGACTGCACGACGCTTCTTCGCCACTTCCGGCTTCGTTCTTAGAAGGCGGCGCTGCGTGTCCAGCGGCTTCGCAGTGCGATCAACATCATGCGACGGGATGTCCCTCGGGTCACGAGCGGGCAGAACGGAAGCTTCGCCAGAGGTATCCGGTGTATTCGCAACCGACTCAGTGCTTTTTGGCGGAAGTTCTTCGTCCCGCTTTTCGTTTTCGATTGCAGGCGCGGAAGGAGTCTTGCTGATCTGCCAGCCGGGGCTCATCTTGCCGACTCTGCCGACACAACGCCGGCTTCGATTTTGCGATGGATTGACACCATCTCAATTGCCGCGACAGCTGCTTCAAAGCCCTTGTTCCCGGCTTTGACGCCCGCGCGGTTCAGCGCCTGCTCCAGCGTCTCGCAGGTGAGTACGCCAAACGCGTGCGGTATGCCGGACTCCTGCTGGCTTTGCCCGATCCCGCGCGAAACTTCGTTGTAGATCGCTTCGTAATGTGCTGTCTCACCGCGCAACAGGCAGCCCAAGGTGATGACCGCGTCAAACTTTTTCGTGTCGGCAAGCTTGCGCGCAGCATCGGGGATTTCCCACGCGCCCGGCACTCGCACAATCTCGATGTCGGCTCGCTTGCCGCCACTGCGCAGAATGCCATCCAGCGAACCCTGCAGCAGCCGATCCGTAATGACCGCGTTCCACCGGGCGACGACGATGGCGAACTTCATACCATTGGCTGACAGGTCGCCTTCGATCGCCGCCGGCTTGCCTTTCAGAGGGTCTTCCCACTCCCAGAAGCCGAAGATCATTCCTGGCACCGGCTCAACCGTAAAGGCGCGTGATTTCCAGTCGGTAGGAATAATCCCCGTTATGCGTTGCTTTGCCACCTCTGTCCCGTGGTTCTTGGTGAGCCATGCCTCGGCAACGGCTCGCACCTCATCCAGCTGCGTCACTTCTACCAGGGTGTTGGCGGCCAGCGGAGCCATGCCATCCACAAACTCAAGGTTAGCGAGAGGCGCGAGATAGGGGCGGCCGCGGCTCGCTTCATTCTCCCAGCCCTTACCCGGCTCAAATCCCAGCGTGTCAAAGAAGCTCGCCAGGGCGTCATAGACAGAAGCCGTACTGGTCGAACGGACGAACGTGATGCCCTTGATCATGAGCTACAAGGGTACCATCGCGAGAGGCCTGAAACGCTCAGGCAGAAGGAGTTCGTCATCGTGGCTTACGAGAATCTTCGCCTGGAAATACAGGATGCTGTCGCTGTCGTCACACTGGACCGGCTCAAGGTGCTAAATGCCTTGAACCGCGCGCTCTTCAATGACCTGGAGGCTGCTTTTCTGGCCATCAGCAGCGATCCGTCGGTCCGCGCGGTGATCCTGACCGGCTCCGGTGAAAAGGCGTTCGCCGCTGGTGCTGATATTAGTGAACTGGCGCAGGCGAGTGCCACCCAGGGACAAGCTATCTCGGCCCGAGGTCAAGCTGTCTTCGACCTCATTGAAAACTGCGGGAAGCCGGTCATCGCGGCGGTCAACGGCTTCGCCCTGGGCGGCGGTTGCGAACTCGCCATGGCCTGCACCTTTCGGATCGCCAGCGAAAGCGCGCGCTTCGGTCAGCCGGAGGTGAAGCTGGGCCTGGTGCCTGGCTACGGCGGCTCCCAGCGCCTGCCGCGGCTGGTCGGCAAAGGCACGGCTCTCAGGCTGCTGTTGACTGGAGACATGGTCTCCGCCGCTGAGGCCCTGCGCATCGGTCTGGTTGAAGAAGTCGTGCCGCCCGCAGAATTGCTCCCGCGTGCGCATGCCCTTGCCAACAGTATCGCCGCGCAGTCTGCGTTAGCCGTGCGCAATTGCATAGAGCTGGTCAATGCCGGGTTTGACCTGCCGCTTGCTGCGGCACTGGAGATGGAAGCTGCCCGCTTTGGCCTGGCATGTGCCACGGAAGATAAAGCCGAAGGAACACGTGCCTTCCTGGAGAAACGTCCTCCAATCTGGCCGGGAAGATAGAGACGTTGCTGGTGCTGATGCTTTCAACGGAGTTCTCTTACCTCCACTTGCGCAAGCGACAGCATTCCAGCGGAATGCCATTGCTATGCTGGAGGCAGGACTGTTCTGCCTCATGACGCTTACCAAGTCACCGCGCTTTGCTTCTTTCGCTCCTTACTTCGTGCCCGCTACCTGTCTGCTCGCGTTGACCGGCATGATGCTCGCAGCCGGCTGCAATCGCACCCCTACGCCGCAGCTGTCTCCTGAGCAGCAGGCTCGAATCGACCGTCAGCAACAGGCACAGGTCCTGGCGAAAAAAGAGGATGCCGACCGTGACGAAGTGAACCTGGTGCCTCCGCCTTCCAAGGGGCGCTATCTCTCTGTCCACTCCGCTGACGGATGGGCCAACCCATTTCTCACTGTCCATCGCGACACGGTCGAGTTGCGGATCATGTTTCCTCCAACGACCGGGAGCCCGCTCGATGGCGGCAGTTCGCTGCTACATCCCACCGCCGCGCGCAAGCAGACTGTCGACGTCCGCGTCACCGACCTTCCTGATGCGCTAGCTGCCATCCCCGGCTATGCATGGCCGTATGGCCGGGTGGTGGCTGTTGAAGAATCGGAGGCTGCCAAGCGCCAGGACCGCGCCCAGGTCCGCCGGACAGAAGAGACAACCATGAAGGTTCTCAACGACCTCGGCATCGTCGTCGACGAGTGGAACAGCAGCAGCAACAGCCTTCTCCACTGAAGTCCCAGCCGAGCGGGGTACTGGCCGTACAGGCAAGGGTGCCTCGGCACGGATGCTCCCGTTGGTTGCACGCTTTACCCCGCTCGCCATTGGTCATCTCGATCAAAGCGAGCGCAGTGGAGAGATTCCGATCTCATGGATGAGGCGTTCCCGGTGGCACTCCTGCAGGTACACCTCCTGATAGCATCTTCCGCATGCCTCTTTACTTCCGACTGAACTCTCCTGTTGGTCAGGGCTGCGCCCTGGCGTTCGCCCTCTCGCTTGTCTCGCACGTACCAGCGAGAGCACAGGAGGCTGCGGCTGCGGCTCCGAAAAGTGATCCTCGGATCACCCAGCTGCTTGGATCGCTCGAGAAGGTTCGCAACATCTCGCAGACGGCGCTATCGCCGGATGGCAAGCACCTGGCGTGGGTAATCGGCGGCAATGACAGTGAGATCATGCTGGCCGGCCCCGATGGACAGAACGCACAGCGCCTTCTCACTTCCGGTAAAAACTCTGGATGCTCCAGCAGCGGTATCGCCTTTTCTCCCGACTCGCAGAAGCTGGCATTTCTATCCGACTGCGCTTCCACAGCCGGTGAAATCAAGCCAGGAGAAGGCAAGGTGACACAAGACGACGTCTTTGTCGCCACGCTCAGCGATGTGAAAGCGAAAGCGAAGCAGCTCACCCATCTGCATGGTTATGCGCACGAGCTTGCCTGGTCGCCGGACGGCAAACAGCTTGCCCTGCTCTATACCGAAGGCGCGACACGCCCGTCCGGCGCACTGGATGCCATGAAGCCGCCGGCTGGTGTGATCGGCGTAGAAGGATTGGAGGTGCAGCGCGTAGCCACCATGGATGCGAGCTCCGGCCAGGCGGCGCAGGTGACACCGCCGGATCTCAGCGTGTACGAATTTGACTGGTCGCCGGACAGCAGCAGGCTGGCCTATGTCGCAGCACCGCCTCCGGGAGAGAACAACTGGTGGGTGGCCAAGCTCTACACGCAGCCGGTTATGAATGAAGGCGGCGCAGCGCCTCCGGCGAAGCTGAATGGACGCGCAGCCTTTGATCCCGGTGCGCTGCTCGATCCTGCCACGGTCGAAGGCCCAATGCACGGCATGCAGATCGCCGTGCCGCGCTGGTCTCCAGATGGTTCAAAGATCGCGTTCATCGGCGGTCTCATGTCCGATCAGGGCGCCACTGGAGGCGATCTGTACGTGATTCCCGCGACTGGCGGCGCACCTGTCAATGTCAGCGCAAAGGGCGAGGACAGTCCCGCGTGGATGCAGTGGACGAGCGACAACACCCTGATCGTCAGCAGCGTCAGCAAAGGCATGAGCCGCGTGTCGACTGCCCGGCTCGAGGGATCTTCCCTGAACAGCTCCGAGCTCTTCACCCTGCCGGCCTCGATCGGCGATGGCCGCCTGGAATTGAGCCTGTCCATCGCCAAGGACAACACCGCCGCCTTTATCCATACTTCGTTCGACCATGCGCCGGAGGTCTTTGTGGCGAAGCTTGAAGCCGGTGCGACGCCGAAAGCTGTGACCCAGGTCAATGCCGAGCTCAAACCTTCCTGGGGCAAAGCAGTGTCGGTGAACTGGAAGAATGACGGCTTCAACGTACAGGGATGGCTTATCGAACCCGCCAACTACGATCCTTCGAAGAAATATCCGATGATCGTGATGGTGCATGGCGGACCGTCGTCGGCAGTGTTGCCGCGCTGGCCCGGCGTTGGCTATGGCGGCGTCCCGTTTTCGGCGCTCGGCTACTTCGTACTGATGCCGAACCCGCGCGGCTCCTATGGCGAAGGCGAGAAATTCACGCAGGCCAATCGGAAGGACTTCGGCTATGGTGATCTCCGCGATGTGCTTGCCGGTGTCGATGCTGTCGAGAAGCAGTACCCCGTCGATGACAAGCGTCTCGGCCTGACCGGCTGGAGCTATGGCGGCTTCATGACCATGTTCGGCGTCACTCAGACCAATCGCTTCCACGCAGCGGTAGCCGGCGCCGGCATAGCCAACTGGCAGAGCTACTATGGCGAAAATTCGATCGACCAGTGGATGACGCCCTTCTTCGGGGCCACTGTCTACGAAGATCCGAAGGTTTACGCGAAGAGCTCAGCCATTGACTTCATCAAGAACGTGAAGACGCCCACACTGGTCGTCGTCGGCGATCGTGATGGTGAGTGCCCGTCGCCGCAGTCCTTTGAGTTCTGGCATGCCCTCAAAGCAGAGAATGTTCCTACGAAGCTGGTGGTTTATCCGAACGAAGGCCACGCCTTCCGCCTGCCGGAACATCGTAGAGATGTCCTCGAGCGAGCCCTCAGCTGGTTCGAAGAATATATGCAGTAGAGCGGCTCAGCGCCGGACCGGGGTGACCGTCCGCTAGGTGGTCACCGCTCCTTTGCTTTACACTCATGAGGAACATTTCAGGCAAAGATTTGCAGTGAAGTGGCAGTACATACCGCCGGGGCAGCCATGCTGCGGCGGGGAGGTTTCATGCGGCGGTATCTGATTCTTGCGTTTTTGTTTTGCCTAACCCTTCCCTTTGATCTTGCCGTCACCGGCTGCACTCGCAATCCTGCCGCGAATTTCTGCAACAACCTGGGATACGGGGCCAAGAATACTGCAATCGCCAGCATTACCCTGCTGCCCAACACTACCGGGCTTTCCATACCCTTCGGAGAAACCGGCAACACCAACTCGCCGACCGCGAAGAGCTGCACCAACGCCTCGGTAAGCGTCAGCGCGTATACCTGGGGTATTTCGGACAGCCCCGGCCCCAACCAGATCGCCGACATCAATCCGACGACGGGCGCAATCTGTGCGGGCACCTGGAACCGCCAGACCGCCGGCGGCGTCGCAGCGTACACCACCTGCCTGCCGACCAACAAGAGCGGTATCGACTACGTGACGGCTTCGGCCGGAAATATCACCAGCAACACCGTCGCAATCTACGTTCATCCAGCGATCGGTAATGTGCAACTGGTGTCCACACCACTCACACCACCCGCAAACGGTAGTACGTGCCTCTCGCAAGGCCAGACGTCGCAGCTGGACATCACTGCCTACGCCGCAGGCTCCTCTACCCCGCTATGCGGGCCGAACTCCACTACCTATCCCAGCTGCAGCAATGTGCTCGGCCATCTCACCTATGCACCGGTGACGGCCACCATTGCCACCATCGACTTCAATGGCCTGGCGACCGCCAACCAGCCCGGCTCGACAGCGATCACTGCCTCGACCAACAGCGGCAACACCGCCGGCGGAACCACGACTTCGGCAGCCGGCTACTTTTACACCTGCCCGGCCAAGACGATCGCACTTACCGCCAACGGCAGCACCACAGCTAACGTCACTCCGAACAATCCGCAGGCCATTACCGCCACCATCACGGACACAAACGGAGTCACCATTACCGGCCTGGGGCTTACGTACGCGTCGACCCAGCCGCAGAATGTTCCCATCAGCAGCTCCGGAAGCATCACCGCCGCATTTCCATCCACTGCCTCGGTTACGGCCATCTGCCAGCCGCCCACCTGCAATCCCGCCCCTATCAACCAGATCGGCATCAATGGGAACGGCACCGCCATCGTCAGCAATCCGCTGCTCATCAATTCGTCCGGCACCAGTTCCACCATTCTGTACATGGCCAGTCCCCAGTCGCAGTACTTCTCATCGGTGGACTTCACAGTCGGTGGTGTCAGCACGCCGACCAAGCTGCCGTACGTGCCGAATTCCATGATCCTGAGCCCGACCGGCGCGACTATCTTCTTTGGCAGCTATCGCGAGCTCATGACGGTCTCAACCAGCACCAACGCCATCTCCAAGGAGGACACCACCGTGCCTGGTGTGGTGCTGGCCGTATCGCCGGACGGCAACACCCTGCTCATCAACGATCAGAACCGCGGCGTCTTTTATCTGTACTCGAATGGAACCAGCAGCACCGGCACGTCCACCGGTACCGGAACCTCCACCAGCGGCGGTTCGACAGCGACCGCCGGCGGCATCGTGACTACGTTCGGGGGTCTGGGTCAGCGCGCCCAGTTCTCCTCCGACAGTCAGACCGTCTACATCGTCGGCAACAACACGATGTATATTCACAATGTGTTTACCGGCTGGAGCACGGTTCCGCTGGGCGCCAATGTCGGCGTGAACAGCAATGTGCAGCCTGCCACCGGCATCACGAATGCCTGCCAGGCAGATCTCTCCGGCGCCAACCTGCCGCCATCCGGTCTAGGTGGTACAAACGATGCCAATACGAAATACAACACCTTCTGTGGACCCGACCTTTCCGTAGCCGTTCCCTCGATCGGACCGTTTATTTCGGGGGCACCCGCAAGCGCTGATTACGGCTTCTGCCCACAGGCAAACTCCACCCCGGTGGTGTACTACCCACCGGCTGGAACTCTGCAGGCCGCGACCGATCACCTGGTCGCCACCACCAATAGTCAACACGTCATCGGCGCTTCGGCCAGCCCTACGCTCACCGCGCCACAGCTTACGGATTCAGACATCGTGATACCGACAGGCGGCTGCCCGCTCGCACCCGCTAACGGCGCGACGCCTCCAGTAACGACCGCACTTACGATTCAGAACACGGCGAATCAGGCATTTTCGCTCGCCGGCTATGGCATCTCGAACATTGACCAGGTCATAGCCTCGCCCAACTCCGCACTCGCTGTTGTGACGTATGACTCAGCCGCAACTGCTGCCCCCGCGGGAGGCGCCAAACTGCCGGTCTATACCATCCCGGCAAGCGGCACCGCTGGAGCACTGACTGGCGTACCACTCAGCGGCAGCGCCATTGCGCCGATTGCCGGCGTCTTCAGTCCGGATACGCTGACGTTTTATGCATCGACCCGGGGCGACAATCTCGTGCACCTCATCTCAACCACGTCGCTGACAGACACTGGTACCCTCGTGCCCGGATTGCCTGACACCAACGGCAACATCACGCCGGCGCAGTTTATCGCGGCCCGTCCGAGGAGCCAGCCGTAAGACTCCAGGCATCCCGGATGGTTCTAGGGATTCGGGATGCTTGCAACTCAGCCGAAGAGTAGTTGGCCGGCTAGTCCGGCACAGCCGCCCTCGCCAAAGAGTCTTGGCCGTTCGCCGATATGCACTGCCAGCAGGTTCTGAAACGCTCGCGGTTGAGCGCTGAATGCTTGAAATACGCGGGAACGCCAGCGCGGATATCCTCCCAGGCCCAGCAGCAGACTGGACATAAGGCCTGCCCGACGCATGATCCGGCGATGCTCGCGTTGATACTGCTGCAGATTCCCGGTCTGCAGCGCAACTCCCAGCGCAATCGCCTGCCGGAAGAGTAGCGTCAGCCCTTCTCCGGTTATGGCATCGACACTTCCCGAGGCTTCACCGATGAGTACTGTCGACCCGTCAACCACTCGCGGCAGGCGCAGCACAATCGAGGTGCCGCCCTGGCTCCTTCCGAGCACACGAGCGCCCGCAAGCCGTTCCTGCAATACAGGAAAGCCATCGAGAGCCTGCTCCGGCCTGAACAGAGGATCAGACGACAGGAACGCCACGCCGACTTCCAAGGCACTCACCGGTGTGACATACGCTTGCGTCCGACCGGCCCAGTGAACCTCGACAAACGAACTCCAGGGCGCGCATTCATAGTGCCGCCCTGTCGCAAGGCGCTGTTTGCGCCGCAATGATGCAAAATCGACGGACATGCGAGCCGCCTGACGCACCAGGGAACGCTGCCCGTCCGCGCCGATGATGTAACGGCAACCAACTTCCTCGCCACCCAAACGCGCCAGTCCCGGAGCAACCATCTCTGCCCGCGTCTGCCAGCGCATCGTGACGCCTTCCCGCTTAGCGGCCTTCAACAGCGCCTGGTGAAGCACAGTCCGCCGAATACCCAGACCTGGCTTTCCCGGGAAGCTGCCGCCGAAAGTGTACTTCCCTTCACGGAAGGAAATGCCCTGGAACTGCCAGCCTTCTTCGTCGTCAAGATGTACGCCAAGTTCCTCGAGAGCTGCACGGCCATCCGGCAGAATGCCTTCGCCGCAGAGTTTATCGATGGGAGGCTGACGCACATCCGCCAGCAGCACAGAAAATCCGGCGCGGGCTGCAGCGATCGAGGCCGCGAGACCAGCCGGGCCACCACCGATAACAATCGCGTCGTAATGCGGCATACCGCCCCAGGCGCCTAGAAGCGCAGCAGTACCAGCTCCGAGCAGAAACCCGGTCCCATCGCGGCCAGGACTGAATAGGTACCAGGCTCAGGCCTGCGGTTCTGCATAACATCCTCCAGCACGAGCAGCACTGAAGTCGACGAGAGATTTCCAACCTTACGCAGACAGTCCCATGACGCCGCACAGGTTTCCGGGGACAGCTCGAGCGCCGCGGCTGTCGCCTCCAGTACTTTCGGACCGCCGGTGTGCAGGATCCAGCTGCCAATATCCGCACGCTCCAGGCCGTGTTTTGCGAGGAAGCCATCCATGTCTCGCGGCAGGTTCTCCTTGATCACGCGCGGCACATCCGGCGAAAGAACAATCTGGAAGCCTTTTTCGGAAATGTCCCAGCCCATGACATCTTCGGTGCCGGGATAGAAGCTGGACTGCGAACCAAGAATTTCAGGCCCCGCCGGCTTGTGACCCTTGTGATCGAAATCCGAACCAGTCACCAGCACAGCAGCAGCACCATCGCCGAACAATCCGGACGCAATGAGGTTGGCGATCGAAAGATCCTCGCGCTGCCATGTGAGAGAGCACAACTCGACACTCAGCAGTACCGCCATGCGGTCGGGATAGGCGCGGACATACTCGGCTGCCTGGGCGATGCCGGCGGCGCCCGCAACACAGCCAAGCCCGAAGATGGGGATACGCCGAAGGTGCGTCGGCAGACCCATCACATTCACCAAGTGTGCATCGAGCGAAGGACTGGCGATGCCCGTGACCGAAACCGAAATCAGGGCGCCAATCGCTTCCTTGGGCATACCGGCCTGCTTAAGCGCTCCGCAGATTGCCTGGCTACCCAGCTTCTCGGCTACCTCCAGCCAGACATCGTTTGCCTGACCCCAGCGCTCCAGGCCCTTGTACTCGGTGATTGGCAGCGCAAAGTAGCGGCCGTCGACACCCACACGATGATGGAAGCGGTTCAGTGCCGGAAGCCGATCTGATTGTTCCGACCAGTAGCTGGCCAGTTCGTCAAGAATCTGTTGCTGCGTGTAGTAGTGTTCCGGGAAGGCGCTGGCGGCGGCGGCAATATGCATGGATGCGGAAGTCGGACCTCTGAGGCAAGGCTAGCAGACACTGCGTCAGCCGCCTGACGCACCCTTCTCTTTTGTTGATATGAACAACCCGTCAGGCTTCCTCGACTGCGCCTGGTTGCAGCTCCTGCTTCCAGAGGATCAGTCCAAGGCGGAACAGATAGCCTCGTCGCAACGCGAAACTGTAGCCGGTAGTCGAAGCAAAAGCTGCGAGCTCCTCGAATGTCCACGCCTGGTGCACGGAAACCGGCCCGTCATGTTGTGATAACCGGCTCGGATCGACAAGACTCATCAGTTTCGCCAGCCGATAGTGCAGCCAGGTCCGCTCCAGGTCATTCACCACAACCGCCACTCGCGCGACGCGCATGGCTTCAGCGAAATACAGGGCTACCTGCGAAGCCGACAAGTGGTGCAGGAAAAGACAGTTCGACACAATGTCCACGCTGTTATCAGGAAGGGGGATCGCCAGGGCATCCGCAGCTATACGCTCGGGCTGAGGCAGATCCGTCGGCCAGGCGTGTTCCGCCTCGGGAAGATGGTCAGCCCTCCGGTCAAGGAGCGTGACTCGCAGCTTGCCGGCCGGCCAATGCAGATGCGGAAGAGCAGCCCGCAAAACATCTGCCCGGCCTGATGCGACTTCCATCAGATGAAGCTCGCCATCCCTTGGCATACGAGCAACTGCAGTCTGCAGCAGCCGCCGATGCATGCGGTTGCCGCCAAACAGGCGGTTCACCCAGAGCAGGGAGCGCAGCGCACTCGCGACTTCCGCTGGCGAGCCGAGATCACCGTCAAGCCATTCTTCACCTGCTACCCGCGGGAAGGGCGGTCCCATCACTGGACGGACGTGAGAGCTGCGGCGGGTTCCCCGCTACCCGGCTGACCCGAACGGATCCAGCTCTCGAAGGCTTCGAGGCTCTGTTCCCTGCCGAGGAAGTTCTGCACCAGCTGTGTGCCTGGTTGCGAACCGCCACGATCCAGTACTGCTGCCCGGTAGCGCATGGCAGCCGGACCTGCCAGCAAACTGTCGCGATCGAACTGGTTGAAGAAATCGATCGCAATCACCTTGTCGTACAGGTAGGTGTAGTAATTCGACGAGTAGCCGACCAGGTGCGTAAAGCTCGCGTACATGCGGTTGCCATCGACCCAGCCATAGGGCAGGAAGCGCTGGTAACCCTCCTTGAGCATGGCGTCAAGGTCAATGGTCTTCGGGTCGCGGTCATGCACATCCAGGGCGAAGTTCGTGTAGTAGAGCTGGGTCCGCACCCAGTCCGCCCGCCCGAACGACCCTGCGCGGTTCATGGTCTCGACAACATCCACAGGGATCGGCTCTCCCGTCTGGTAGTGCCGCGCGAACGTTGCCAGCAGTCCCGGATCGCGGAAGAACTCTTCCAGCATCTGCGAAGGGACTTCGACAAAATCGCCCTCCGTTGCGATGCCGCTTATTCCCGCCCACGCCTGCTGACCGCCAAGGATGGCATGCATCAGGTGCCCGAACTCGTGAAAATATGTCACCACGTCCGAGTGCTGCAGCAGGGCAGGATCATCCGCTTTGGGCTCGGGGAAGTTACAGATGAGCGCAGCTTCCGGAGCTTGTCGGCCCGCGATCCCCGGCACCAGCGGAGCTGCGCTGAACCACTTGTCTTTGCCTTCGCGAGGATGCATATCCAGGTAGAAGCGGCCGATGCGCACGCGCGGCGCATTGTCGTCATACGCCTTCTCTATCGAGTCGAACACATCCCATGCTGTCACCGAGGCGTGCCAGACCGAGGCGTCCTTCGCCGGCTCGAACCGCACCTGGAACAACTTTTCTGCTGTTGCCAGAACGCCCGCCTGTACTTGTGCATACGGAAAGTACGGCCGGACTGCCTGCGAATCGAACGCGTATGCCGAGCGCCGAAACTGCTCCAGCCAGTAGCCCCGGCTGGCCGCATCAATGCCGGTCAGCCCCGACTGTTGTCCCTGTGCGAACTTCAGGATGGACGCATATTCCGACTTCGCGCCTTCGCGTGTCGTCTCTTCCAAGCCATCCAGAAACTGCTTCATATTGGCAGCTGAACCCATCATCTGGTCTGCCGTCGCTAGGTCCGCCCAGCTGGCAAATCCCAGCAGGTTGGCGATCTCATGGCGTACGCCGAACAACTCCAGCATCAACTGCTGGTTGGCCGGGTAAGCGCGGGTGTTGTAGGCCAGGAACATCTTCAGCCGCAGGGCATGGCTTTCCGCGAAGGTCATGACCGGAAGATAGTCAGGAAAGTCGGTGGTTAGAACGATCTTTCCAAGATGCTCGCCGTCGCTCACCGGCTGGTGAGAGGCGAGATAGTCCGGCGGGAGACCTTTCAACTCGGCAGGATCGTCGACCACGACCGTGTTCGCCCCCTCCTGCACATTCCGCCCGATCGTGAGTGCCAGCAGCGTCGCCTTCTCCTGCAGTTCGCGTAGGCGATTGCGCGTCTCCTCGTCCCGATCCACACCGGCAAGGCGGTACTGCAGCAGCGTGCGCTCGGCATAGTGTCGCGTGGCCTCATCGACACCCTTCAGATCCACGGCCGCCAGAGCCTTGTAAATGTCTTGATTCAGCGATAAGCCCGTCGCCACTTCCGAAACTCGCTGCGACAGCTTCTGCGCCATGTCGCGAATCGTCTTATCCGGGTACACGCTGTCGAGCAGGCCGCACTCACTCCCCACCTGGCTAAGGATCGCCACCGCATCGTCATACGGGCGCCACGTATTCTCCGGCGTGCGCGGAAGCTTGTCGGCCAGCATGCCATCAATGCGGGACTGTAGCAGCCTCAACTGCTCCTCTGCCCAGTGCTCCAGTGCGGTATCGGAGAGCCCGATTTCTCCCGCTCCTGCGTTCCATCCATGTCCGACCGGCGACGTTTCGCGCGTGCGGTTTACCGTTGTTTTTACGATCAATCGAACACTCCAGTGTGTTCCCCACAGGGTAATTGAGCCCGACTTTACTTGCATACCGGCGGACTAGGCCGTAAGATGCCGCAATCGTCAACATGACTGCGCATGGCACGACACCCTCGGCCCACTACCTGCGTTCGCGCATGAGCCGGGTCTGCGTCGCAATTACCGGTGCGACTGCGCAGGAGATGATCGATAAGGCCGAATCTGTCGTCCGCGAGAATCCGTTTATCGAGTTTCGGCTGGACTATCTGCCAGACCCGCTCGCAGCTATACCTAAATTCCAGGAGTTCCTCTACGAACGAAGTGAGATCACAGCGATCGCCACCTGTCGGCGCGTAGCGGGAGGCGGCAGGTTCAGGGGCACGCCTACAGATGCCTTCGAGATTCTGACTTCCGCCGCCAAAGCCGGCTTTCACCTGCTGGACCTCGAAATTGAAACCGCTGAAGCCGTGAAACACCAGCAGGTCGAAGCAGTTCGCTCAATCGGCGCGGGTCTGATCCTGTCTTCCCACGACTTTGACGGCACCAGGGACCTTGACCGGACTTTCCACCGGCTCGCGGTGTTTGATCCGGACTTCTACAAAATTGTCTCGACCGCGAAGAGTCTCTACGACAACGTGGTTATGAAGAAGTTCCTCGAACACATAAGCGACAGTGCCAATGTCATTGGCATCTGCATGGGGGAACAGGGTTTCATCAGCCGCATCATCGGGGTGCGCGCCGGCAGCGTGTTCACCTTCGCCGCAGCCACCGAAGGCCAGGAGACAGCCGCCGGCCAGGTGACGGCTCGTACTCTCCTTGAGACATACAGGATCGAGCATATCGACGCATCCACCAAGATTTACGGCGTCGCCGGTAATCCCATCCGTCATTCGCTCTCCCCGGCCATGCTGAACAGCGCCTTTCGTCGGGAGACGATCAACGGCGTCTTCCTCGCGCTCGATACCCGCAAGCTCTCGGACCTGCTCAAACTGGTGCATGAGACGCCAATCCAGGGTCTGGCCGTGACCATGCCGTTCAAGCAGGAGATCATGCCCTTCCTGGCTAAGACCGATGCCGTCTCCGAGAAGATCGGTGCCTGCAATACGGTCGTCCGCGCCCAGGATGGCCGGCTCTTCGGCTTCAATACCGATGTCGGCGGGATTGTTCGACCGCTGGAACGCCGCCTCCAGCTGCGAGGTGCCAAAGTCCTGGTCCTTGGCGCCGGCGGTGCCGCCCGCGCCGCAGTCTTCGGACTTGTCGAGAAAGGCGCCGACGTCACCATTCTGAATCGCACGCCTGAAACTGCGCAGAAGCTTGCGCGGCAGGCAAAGGCACACAGTATTCGTCGCGACCAGGTGGCAAAAACTCATTTCGACGTGATCGTGAATGCCACCCCCGCAGGCATGGCCGGTCAGAAGCTCGAGATGATCCTTCATCCAGAGGAACTGAATGCCCGGCTGGTCTTCGACACTGTTTACAACCCCATCGATACGCCGCTCATACGGACCGCCCGCGAACGTGGCATAGCCGTCATCACCGGCGTCGAGATGTTCGTGCAGCAGGGTGCGCGCCAGTTTGAGATCTGGACCGGCAAACCCGCTCCCGAAGAAGAGATGCTGCGAGTCGTTCTCCATGCGCTGCGTCGACGGGCGGAATTGGCGAATCCCGATCTACCGGGTCCTCGCATCGTTCCTCCACGACCGCGGAGTGACGAGAGCGCAAAGTCGGCTGAACAAAGCATCAGCGGCGCGGGTGCAAACACCGCTGTCCACATCAAGGGGAGTCCCAAGCTCGAGATCCACTCTGGAGCCAGGGCGGCCGGCGAGTTGCGGCCATCCCCTTCAGCTTCCTTGAAGCCGACAGCAGTTCCGCCACTGCCCCAGGTTGCTGCGATCAGCCACCCCGCACCTGCCAAAGCCGCTCCCTCTGCAAGGACCGTCCTGACGGCACCTTTGAAGCCCGCAATAAAACCGTCAAGCCGGAGAGAGCCGTCGGCCAATTTACACTCGGCCAGTGCACACCCGGCCAGTT
>CAZZUX010000068.1:0-20425 GCA_964657395.1 uncultured Ktedonobacteraceae bacterium
TCGCCGTTTGGATTTGTTGAGTTCGGTGGGTAAGGCGGATGGATTCGCCATGACCCACCCTAGCTTCGCGAGGATGGGCACCCGGATTTGCAGGGGTTTGGATCGGCCGCCGTGTTTGATTGCCAGGTGGCGTGGCGGCCGATCTTGCGTTTTACCGGAAGCCGCCTGCGGCCTGCAGCAGTGAACCGCTCAGCCAGCCGGCTTCGTCGGAGGCAAGGAGGCTGACGACGTCAGCGATGTCGTTCGGCTTGCCGGTGCGGCCGAGGGCGGTGCGCACGATGGCTTCTTTTTCGAAGTCAGAGCCGATGAAGCCGCCGGCGATGGCGCCTTCGGTTTCCACCATGCCGGGGTTGACGGCATTGACGCGGATTTTGCGGGGTCCGAGTTCAGTTGCAAGAACCTGGGTGATGGTGTCGACTGCGCCCTTGGTGCCGCTGTAGATGGTTGAGCCGGCGGGGGCCAGTTCGCTGACGACTGAGCCGATGTTGATGACGCTGCCGCCCTCTGCCGGGAACAGGGGGAGTGCGGCCTGCGTGGCGAAGATGAGACCCTTCACGTTGGTCCCGAACATCCAGTCGAAGCTCTTTTCGTCGATGGATTCGAGGGGGGCCATGCCGTAGACGCCGGCGTTGTTGACGAGGATGTCCACCTTGCCGAACTTGTCCTTTGTGGCCTTGAAGATGGAATCGATGCCGGTCTTTTCGGCTACGCTTCCGCCGACTACCAGGGCGGTGCCGCCGGCTGCTTCGATTTCCTTTGCTACCTTCTCTGCGCCAGCCTTATCGCTTGCGTAATTCACGACGACAGATGCGCCATCACTTGCCAGACGCTTTGCGATTGCTGCGCCGATGCCTTTCGAAGCACCGGTGACTACTGCTACTTTGCCGGTTAATTTTGCCATTGGGTGCCACCCTTTCGGTTCGCGTCCGATACTTCGACGCACATCGAATAGATGAATCACAGGATTGTTCGATTCAGGTCGAATGATGAATATTCGGTGATCAGAGAGCGGCCAGGGTTTCAAGATAGGCGTGCCAAGTGTCGCGCTGCAGGGTGATTCGAGCATTGCGGCCTTCGCGGGCAACCTCGACCAGACCGGCCTGCTGCAGCACGGTGAGGTGGTGGGAGATGGTGGCGGGACTGAGGGATTGGCGCTCTTCGAGCGCGACGCAGAGGAGAGCTTCGTCGCGGGCGATCTGGCGCAGCATGGCGAATCGACGGGGATCGGCGACGGCGCGGGAGATGAGTTCAACCTGCTCATCGGTTAACGGTGTCGGGTCGGGGACTGGCACGTTTGTCGAGCATACGCTGCGAGGGAATTCTTCGGGCTGTAGAGTGCCGCGATCTTCTAATCTCGCTATTTTGCAAGTGCCATTAAGAGGACGAGGGATGCCGGAATGGCGGTGCCGGCGGTGAGGAGTCCCCAGACAATGGCGCGGCTGCGGTTGTATTTGAAGGACATGTAGATGCCGAGGAAGGTCGTCCAGATGAGGCCAAGGGCGGCGAAGACGAAGAACCATTTGAGCAGGTAGGTGAGGACCATCGGTGGTCGCGGTTCGTTGCGGCGGGGAGTTTCGATCTGCGGTGCCGGTGGTGCTGCTGGATTGGACCGGAGGGCGGCCTGAGCGGGGGCTTTGGGGTTGGGCGGGGGGAAGTGGCGCACGGTGATGTTCTGATTTTTGTGGATGGAGGCCAGCCTGACGATCCAGGTGGGAGGCTGGTAGGTACCGCCGGGTCGGCCTTCATGCAGGCTGAAGATCTGCAGGGTGCCGGTGAAGGCGAAGAAGAGGATGGTGGGGGCGAAGAGGGTTCCCAGGTAGAGGTGCCATTGGCGGGCTTGTTTGAGACGGGTGGCGTTGGTGGATGGTGCAATGGGTCGTTCTTCGTTGATGGTTGGCATGGCTGGCTCCCCCGGTTTCATGGTGAGGGGGAAGTACGCATTGTGGCAAGTGGTTCGGAAGGAGGGCAGAAGCGGACGGCTTCGCCTTACCCACCCGAGGCCGTATCGACATATATGTCGATACGGCCTAGCTTCGCGAGGATGAGGCACCCTGTTTTGTGGTGATTCGGGGGATTGAGAGCTCTCCACTTCGCTCCGCTCCGGTCGAGATGATCAATCGCCTCCATCAGGACCAGGAGTCCAGGCCCAGGAGTTTGCGGCCCAGCGGGGTGAGGATGGCGGTTTCGTACTTTGTGCGCTCCCATTCGCGGGGGTCGCCGGGGAAGGCAAATCCTTCGGGGGCGCAGCGTTCTTTCCAGGAGAGGATGCGGCGTTCGCGGAGTTCGTGGTTGTCCTCAGTAGCCGGGGTCATGGAGATGTATTGCGCCATGCGCACTTTGTCGTCCGAGGTGTTGGGGCGGATGCCGTGGGCGAGGAGGCTGTTGAAGATGAGCAGGTCGCCGGCTTTCATGGGGACGGGATAGACGGGGTAGTCCTCGATGTTGGGTGCGAAGCCGTCGCGGCCTGCTGGTTGACGCTGCTTCCATTCTTCGAAGTGGTGGAAGAGTTCTGGGACGCACTGGAAGCCGCCGGTGCTGCCGTCGACGTCAACCAGCGAGAGGACGCCCTGCACGTTGACGGGGAGGGGGTCAAGGGTGGTGTCGACGTCAGTGTGGATGAAGCCGGCGAAGGCGCGACCGCTTTTGTTGGGGGTGTTGAGGTTGGCGCGGTCGATGGTGACCCAGAGTTTTTCGTCGTCCCAGATGTCGACGAAGGCGTCATAGACACGCTGGTGCTGGCGGTTGTCCCAGAGAGCCTGATGGTTATAGATCTCGACCATGCCGCTGTTGTTGAGTTCTTTCATGGCGTGATTGCGCAGCTGTGCGGCGTTCCAGGTGGAGACTTCGTTGGGATCCATTTCCTGGAACTCCCATAGCAGGGCTTTGAGGGCAGAGACGTTTGCTGCGGGGACGGCCTGCTGAATGACGACGAAGCCGTAGGTCTGCCAGTGCTCGAAGTCAGCGGGGGAGAGGACGCGGAGTGGCAGCTTTTTCTTCAGGCTGCGCAGGGGTTCGCGCTGGATGGTGGGGGTCAGTTTGTTGTCGCCGGGCTTGCCTGCTGGTGTGTTTTCGAGGATCGCTGGGTTGTTCATGATGGCCTCCGTGTCGCTGACGTCTGCAGGAGAACGATAGGGTTTTTGAAGGCTAGCGTGTTTGCGTGCTGTGCCAAAAACTGATACTGGAATCGCATAGGTTGGGATTGGACGGATACAATTCGACCACTCTGGTCAAGTCGATGAAACCTTATCTCGAACACATTGCGGCGGCGAAGGACGGTTCGTGGACGTTGTTCGATCGGAGGCTGCCGGCGATTCCATTCGAGTGGCATTACAACACTGAATATGAGTTGACGCTGACCTTGAATAGCCGCGGGCAGAGGTTTGTGGGCGACCATATGGCGACCTATGAAGATGGCGACCTGGTGTTGATCGGTCCGAAGATTCCGCATACGTGGTGTTCGAGTGAGGACTGCGGGCGGGGGCTGACGCACCAGGCGCTGGTGCTTTGGCTGAGCGAAGGGTTTGTACAGAGTCTGATTCGGCCGCATGTGGAGTTAAGGCCGATTCAGGTGCTGCTGGAGCGTGCTTCGCGGGCGGTGGAGTTTTCCGAGGCGGTGAGAGTGAAGGCGCGGCTGCTGATCTGCGGGATGCTGCAGCAAACGGCCGAGGATCGGCTGCCGGCACTATTGAAACTGTTGCTGTTGCTTTCTCGTGATGTGCAGGCGGTGCCGTTGACGTCTCCGTTGAAGGAGGGGCTGGTAGAGTCGATGCCCGATGCGCGGGAGGAACGGATTGGTCGCGTGCTGACGTACCTGCACACGTATTATCGGGAGCAGAATGCGGTGGAACAGTTGAGCAGGGTTGCGGCGCTGAGCCGGAGTTCGCTGCATCGCTTGTTTCGGCAGCAGACGCGGATGACGACTACTGAATATGTGACGCAGCTGCGCATCGGGAATGCGTGTGCGTTGCTGATCCAGACAGAGAAGCCTGTGGCCTTGATTGCGGATGAGGTGGGGTATGGGAACCTGGCGAATTTCAACCGGCAGTTTAAAGGGACGAAGGGGATGACGCCGCGGGAGTTCCGGAACTCGTTTCGTCGCGCGATCGGTTGAGGGATTCGCGAAGTCTTAGAATCTTTCCCAATGCCAGATGCCATCTGCGATGGTGCGCGGCAAGGGGAAGCCGAGTTGGTGCGCGAGCATGAGGATCTGACCGCGGTGATGGGCTTCGTGCGCGAGCATGTAGCAGAGCATGTCGGTGGAGCCGCCGGGGTTGATGGGCCATGCGGGTGCCCAGCCGTCGCGATGAAATGCCTTGATCGGGCTTTCCGGGCTGGACGCTTCTGTTAACAGCTGCACGCAGAGGTTGCCGCTTTCAGCTGTTGCGATGTGGGCTTGCTCGAGTGTGCAGCTGTTGCGGTTGAGAAGTGCGGGAGCTTTGAGGTGCGGGGCGGTAAGCCTGATCCATTTGGAACGGACGTTGTGCATGTGGGTGGCGATGGCGGCGATGGTGCGAACTTTGCCAGGAGGTTTTGCGTTCCATGCAGAGGGGTCGAGGTGTACGAGGATGAGTTGGGTCATGCGGACGTTCGCGGCGAAGATGCTGGGGACGTCTTGGGCGGGTTTCGGCTGACGTTTGCCGAGGGGTGTAGTCGTCAATCCGGGCATGGTCATCCGATTAACAAGCCCAAGCAGCAGCGGGCGGTGATGATGGAGAACGAGTTTTGGTTCGGGCATTACATCTGGGGGGATGTGCTGCCGGATGCGTTGACTCCGGTGGCGGGGGCTGCTGCTGCGGCGGCTGCGAAGTAAGAGCGGATGGCTTCGCCATGGCCCACCCTAGCTGCGCGAGGGTGGGGCACCCGGTTTGTTTTGGTTTGGGACTAGCGGCGGCCGAGGGCGAAGTCGGCGATGCAGCCGCGGTCTACCCAGATGCCGCGCTGGGTGAATCCCCAGGTCCTGCCCTGGATGCATGCGGCTCGGCTGCGTTGTTTGACCAGTTGCACGCCACGGGCGGTGTTCGCTGCGCACATCGAGCGTTGCCCATTGTTGGAGGCGCAGGTGACGAGTTGCGGGGCGGGGCCGGGTCCTGGACGGTTGGGGTTTGGTCCGGGTCCGGGGGCGGAAGCGCGGAGGAGTGCGAACTCGGCGCGGCAGCCGCGATCGACCCAGATACCGCGACGGTCATAGCCCCAGGTCTGACCCTGGATGCAGGGTGAGCCGCTGCGCTGTTTGACCATCTGCACGCCGCGGCTGGTGTTGACGGCGCAGTAGTGGCGTCGGCCGTCGTCGGAGGCACAGGTGACGCCGTGACGGCTCTGGTCGGTGATGCCGCTCTGGCTCCAGCTGCGGGTGGGAGTGAGGAAGAGTGCTACCAGGAAGAGCCCGAAGACTATACAGCGCTTGCTCATCGTGATCTCCATTGCTGCTTGCTTCTGTCACTGCATGCTGCGCCCGGTGACAAGGAAAAATCAAGTGGGCCTGGTGATGTTTGTGATGGCTTAAAGGAAGAGCAGATGGCTTTGCCATGGCTCGCCCCAGCTTTCGGGGAGGATGGGTCACAAGCTCTGTAATGGTTTGATGAAATGAGTTGGCGCCCAGGTCCTGGGTAAGACCTGGGCACTCTGTCGTCTGGTTACTGGACGGTGGCGTAGTCGAAGGTTTCGGTTTTGGCTCCGGCGGTGTTGACCGCGAAGACAGCGAAGCGGTGGCTGCCGGCCGGAAGGCTGATGGAGTAGCTGAGCGTGGGGCTGGTGGTTTCGGTGTACTTCTTGATGCCGTCGATCCAGACTTCCATGCGGGCGAGACCGCCCGGGATGGCCGAGGTTGCAATGACGGTGACAGGTGACGATACGGTCGACTGGTTGAGCGGCGAGCATAGATTGACGCCGTTTCCTACTGGAGGGCAGGAGGAGGTGCTGCCGACGTTGATGGTGAAGTTTTTCTGCTGCAAGGTGTCGTCCCAGCCGGTGCCAAAGATGGTAATGGCGTGGCTGCCGGTGGCAAGGGGAAGCGACGCATCGAGGAAGGAGTAGTTGGAGAAGGCGTGGGTGAGTTGTTCGTCGACCTTCTTGCCGTCGACCCAGACGGCGGCAGTGCGCATGGGGGTTGGGCCGGCAGCGGCGATGGAGAACTTAACGGGTGAGGAGGGAGTGGCTGCGGGAGAGCAGAGGGTGATGCCTTCTGCGCCGCTGACGAAGCCACAGCTCGGGAAGCTGCCGGTGCTGCTGTTGCTGAGCAGGGTGACGTTGCTGCTGGAGGAGGCGAGGCCGGAGAAAGCGAGATCCGGCCGGGTGCCGAAGCTGGAGCGGATGGTGGAGAGCAGGGCCGGCGTGAAGCTGGTGCCCTGGTAGACGAGCTGGTCCGATCCGAAGTTGCCGGAACCAGTGCCGAGGCGAACGACGATCTCGCTTGCACCAGCGGTTGAGCATGGTGACTGATCGTAGGCGAGGTCATTGAGGCCGTCGCCGTTGAAATCAGCTACGGTTACGTTTTGCGCGCCCAGCCCTGCACACTCGCTGGTCTCCAGAGTTTTATAGCTAAGGGTGCGATTGGCGTTGCCGGAGAAGAGGCTGAGGGCCTGGACCAGGCCGGAAGTTTTGGACTTGATGTTGCTGGGAACCGCGATGATGTCGCTACGGCCATCGTTATTGATGTCGGCGGCGAATGGAGTGGAATCAGCGTAGCCGCTGGGGTCGGAGAAGAGGTAGGGGGAGCCGAGATTGCCAGCACCGTCGCCATACCAGACCTGGATGACACCCGCGGTGGGAACGCTTTCGGAATTGGAGATGGTCTGACCGTAGATGATGGCGATATCGGGTTTACCGTCACCGTCGAAGTCGCCGGTCACCGCGTCAGAGGCAGAGACGTTGGCGAGGGAGCCAGTGGAGCCGTTCAGGGTTTCACCCTTTGTGAAAGTTCCGTCGCCATTGCTGATGTAGAGCTGGATGGTGGTGGGTGCGCCGGCCGGGAGGGGATTCAGAACTTCCACAAGATCGGTCCTGCTGTCGTGATTGAGGTCGACGGGGATCAGTTTAGCGATGTAGTCGCTGCTGGAGGCGGGAATGGTGTGTGGTGAGGAGAAGGTGCCGTCGCCTTTGCCGAGGTAGATGCTGACGGGAGTGCTGGTGCCGGAAAAGGTGGCTATGTCGAGATAGCCGTCGTGGTTGAAGTCTCCTATGGCCTGCACGAGGGCCGGAACGGGAACGGGGGCGGCGTAGGTACCGTCGCCATTGGAGAGCAGAAGATACTCGTTGACCTGGTTGCCGGTAACGATGACGACGAGGTCTTCGCGGCCGTCGTTATTAAAGTCGCCGTGGAAGACGACGTTGGATGGAGGCGTGAACTGGGCAACCTGGTGGGTCTGAAACGAAAGCTGGGCGAAAGAACTGACTGGCAGAAGAGCGCAGGCGAGCAGCGCGGAAGTGGAAGTGAAGCGATGGAGTAGCGACATGGGATCTCCGTCCGTAGATGTGGCATGGATTCGCGGAGCCCCGGTTTGCGCCAGTTGCTCCAGTACAGGCAGAGCGATAGTACCGGCTTCGGGTAGCGGAGCGTTCGTCGCTGGACGGAGTACGGTGCCGTGCGGAGAGACGCGTTCAGAGTGTGGCAGGTTTCCCTGCGACAGACGAAATTTAGTAACAGGCGGGTGACTGCGTCGGGTCGTATGCTTCTGGCAGTTACAGCATTCAGGCAGTGCAGGCGAAAGGCGGGGAATGATGATGTGGACGCATGGGGTTGCGTATTTTTTCGGCGGGGCGTTCCTGGGGAACGGGATTCCGCATTTTGTGAGCGGGCTGCAGGGGAGGGCGTTTCAAAGTCCGTTTGCCAAGCCGCCGGGAGAGGGTCTTTCGTCTTCCATGGTGAATACGCTGTGGGGGTTCTTCAACCTGCTGGTGGCTTACCTGCTGCTTTGCCGCGTGGGTGACTTCAGCCTGCGATCCGATGCGGATGCCGGGTTGATGGGTGCGGGAGTGCTGGTGATGAGCGTCATGTTGTCGCGCCACTTTGGAAAGTTTCACGGTGGGAATGCGGGAACGGGTGAGCGGGCGCATGATCGGCGGTAGACCGTGGAGAGACGGTCTTCGCTACGGCATTTTTCTAGGTTGGTAGATGTGGAGGGGCTAGACTCGACACGATTATGAGCGTGGCTAAGGAACTACCGCTGGCATTGGTGCGGACGACTCGCAGGATGGAGTCGATCGACATGGTGCGTGGCGTGATCATGCTGCTGATGGTGATCGACCATGCGCGGGATTATTTCTCGATGGCGTCGGGCTACGATCCGACAGACCCGAATCATTCGTGGCCGGCCCTGTTTGCGACGCGATGGATTACGCACTTGTGTGCGCCCGGGTTTATTGCGCTGGCGGGGGTGTCGGTTTATCTGCAGAGGTTACGAGGAAAAAGTGCTGGTGAGATGACGCGGCTGCTGGTTACACGCGGATTGTGGCTGTGCTTCCTGGAAGTAACGGTGGTTGGGTTCGGATGGTTTTTCGCGCCGGGGATTGTTCTGCAGGTGATCTGGGCGATCGGGGTCGCGATGATGTTTCTGGCTGCGCTTCAGTGGTTGCCGCCGCTGGCGATCGGGACGATCGGAGGTTTGATTGTTGTGCTGCATAACCTGCTGGACCCGATCAATCCGGATCGATTCAGCACTGTGGGTCTGCTGTGGACGCTGGTGCACCAGGGCAAGGGCCCGCTGTTCTTTCATCACCAGATGTTCGGTATTGCGGCGTATCCGATTGTGCCGTGGCTGGGCGTGATCTGCCTGGGATACGCGTTTGGACCGGTGTTGAGAATGACGCCGGAGCGGCGGCAGAGGGTGGCCGTGTTGCTGGGGGGCGGGATGCTGCTGGCGTTTACGCTGCTGCGATTGACCCATGCGTATGGAGATCATTTGCGGTTTGAGCACCTGGCAACGCCGGAACGCACGGTGATGTCGTTTCTTGATGTGGAGAAGTATCCGCCTTCGCTGCACTACCTGCTGGCGACGCTCGGCGTGGTGGTGCTGATGTATGCGTTGTTCGATCGCGCGGTATCGAAGGACTGGCTGTCGAGGGCTCGCGGCTTTGTGGAGATTTACGGGCGGGTGCCGTTGTTCTTCTACGTGCTGCATATTTACCTGCTCCATAGCGTGGCGCTGGTGTGGACGGCGGAGCAGCATGAGAACTGGCGCTTCTGGCTGAGCCCATATGCAGTGTTCATCCGGCATCTTCCCGGATGGGGTTATTCGCTGCCGGTGGTGTACCTGGTGTGGCTGTGCACGATCCTGGCGTTGTACCTGCCGTGCCGATGGTTCAGCCGTTACAAGGCGGAACACCGGGCATGGTGGCTTAGCTACCTGTAGCCAGAGCCGACCGTGCCCGGATGCTGCGGGCTAGTACGGAATGTCGACGACCTCGATGGTGAAGGGTGGGAGGGTGTGGCTCCAGGAGCTGCCGGAGATGGCGGCGGTGGAGGTGACGGGATGGATAGCGTCGGGATCGTGGAGGGAGTTGGTGGCGTCAAAGGTGGACGCGTGCAGGGTGTTGATGTGTGCGGTGGCGGTTTTGTTGATTCCCTGCAGGGTAAGTAACAGTGGCTGTGGCGTACTGGAGGCGTTGACCAGTTTGAGGTGGAGGATTTTGTCTTTGCTGCTGACGGTGGAGGAGTAGAAGAAGCGTTTGTTGTCGCCGGTGAGGGAGCTTTTGGCGGTCCCGTCGCCGAGATGCTCAGCGAAGAGGCATTGCGCCCAGTAGCTGGGTGAGGCGTAGGTGGTGCCGGCGTCATAGCCGATGAGGTCTGTGGGCCACTGCATGCCGCCGGGGCTGACATTGACGAGGAGAGGCGCGTAGGCGGCCATGATGATGAGGTCGCTGTTGCGCTCGAGGCCGGTCATCCATGCAGCATCGCCGAGAGCGTCGCCGAAGTTGGGAGTGGGTGAGCCGGAGCGAGTGGCCCATTCACCGACGAAGATTTTGGGGCCGGTGCGCGGGAAGGTGTCGTAGTGGTGGACGAGGTCCATCATGTCGGCCGGCGATTTGTAGAAGTGTTCGTCGGAGACGTCGGCATTCTGCTTAGTGGGATGTGGGTCGTTGCCGTCTGTGGCGATGAGTTTGAGCTGTGGATAGTGTTTGCGGATGGCTTCGGCGAAGGGCGGATAGCGTTCGGAGTAGCTGCCGGATTTATCGAGCCAGTCTTCGTTGCCGATTTCCACATAATGAAGCGGAAAGGGCGCGGGGTGACCATCTTTCGCACGGACTGCGCCCCACTTGGTGGAAGCGTCGCCGGTGACATATTCGATTTCGTCGAGTGCGGACTGGACGTAGGGCTCAAGTTCGTTGACTGGTACGTGCGCGCCTGCAAGGGAGTAGCCGGCGTACACGGCGAGGACGGGTTCGACCTTGAGGTCTTCGCACCATTCGAGAAATTCGAGGAGGCCGAGGCCGTCATCGGACCAGTACATCCAGGGGCTGGGGTGGCCGGGGCGATCGACGGCGGGACCGATGGTTTTAGTCCAGTCGAAGCGCTCGGGGATGGTGTTGCCTTCAAGATAGTTGCCGCCCGGGAGTCTCAGGAAGGCGGGATGCATGGCGGCCATGCGCTGCATGATGTCGGGGCGGGTGCCGTTGGGACGGTCGCGGAAGGTTGGCGGCATGAGCGAGATCTGCTGCAGCCAGACGGTGCCGGGATGGCTGATGGTGACTTCGAGATGATTGGTGATGGAGGGCGTGATGGAGGCGGTGGTGAGCTTGTATTCGTAGCGCTGCCATGAGCCTGGCTTGAGCTGGATGTCGGCGTGGGCCTGGATGGCTCCGGTGGCGTTGTTGACGAGCTTGATGGTGAGCGGGCCGGGATCGGTATCGCCGATGCGCGCGTAGAGGGAGCCGGAGTAGGTGGTGTTGGGCTTGAGGCCATAGCCCCAGTAGCCGGGATTGGTGAGGCCGGCTTCGTTGCCGCTGGAGGCTTCCGTTGCAGAGAGCTTCATGCTGTAGGAAAGGGCCTGGCTGGGGCCGGTGGTTTTGTCGAGGGAGCGGGTGGCTGCGGCGTTGCCGCGACGGATGAGATCCCATGGCGGCTCGCCTTCCCAGGTTTCGTGGAAGGTGCGGTTCTGGACCAGCTCGGCGTAGAGGCCGCCATCATAGGCGTGGTTGATCTCTTCGGTCATGAGGCCGTAAAGGGTGGGGCTGATGGGAGTGACGATCTGGGTAACGTCGATGGTGAGTTGTGCAGGAGCAAACGTTTTCTGGGCGGGCGAAGACATTGCAACGAGCACAAAAGGTAACAATAGTAAACGCAAACAGGATTTTGGCTGTATGAGTCGGCTGGCCTGGCGCACGAGTGATCTCTCCTGGATTGTGGCTGAAGGACAAGTCAGCCAAATGTGGAGGCCAGTCTATCTCGAAAACCCACGTCTCAGAAGTGGTACGACGGAATGGCTGGTGAGAGAAGCTGGAGATGGATCATCGTGGCGGCCGGATCGGCGGAGATCTCTTCATTACGGTTGAGCCCACGAGGATGTGAGTCGTGGAGTGTGCATTTGC
The DNA here is from genome assembly GCA_964657395.1 of uncultured Ktedonobacteraceae bacterium. Taxonomy (GTDB): domain Bacteria; phylum Acidobacteriota; class Terriglobia; order Terriglobales; family Acidobacteriaceae. Next base: position 11,524 of record CAZZUX010000068.1, read on the forward strand.
TGAGTTCGTGCCGGAGTTTTGAGGCATTTCGGCCGAAGTGACCAGTACGGTGTAGTCTTCTGCGACGCCGGTGACTCTACAATCGCAGGATGCCGCAGCGCGCGTATTACATAGACCGGCTGCGGGTGGTGATGACGGTGCTGGTGCTGGTGGCGCATGTCTGGATGACGTATGGCGCGATGGGCAGCTGGTTTTATCGAGAGGCCTGGCACACCGCGTCGGCTTTCAGTGTGCTCGGTACGCTATACATCGCGACGCTGCAGGCATTTCTGATGGGATTTTTCTTTCTGCTGGCGGGATACTTTACACCTGCGTCGTATGACCACAAGGGGTGGAAGCGCTACCTGTTCGATCGGTGCATCCGGCTGGGTATTCCGCTGCTGCTGTTTGGCCTGGTGCTGGCGCCGGTTACGGTTGCGCTATCGGGGCTTGCCGGCGGTGTGCCTTTCCGGCGGTCTGTGGCTGCGACATGGCGAAGCAGAGACTTCATCAATGGACCGATGTGGTTCGCGCAGGCGCTGCTGTTGTTCAGTCTCGGCTATGGACTGTGGCGCGTTGTGGCTGCGCGGACCGGGGCGGGTGCGCCGGTGCAGCGGAGTATTTCAACGCCGTCTTCGAAGGTATGGCTCTACGGGGCGCTGGCGGTGGGCGCGACGGCTTACGTGGTGCGTATATGGGCGCCCGTGGATATGCGGTATTTCGGATTGTGGCTTGGCCAGTTTCCTTCGTACCTCTTCCTGTTCGGCGTGGGGGCAGCGGCATGGCGCTATGACTGGCTGAGCCAGCTGGGCTGGAAGCAGGCGCAGCGATGGCTGGTTGTTTCGATCGTGGTGTGGCCGGTGCTGCCACTGGTTTACGAGGTCCTGCGTCTGCATAACTCTCGTGCGGAACTGGTTGGAGGGACATCGGTGCCGGCGGCGGTGTACGCGGTCTGGGAACCGCTGGTGGCATGGGGATTGATCGCGGCGGCCATCGTGTGGTTCCGCACTGCTTTCAATCGACCGCCGTCGGCGCTGCAGGAGTGGTTGAGCCGCAGGGCGTACGCGGTGTATGTGATTCATCCGCCACTGCTGGTGGGGATCTGCGTGCTGGCGCGGGCGTGGCATGCGCCAATGGCCTTGAAGTTCGTGTGCCTCAGTGTTTTGTGTTGTGGGGCTACGTGGCTGGTGGCGGACCCGCTGGTGCGGATTCCGGGTTTGCGGCGCATTTTCTGAGTGATGGAGGGGGTGGATGGCTTCGCCATGGCCTTTACCAGCTCTGCGAGGATCGGCCACCCGGAGTTGGGCTGTTGATTGGGTCGCAGGCGGTCGGATTGACGATTGCGCCGTTCGCGTAAAACAGGCAGACTCATGGGATTCGAGGGGACTTATGGCGGCGCAACCGGAAGTTTCGTTTCACTGTGAAGTGGAAGAGTCGGCGATGGAGGGCGGGCAGAAGGTGACGACGATACGGTGCCATGGCCGGCTGGTGAGTGCGACTGCTGAGCAGTTCAAGGACACGGTGAAGCCGCTGATCGTTAGAGGCAGCCATATCCTGATTGATTTCGGCGATCTTGCCTACATGGACAGTTCGGGGCTGGGTGCGGTGGTCGGGCTGAAGGTTTCCTCGATGAGCAAGGGTGAGAGCACGCTGGACCTTGTGAATCTTTCGCCGCGGGTGCGGGAGCTGCTGAGCCTGAGCAACCTGGTGCAGCTATTTTCGGTGAAGCCGTATGGCGGGGTTGGATCTGCCTTTGCTTACCATGCCGAAGTGCATAGTGGTAAGGACAAGGGCGAGTAGTCGCAGGCATGGGAGCAGATCACATAGAAGCAGCCGAGTCAGCGTCATGATCTTCGTCAGTCTCACGCGTTTGCGCGTTCGCTCGATTCGTTTTATGCCGTTGTTTGCGTACTACGCTGTTCGGTCCAATCAGCAGGTGAAGAAGGCTCCTGGTTTTCTGCGCGGTGGTTTGCTGCCTGATCGCAGCTGGACGTTCTGGACGATGACGGCGTGGGATGACCGTGAGAGTATGCGTCGTTATATGACGACAGGCGCTCACAAGACGGCGATGCCGCACCTGATGCACTGGTGCGATGAAGCCTCGGTTGCGCACTGGGAGCAGGCGGACGAGGCACTGCCTTCGTGGAAGGAGGCAGACCGCCGGATGCGCGAGAGTGGGCGGGTGTCGAAGGTGAATCATCCGAGTTCTGCGCATGCCGGGCTGAAGTATCGGGAGCCACGGACCACCCGGGCTGCGGTGATCTGAGAGCTGCTCGAGTTGGTCGCCCATGGGATGCGAGCTATTTCGCCGGTGCTGGTGGGAGGCGGAGGAAGCGGGCGGCGTTGTTGTAGAGGATGTCTCGTTTCTGGTCGGGCAGCAGGTAGTCGGCGTTCTGGATGATGCTGATGGAGTAGGCCATGAGGCCGGGCCATTCGAGCTGGTCGGTGCCGAACATGACGCGGTCTTCAAAGCCGGCCTCGACGAGGCGCTGGATGTAGCGGTTGACTTCGACGAGAGGATAGCTCCAGATGAGGCCGGCGACATCGACATAGACGTGGGAGTTGGCCTGAAGCAGGGTCAGCATATTGTCGATCATCGGATAGCCGGCGTGCATGACCTGCACACGCAGTTTTGGATGGCGGGCGAGAAGGTCTTCGAGCAAAAGCGGATTGCCCATGGAGGCGCGGAAGTGCGGCAGGGTGATGTTGGCGCGGCCGGAGCCGCCGGTGCCCATGTGGATGGCGACGGGAATGTCGAGTTCTTCGGCGAGGGCGAAGTACTGATCGACGGAAGGATCGCTGGGTGAAATGCCTTCGTACTGGAGGCCAATTTCGCCCATGACTTTGAAGCCGTCCTGGGAGAAAGCCTTACGCAGGTCGGTGATGGGGACATGGGCGCCGGGCGCCATGCCTGCGCTGAATGAGGTGCCGGGGATGACGCGGGCGGGTGCGGCGTCCTTCCACTTCTGGACCGACTTTGGATCGCCGAAGACAACGGCGGTTACGTTTAGCCTGTTCATTTCAGCTACGACTGCTTTGAGATATTCGCCTTTAGCCGCAGGGTAGAGCTTGGGGGTGCATTCTTCCTGGCTCCAGCCGTTGGTAGCTTCCTTTGTGGAGGGATCGGAGGCGAGGAATTTGGATTCGTTTGGACACATGGGTCCGCCGGGGAAGGATTCATCCATGGCGTGTACGTGCACATCGATGACGGGCGGTGGTGTCGAGGTGGTGTTCTGGGCGGAGGTGGTGAGGGCGAGAAGAAAGAGGGTGGTGAGGATGAAGTGGGCTTGCATGGGACTCCTGATCTCCGGGTCAGGAGACGGATAAAGATATATCCCCGGAGGACTGGTTGCTAAACAGTTTCTGCCGGGGTGTCCTGGAGTGATGCCTGGAGTGGTGGTTGATCAGTCTTCGGCGGCGCGCTGCCAAACTTCGACACGGTTCCCTTCGGGGTCGGTGAACCAGCCGAATTTCCCGAAGTCATAGCTGTCGCGTTTGGGATCGACGTCGACGCCGGCCTGGATCAGGCGGTCGAGCAGGGCGTCGAGGTCATCCACCTGGAGGTTGATCATGGCTTTCTGGGACGGAGGGAAGTAAGTGCTGGTTTGCTTGAAGAAGGTGAAGACGATCTCGGCGCCTTCATTGGCGGGCGGGGTGGCGGCCGGGTAGGCGAAGTAGCCGGTCCTTTTGCCGAGGCCAAGATGCTGCTCGTACCATTTGTAGAGTGCCTCCGGATCATTTGCTCGTAGAAAAACGCCGCCAAAGCTGATTGCCATGCTGTCTCCCGGAACAAGGTATGCAGGAAGGATATCCATGAAAGCTGAGGGCGTCAGTGAATTTTCGTGTCCTCTGTCCTATCCCTGAATACAGGCGCTTGTGGATGGAGGAAGGCTGATGGAGGTATGCTGGCGGGACCGACTGCGAGTTTATGACGATTCTTTCCGAGTGGGCTACGTTTTACGAAGTTCTCGGCTCGGCCAGCGCTGCGCTCACGGGATTGCAGTTTGTGACGATTGCGCTGCTCGCCGATATGCCCATTCGCCATCCGGATGAGGCCGCTGCGGGAGATGCGTTCGCTACTCCCACGATTGTTCATTTTGTGAGTGCGATGTTTTTGGCGGCAATGGGCGCGGCACCCTGGCACAGCCTGGTTCCGGCAGCAGTCCTGTGGGGTCTGGCCGGCGCTGCCGGACTTGGCTATACGTTGATCGTCATTCGCCGGATGCGGTCGCAGAGCGCTTATCAGCCGGTGCTGGAGGACGTGGCGTTTCATGCCGTGCTGCCATTGTTGGCCTATGCGAGCCTGATCGTTTCTGCCTTCCTGGTGCGCGCCGATGCTACCTGGAGCTTGATTGCCGTGGCTGGTGCGGCATTGCTGCTGCTGTTTGTCGGCGTGCATAACGCATGGGACAACGTGACGTATCTTGCATTGCGAAAACGCAAGCAGGAGGGTTTGTGAGTACTGATGCGGTGGTTGATCCAGAGTAGACGCTGAGGCGGATGGTGTAGAGTTGCGGCTTTATCTGAGAGCAAGAGCCGCGAGGGCAGAAAGAAAGCTGAGTACGGAGGCCGCGGTGCGGAGGAGATGCCGTTTCAGCCAGAGGTCTCGCACATGCTGCCAGGCTGGCGGAGCAGAACCCGGCGTCCAGGACTGGATTTGTTTGTTGAGGGGAACTTCGAAGCCGATGGTGACTGCGAGCACGAGCAACATGAAGACGATGGCTGCACCGAACAGCAAACGCGTTTGTCCCGAAGTGAGAAAGCAAGCCGCGGCGAGGGCCAGGAGCGTGCCCAGCATGACCGGAGGCATCGCCTTCGCAAAAAGTTGATCTTCGAATTGAAACTGCATGACCCAGGATGATTCAGTCAGGCGGAGGGTGGTGAACGCAGTCATGCCTGTGCCGACCAGGATACCGGCGAGCAGGCCAACGCCCAGGGTTGCGAGCAAAGCGATAGCGTTCCTCAGACCAAAGTGCATGGAAGCCTCCTGATGCCGGCTGCTTCCTGACTGTAGCGGAAGATGCCATGAGCCGCTGACAGAAAAAGCAGGCATCGCACGGATAGCTGGCCGCTGGAGTCGGCTGGTCCTGCATGGCATCGACAACCTCGTCTGATGCGATTCAGGCGGGGCTGGAGGACGCTGGTGAGGCCATGAAGAACAGCTATGCTGTTGGATATGAAAAGAGTGGCTGCAGTGTTTCTTGTGAGTGTTCTTTCCGCCGTGTCCCTAGCTTATGCGCAGCAGGTGAATACACTCACCCCGAAGGAAAAGGCGGATGGCTGGCGGCTGCTGTTCGATGGGAAGAAGACGGATGGCTGGCGAAGCGCGCGGGGAGGCGGATTCCCTGCGACCGGCTGGGCGGTCAAGGACGGCATGATCGAGGTGACCGAGACGGGTGGCGAAGAGGCCGGCAACGGCGGCGATATTGTGACGACCCGCACGTATTCGAATTTTGAATTGTCGGTGGACTTCAAGACGTCTCCGGGAGCGAACTCGGGGATTATGTACTTTGTGGACCTGGACCTGATGCCCTGGAAGAATGGTCACGGTTCGCCGATTGGTTTTGAGTACCAGATACTGGATGACGCGCTGCATCCGGATGCGCACCGGGGCAAGAATGGCGACCGTACGCTGGCCTCACTGTACGACATGATTCCCGCCGCGGCCGATAAGCCGGCGAGGCCTGTCGGCGAGTGGAACACTGCGCGCATCGTGGTGCGCGGAAAGCACGGAGAGCACTGGTTGAACGGCGTGAAGGTGCTGGAGTATGACCGCGACTCCCCGGAGTTCAAGGCGATCCTGGCGGAGAGCAAATACCATGTCTTCCCCAGCTATGGGCAGGCGTCGAGCGGGTATCTGCTACTGCAGGACCACGGCTTCCCGGTGTGGTTCCGGAATATCAAGATTCGAGAGCTCCGGTGATGAAGGCTGCTGGACTCTCTCAGGCCGGCAGTGCGCTGATGGTTACGTAGTAGCCGTCGGGATCGCGGAGGGAGAATTCCATGGTCTGCGTGTTTGGATTCAGGCGCGGCTCTTCTTCTAATTTGCCGGCTTCCAGTCTGTCGACGAGAGCGCGTGCTCTTTGAAGCGCGGGTTCGTAATCATCCACACGAAAGAAGAGCAGGAGTCCGTTGCCAGGTGCTGCCTGATGCGGGCTCAGCAACGAGGGATGACCGTGGGCTCCCCACTCGTGGAGGCAGAGCAGGACTGTTCCATCGTCATCAAGGATCTGACCGAAGTAGTCATGGGCGGGGAGTGCAGCGGGCTGGCCAAAGAGCGCCTGGTACCACTGGAAGCTCTGTGGAACGCTGGCGACCCCGATGACTGTCCAGGTGCGCTTCATGATCCTTCCTTCTGCTTTACAGCCCGTCGGCGGAGGGTCCGAAGGTTCCTGGTACGGGCTGGTTGAGGAGTCGGAGGTAGACGGTGAGCTGGCCGCGATGGTGGATCATGTGGTTGAGTACGTTGTTGCGGTAGGCGGTGTAACGGGTGCCGGTGAAGACGGGCTGGCCTTTTTTGGTGAGCGTGAAGGTCTCTTCGAACGCAGCATCAGTGGTGTTCTTCATGGCGGCTAGAGCGTTGGCTGCAAGTTCGTCGAAGTCAGCGAGGAGCTTGGCGCGAGTTTCCATACGCAGGATTTTGCGTGGATCGGATGGGGTCTGCATGTCGATGGACGGCAGTGTGAGGATGAGGGCTGCGAAGCCTGCGAACTCGGCGGTGTGGCCGGCGAGGCGATTGAGCAACATGGATTTTTCGTGCGGCTTGTAGTCATTGTGGCCATCGGGAACGGCTTCGAGGACGCGGCGGGTCTTGGCCAGTTCGTGCTCCAGCTCCGGGAGCAGGCGGGTGCTGAGCTGGGAGGTTTCGGGCATGTGTGTGGCTCCGGGGTGGATGGCACTTGATGGTGGATGAGTTGAAAGCGGATGGTTTCGCGATGCACCCTAGCTGCGCGAGGATGGGGCACCCGGGTCTCTGGAACCCGAGGTGCCTCTATGGTTGGGCGGGCAGGGTGCTGAGGTAGTGGACGAGGCTGGTCAGGTCCTCCCCTTTGATCTGGTTGGCGTAGGAGGGCATGGGGTTGGGGGCGCCAGCGTCGGTTTTGGCCGGGGGATGCTGAATGAAGGCCTGGATCTGGTCAGCGGTGCGTCGCTGGCCTACTCCGTTGAGCGATGGACCGATTTCACCGCCGGCTGCTCCGATGCGGTGGCAGGAGAGACAGCTGTTGTTGGAAATGATGGTTTTAGGATCGTGTGCGGAGGCGGCGCCTGCGGACGGCGTCGTTGGATTGGTTGCTGGATTGGTCACGGAGGCTGTTTCGGAAGCCGGTGGCTGCGGCGGTGGAGCAGCCACGGCCATGCCTGCAGGAGTGATGCGGAAGACGCCGCCGGGCTTGGCGTCTTCGACCATCCAGAGTGCTCCGTCGGGGGCTACTTCGACGTCGCGAACGCGATGCTTCATGTCCCAGCGCTCAGCTGTCTTTGCGCCACCGTTGCTGTCAAAGACGATGCGGATGAGGGCCTGCGAAGCGAGACCGCTGGCGAAGCCTGAGCCGTTCCACTGCGGGAACATGGCGCCCTTGTAGAACATCAGGTTGCCGGGGGCAATGACGGGGACCCAATAGATAACAGGTTTCGCGAGGTCGGGGCGGGTGTCCGGACTGGGAATGGGGGTGCCGTTGTAGTTGTGTCCGTAGGAGACGAGCGGCCAGCCGTAGTTTTTTCCGGGCTCGATGAGGTTGAGTTCATCGCCGCCGCGCGGGCCGTGTTCGAGTTCCCAAAGACGGCCGTCGGGTGCAAAAGCGAGGCCATAGGGAGTACGGAGGCCGGTGGCCCAGGTTTCAGCCGGGGTGAGGTTGGGGCCGGGAAAGGTGTACTGGCGGATGGGCGGAGCGGTCTTGGCCTTCTCGGTGTCGGCAGGCGGATCGATGATCCAGACCATGGATGCGCCGGTCTTGCCGGCCATGGGATTGCCGGGGGCGGGTTTGCCATCGAGGGTGAGGCGGAGGATTTTGCCGAGGGGCTGGTTGGGATCCTGAGCCGGGGTGAAGCGCTGGCGATCGCCGGAGGAGAGAAAGAGATATTTGCCATCGGGAGAGAAGGCGACCTGGGCGCCGAACTGGCCGCCTTTGCCGGGCGCGCCATCGTGCCAGATGACTTTGAGGCCCTGGAGGCTGGCGGCATTCGTATCAAGCTTGAGCTGGGCACGGGCAAGGGCGAGGCCGGAGCCGCCGTCGCCCGGCTCGGAATAGGTGAGATAGATGTTGTTGTCCTGGGCATAGTGCGGCGAGAGATAGACGCCGAGCATGCCGCCCTGCCCTTCCCACGCTACGGCGGGGATGCCGGTGACCGGGGTCTTCTGTCCCTGCTGGGTGACGAGCTGGAGGCCACCGGTCTTCTCGGTGATGAGCATGCGGCCGTCAGGCAGGAAGGCGATCTTCCAGGGCAGGCTGAGGGTGGTGATCTGGGTGACGGTGAAGGGCAGGTTGGGGTCGGATGGCTGCTCGCCTGCGTTGACCTGGGCGCAGGCGGTGCCGGCCATGTGGCTTGCTGCCATGGCGAGAAAGAGGCTCGCGGTAGCCAGGAGCTTCGCGGCGGGGTGCTTGTCCCTTGTTGGCTTGAGTGTGTTCCTGCTTTGCATCATCCGTAATTTGCCCTTATTCATATTTGCCTAAACGAGGTGTGTTCGCCGACAGGCGTGCGCTCCAAAGCGCCGCTGCCTGACGCTGCAGGCTTCTGCTTTAGAGTATCGCTCCCGGGTTTCGGGTGTATGTCGGAACGAAGTGGTTTTCGTGGAATGCTCGTTTGCTGTCTCTGGATAGGATGCGGCGGGGCGAATGGATGGTGCTGCTACTGGACCGGCGGTGCCGGGACGCTTGTGGCACCTTGCCCTCATTAGAGATTTGATCGTTTGTTGTTACATATT
>CAZZUX010000069.1:0-20029 GCA_964657395.1 uncultured Ktedonobacteraceae bacterium
GACGCCTTGCCGATGAAACGTTGCCTTCCGGAATTTTGGATGGCAGGCTCATGTTCTCTCGCTCCAGCTTTTCCCACCGTTCGTAACCCGTACCGTCGGCAACCCTATGGCCATTACTCACATCACGGTGCGCGGAGCACGTCAGCACAATCTTCGGGATATCAGCGTCTCCATCCCCCGCAATACTCTGACCGTCGTCACCGGACTTTCAGGTTCCGGAAAATCCTCACTCGCCTTCGATACCATCTACGCCGAAGGCCAGCGTCGCTACGTCGAAACTCTCTCTTCCTACGCCCGCCAGTTCCTCGACCAGATCGAACGCCCTGACGTCGACTCGATCGAAGGCCTCAGTCCCGCCATCTCCATCGAGCAGAAAACCACCAGCCGCAGCCCTCGTTCCACTGTCGGCACCATCACCGAAATCTACGACTACCTCCGGCTGCTCTACGCCTCCGTCGGTCTTCCCCATTGCCCTGGCTGCGGCAACCCGATCTCCCGCCAGACCCCGGACCAGATCGTCGAACGCGTCCTTGCCATCACTTCTCAGCACGATGCCGACGCCCGCATCACCATCTACGCCCCGGTCGTCCGCGGACGAAAAGGCGAATTCAAAGACCTGCTCGATGAACTCGATCAGCAGGGCTTCCGTGCCCGTATCGACGGCGAAGTCCGCGACCTTGTCGAATCGATCCACCTCGAACGTCGCAAAAACCACACCATTGAAGCCATCGTCGACCGCATCGTCCTGAAACCTGGACCAGACGGACTTTACAACACCAAACGTCTCGAAGCTGCCATTGCCAAATCGTTGCAGATGGCGAACGGACTAGTCATCGTCGCCATTACAAACGGATCGGAGCAGCTCTACTCCTCGTCTATGGCGTGCCCGGATTGCGGCCTCGATGTCCCTAAGTTGGAGCCTAGGAGTTTTTCCTTCAATAGCACTTACGGCGCATGCCCCGAGTGCCACGGATTGGGCAGCATCTACGACTTCGATCCCGCGAAGGTAATCACGGACTGGTCGAAACCGCTCCTCGAAGGCGCACTGGGACCGGGTTCCGGCTCACAATATCTTGCGAAACTGGTGCGCCTCGCAGCCGACCGCTACAAGATCCCAATCGGGAAACCCTTTGAACAGCTTCCCGAAAAGCAACAACGCCTCCTGCTCAACGGCCCCGGCGCACAGGAAACGCCACGCACCGGCTTCCATGGAGTCTTTGCCTGGCTCCGGGACACGCTGGAAGAGACCAAGTCCGAGACGTATCGCGACTGGATGCTCAACTACATGTCAGCCGCGCAATGCCCGGTTTGCCGCGGCCGTCGTCTTCGTCCCGAATCGCTCGCCGTCAAGGTCGGAAGCCGGAACATCGCCGAATTCACCGCCCTGCCCCTTCGCCGCGCGCTCGACGCCGCCCGTGACCTCCAGTTCAACGATCGCGAAACCCTGATCGCCGAACGTCTGCGCCGCGAAATCGTGGAGCGTCTTGAATTCCTGGTCGCTGTCGGCCTCAACTATCTTTCCCTGGACCGCAACGCCGCCTCCCTCTCCGGTGGAGAAGGCCAGCGCATCCGTCTTGCCACCCAGATCGGCTCGCGGCTGCGGGGCGTCCTCTATGTCCTCGACGAACCCTCCATCGGCCTCCACCAGCGCGATAACATCAGGCTCATCCAGGCACTCGAAGCCCTGCGCGACCTCGGCAACACCGTCCTCGTCGTCGAGCATGACGAAGACACGATCCGTAAAGCCGATTACGTCTTCGACCTCGGCCCCGGTGCGGGCAAGCTCGGCGGCTTCGTCGTTGCCGAAGGCACCCCGGCGCAGATCATGGCCTCGCCCGACTCCCTCACCGGGCGCTACCTGTCGGGCGAGTCGACCATTATGCACCGCGAGGCCCCGCGGCCAGTCAGCTCGAAAGCGCCCGCCGGCAAGGACTCCGGCTGGATCACAGTCACAGGCGCCCGCGAGCACAATCTCCAGAACGTCACCGCAAAAATTCCGCTCAACGTCATGACGGTCATCACAGGCGTTTCCGGCTCCGGTAAAAGTACGCTGGTCAACGACATCCTCTATCGCGCGCTGGCCAAGGAACTCTATCGGTCCCGCGAAGTCCCAGGCGCTCATGATTCAATCTCCGGCGTAGCGCAGATTGACAAGGCAATCCGCATCGACCAGGCCCCAATCGGCCGGACTCCGCGTTCCAACCCAGCCACCTACACCGGTGTCTTCGCTGCAATTCGGGACATCTTCGCGATCCTCCCCGAGTCGCGCGAACGCGGTTACAAACCCGGTCGCTTCTCCTTCACCGTAAGCGGCGGACGCTGTGAAGCCTGCCAGGGTGATGGTCAGAAGCGAATCGAGATGAACTTCCTGCCGGACGTCTATGTGCTGTGCGATGTCTGCAATGGCCGCCGTTACAACCAGGAAACCCTCGCGGTCAAATTCCATGGCTATTCCATTGCGGACATCCTCGATCTCTCCATCGAAGATGCACTGCCCGTTCTTAAGGACATCCCGCAGGTTCACCAGAAGCTTAAGACCCTGGTCGATGTGGGACTCGGCTACATTCACCTCGGCCAATCCGCCACTACCCTCTCGGGAGGCGAAGCGCAACGCATGAAGCTCGCCAAGGAGCTATCCAAGCGGCAGACCGGCAAAACCCTTTACCTGCTCGATGAACCCACCACCGGCCTCCACTTCGATGACGTCCGCAAGTTGATGGAAGTACTTCACCGTCTCGCTGACCTCGGCAACACTGTCCTCATCATCGAGCACAACCTGGACGTCATCCGCAACGCTGACTGGATCATCGATCTCGGCCCTGAAGGCGGTGAGGACGGAGGTAGCATTATCGCCGCCGGTCCACCTTCTGTCATCGCAGCTACGCCCGGATCTCACACTGGTGAGTTCCTCCGTCGCCACTATCCCACTGCATCCAGGCCCGCTCCTGCAACTATCAACAGCGCGGCCAGCAAACCTGTGAAAGAAACTCCAAAACGCCGCAACCGACTGATTCCGGCGTAAGGAATGCAGACAAAGCCTTAGGTGGACTTACATCGCAAAGCAATTTTCTTCCCTTCCTGTGTCTTGCAGGCAAAGTAGATTTCGAAGCATGGATGCGCCGCATAATTTCGGGACGGTAGAATCAACCAGCTGTCCATGCTGACCGACCTTCAACCCTCCCCGACCTTTCCGCAGGCACCGGCACCCCTACGCCGCGTTCCCAACTTCGGCCATATGGCCCTGTTTGCTGTCATTACCCTGCTCGCGCTGCTACTCACCCAGCTACTCGCTGTGGGCGTTGCCATGGGTATGCATCTCTTCCCGCATAAATCTCTCAGAGATATGGCGCAGGATCCGAAGCTCATTCTGCCCTCCATGTTTCTGGCCTATTTCGTGGCGGGCATCCTCTGCGCCATCATCTTCACAGCGCTGTGGAAACTACCATTTGGCGAGGGGATTCGCTGGGACCTTGCTCCGGTTGCACGCTCCCGCTGGCTGCTCATAGGCGCCGGCATTGTTCTCAGCGTGGTCATCCAGGCGCTTTCCAATTTCCTGCCTATTCCCAAAGAACTTCCGATCGATCAGTTCTTCCGCACGCCGCTGGATGTCTGGCTGGTTGCCTTCTTCGGGGTGTTCATCGCTCCCGTTTTTGAAGAGCTTGCCTTCCGCGGTTTTGTGCTGCCTGCACTCGCAAACACCTGGGACTACTTCCTCCACCGGGCTGCCAGGCCTTCTGCAACCCGCCTCGAAGCCACTCACTTCGAGCACGGCGGCGACGCCCTGCCGGGTACAGCTCTTCAGCATGACATCTCAGTTCCCATCGGCGATCTGGCATCACCCCTCGCTGCCTTTGCTCCGCTACAGGATCCGCAATGGAGTCTGCCTGCGCTCGTCTTCGCCACCACTCTCACCAGCATCTGCTTCGCTCTGCTCCATGCCGACCAGCTCGCCCACGCCTGGGCTCCGCTCGGCGTGCTTTTTTGTGTCAGCGTTGTCCTCTGCATTGTCCGGCTGCGCTTCCACTCTCTGGCCGCCAGTGCGCTGGTCCACGCCTGCTACAACGGCACCATCTTCGTTATGCTTTTTCTCGCCACCGGCGGCTTCCGTCACCTGGAACGTCTCAAACAATAACGGTTGCATATTCTCCTTTCCGGCAGCAGGACCGTCATCGGGTGGCAGCGCATCGAAGTTGCCCTCTCCACCAATGCCCTTCCCACATGCACCCTGCCTCTGCTTAAATCACACGCACCTGCTACGACCGGAGTTGCCATGCCACTCAGCCGACGCAATTTTCTCAAGACCACCACAGCCGCCGCTCTTGCGGCCTCTGTATCGTCGCCGCTCGATGCCTTTGCGCAGACTTCGAGCACATTCCCGGACAAGTTTGTCTGGGGCGCCGGCACCTCTGCCATGCAGATTGAAGGCAGTCTACTGGCTGGTGGCGGCGGGCCCAGCATCTGGGAGCCTTTCCTGAAAACTCATCCCGCTGCGGTCAAGGATCACAGCACCAATATTGTTGCCGACGACAGCTATCGTCGCTGGGCCGATGACGTCGCTCTGCTCCAGCAGATGAAGCTTGGCGCTTACCGTTTTTCGATCTCCTGGCCGCGTGTGTTGCCTGGGGGCACCGGCAGCGTCAACCAGAAGGGCCTGGACTATTACGATCGGCTGATTGACACTTTGCTTGCCGCCAGGATCACACCGTACGTGACCATCTTTCACTTCGACTATCCGGAGGCTCTTGAAAAGCGTGGCGGATGGCTGAATCCTGACAGCTCCTCGTGGTTTGCAGATTACGCGAAGCTGCTCAGTACGAAGTTCTCTGACCGTGTCACGCACTGGCTCACCATCAACGAGCCCAACATTTTCTGGTCTCTCAGCGCCGAAGCCGGAATGATGCCGCCAGCCCGGAAACATACACCCGTGGAACTGGTGACAGGCGCGAACAACATCCTCCTCGCCCATGGCAAAGCAGTCCAGGCGGTACGCGCAGCCGCCACGCAGCCAGTGGAAATCAGCCTGCCGTTCGCCGGCATCCTCAAGTTGCCCGCCACGCCCGGTGAGGCGGACGTCGAGGCTGCACGCAACGCAACATTCACTGTCGAAAAAACCAGTCTTGCTCCCGGAATGCCCGGCGCTTCTTTCCTCAACGCCGCCTGGTGGCTCGATCCCATCTATCTCGGCCACTATCCCGAACAGGGTCTGCAGTTTTTCGGAAGCGCGGCCAAGTTCCTGAGCGCGTCTGACATGGACATCATTCATCGTCCACTCGACTTCCTCGCCGTCAATCTCTACACGGCATCGAGCGTCAAGGCCGACAATCATGGCAAGCCTGTGCCCGTACCCGATGGACCCAACGTCAAGCACACCACTTACGGCTGGGCGGTGACGCCGGATCTGCTCTACTGGGGACCGAAGTTTCTCCACGAACGCTACAACCAGCCCATTTGCATCACTGAGAACGGCTCGTCCTGGAAAGACACCATCGCTGCCGATGGAAAGGTCCACGATCCTGATCGCACCGAGACCCTCAACGCTTACCTATCGGCTTACCGCCGAGCCAGTAGCGATGGCATTCCGTTAAAGGGCTACTTCTGCTGGTCGCTGCTGGACAACTGGGAGTTCACGCAGGGCTATGAACAACGCTTTGGCCTGGTTTACGTCGACTACGCCAACAAGCAGAGACGCATCATCAAGGACTCCGGGTTACGGTATCGCGACATAGTCGCCAGCAATGGCGCGCGCCTCGCCTGAAGTACCATGACTGCAGCCATGCCCGATGCCCGCGCTTCTCTGCTCACCCTGCTCGCCCGCACGTCCTTCAAACTCGGCACGTTCACGCTGGCCTCCGGCGCCACCAGTGACTACTACATCGATTGCCGCACCACGACACTCCACGCTGAAGGTGGCCGGCTCACTGGTCTTGCGATTCTTGACCTGCTGGCCAAACACCACCTGCATCCCCATGCAGTGGGCGGCCTCACCATGGGCGCTGACCCGATCGTCTCCAACGTGGCGACGGCCAGTGCCTACAGCGCCCTGGCACATCCCAAAGACCGCCTCATCCACGGCTTCCTTGTCCGCAAAGCAGAGAAGGCGCACGGCACCGGGCGACGCATTGAGGGCTTTCTCGAAAAGGACGCGCCGGTCCTCATCGTGGATGACGTCTGCACTACCGGCGGCAGCACCATCACGGCCATCGAAGCCGCGAGAGAAGCCGGTATGCGCGTCATGGCAGTCATCTGCCTGGTGGAGCGCGAAGAAGCCAAGGGAAGGCCTGCTGTCGAAGCTGCCGCGAATGGTGCTCCTTTCTTCAGTCTCTTCACAGCCAGCGACGTTCGCCACGAACACGCGAAACACATGCCGATGTGACAGCGTAATAAGAGATCCCTCCGTCAGGGCTTGCCTATCCGGCTGGCTGGATTGATCCGTCAACTTGAACCAAAACAATGATCGAGGCCTTCATGAACCGAGTCGCCGTTCTCGCACTCCTGGCAAGCGCCACCTTCATCGCACAAGCCCAGACGACGCCAGACGCTGCCACCAAAGCCCTGGCACACGACATCTTCAAGCAGCTGATAGAAATCAACACCACTGACTCCGTCGGAAGTGTCACGACTGCGTCGCTCGCCATGCAGCAGCGCCTCCTGGACGCCGGGTTTACGAAAGAAGATATGTTTCTTGGCGGTCCCAATGACCGCAAGCAGAACCTCGTTCTGCGCTATAAAGGCAATGGCAAACAGCAGCCCGTTCTCTTCATCGGCCATGAAGATGTCGTGGAAGCGCGCCGCGAAGATTGGACTACAGATCCCTTCCAGTTCGTCGAGAAGGACGGCTACGCCTATGGACGTGGAACGCAGGACATGAAAGAAAGCGATGCGATCCTTGTCACGACTTTCATCCGACTCAAGAAGTCCGGCTACGTGCCGAATCGCGACCTGATTCTCGCTCTTACGGCGGACGAAGAAGGCGGCCGCTCCAACGGCGTCGCCTGGCTGATCGCCAATCATCCGGAGTTGCTCAAGGCTGCCTACGTCGTCAATCCGGATGGCGGCAGCGTCGATCTCGAACACGGCAAAGCTGTCTCCGTCGACATCGACGCGAGCGAAAAGATGTATGCCGACTACCAGGTGCTTGCGACTAATCCAGGCGGCCACAGTTCCCTGCCTGTTCCCGACAACGCCATCTACCACGTGGCCGACGCCATGCAGAAGCTTGCGGCCTACAGCTTTCCGTTCGAACTAAATGCCATCACGCGCGGCTACTTCGAGAAGATGAGCGAAGTGGAAGCACGCTCCGGCAACAGCCAGCTTGCCGCCGACGAGAAGGCGATCCTCGCCACGCCACCCGACGCCGCGGCCATCGCGCGTCTGTCCAAGGATCCGGCGCACAACTCTACCCTGCACACGACCTGCGTGGCGACGCGTCTGCTTGCCGGCCACGCCAACAACGCACTTCCCCAGATGGCGAAAGCCAACGTGAATTGCCGTATCCTTCCGGGTCATTCCATTGACGACATACGTGAAGACCTGATTCGTCTCTTCAACGATCCCGAACTGACTGTCGAGTACGTGGACGACAGCGGAGACGTCCACCACAAATCACCCACTCGCAAGGCATTGCCACCCACGGCAATCAACGCGCAGGTACAGGCAGCGATGGATCGCCTTTCTGCCAGGTACTGGCCGGGGGCAGTCGTCGTACCGACCATGGCAGATGGCGCGTCAGACGGCGTGTACACCACCGCGGCAGGCATGCCCACCTATGGCATCTCCGGCGTGGAGTTGGAGACGGATGATGTTCGCGCTCACGGCAAAGACGAACGACTGCCTATGACGTCGTTCGATAAAGGCACGCAGTTCTACTACGAATTTGTTCGCATGCTCTCAAGCGAGTGAACACTCATTACTTCTTCCCGCGGCCGGTGTTCATCTCGACGGCCGCTCAGCGTTGTTGAGATCTCAATCTCCTCCGCTGCATCTCGTCAGCCCATGATATGAATATCTGCATCACCAACCACCCTCTCTCTGAGGTTCTGGCCTTGCCACATCGTTTGCTCGCCCTCCTCATCACCCTGCTCGCGCTTCCAGCGTTCCCGCAGTCGCCGGACATCGTCCTCAAGAACGCTACCGTCATGACCGCTTCTCACGGCACCATCGAACACGGCAGCGTCTGGGTACATGCCGGCAAAATTGCAGGCGTAGGCGTCACGGTCAGCGCCCCCTCCGACGCGACCATCCTCGATGCCAGCGGCAAATACGTCACTCCCGGTATCATCGATCCGCACTCGCACTCCGCCCTCGGCAATGACATCAACGAGGCCACCAGCCCAGTGACGCCGGCGATGATGATGATCGATGCTTTCGACAACAGCGATGCCGCTCTCTACCAGGCGCTGGCCGGCGGCGTGACGACCGAGCTGCTGCTGCACGGTTCGGCCAACATGATTGGTGGACAGGCAGTGGTCATCAAGAACAAGTTTGGTCTCTCGCGCGAGCAGATGCTCTTTCCGAACGCGCCGCGCTCCATCAAGTTCGCGAGCGGCGAAAATCCCAAGCGCGTGTATGGCGGCCGAAACGAACTGCCCTCCACGCGCATGGGGAATTTTGAAGTCATGCGCCAGTCCTTTGAAGACGCGAAAGCCTACATGGCAGGCTGGGACGCCTACAACGCGAAGGTCACAAAGGGCGACAAGGATGCTACAGCTCCCAAGCGCGACCTAAAACTTGAAGCGCTTGCCGACGTTCTGCGTGGCAAGCTCTACGTGCAGATCCACTGCTATCGCGCCGATGAATTTCTCACGGAAGAAGCCATAGCGAAAGAATACGGCTACAAAATTCGTGCCTTCCATCATGCGCTTGAGATGTACAAGGTAGGCGACCAGATCGCGCCGACCGGCACAGCCATCGCCACCTTCGCCGACTGGTGGGGCTACAAGGACGAGGCCTGGGACGCCATTCCGTGGAACGCGACCATGAGCATGCGCGAAGGTATTCGCGTCGCGCTGAAGAGCGATTCCAACGATTACATTCGCCGCCTCAACCAGGAGGCCGGCAAGATGGTTCACTACGGCAACGCGACGGAAGACGAAGCTATCCGGATGATCACTATCAATCCCGCGTGGATTATCGGCGTCGACGATCGCGTCGGCTCCATCGACACTGGGAAGGATGCCGACCTGGTCGTCTGGAACACCGATCCGCTCTCTACCTATGCTCGCGCTGAAAAAGTCTACATCGATGGCGATCTCTACTTCGACAGCAGCTTACCGGGTTTCGGCACCACTCACTTCCACGGCGTCATGCATACTGCCGGTTTTAGCGGCAACGATGACGAAGAAGGGAACGGCCAGTGACACCGACACTCCGCTTAGCCACTGCCCTGCTCTTTACCGCACTTCCGCTGCACGCCCAGCACAGCCGCGCAAAAACTACTTCGCCCGAAACAACAACCGCAGTCGGACCCAACAACACCACCATCAATCCGCCGCGTACCATCGCCATCACCGGCGGCAAGCTGCTCACCATCACTCATGGCACGATCGAGAATGGCTCCATCCTCGTGGAAGACGGCAGGATCACGGCTGTCGGTACAGCTGCTTCGGTCAGGATCCCAAAGGACGCACAGGTCTTTGACGCAAAAGGGATGACCGTCTACCCCGGCCTCTTCGATGCGGAGACCAATCTCGGCCTTATCGAAGTAGGCTCCGACGAAAACAGCAATGACCTTGTCGAAGTCAGTGACGAGATCCAGCCGCACATGCGTGTCGTTGATGCGTTCCGCGCCGAGACTGTCCGCATCCCCGTCAACCGCATCAATGGTGTCACGACGGCCATTGTCGCGCCAGCGGCACAGGATTCCGTTGCCGGCCAGGACGCCCTGATCCAGCTTTATGGGAAGGATCGCAACCAGATGATCCTTTCTCCGGACATTGCACTTGCGATGAACTTCGAAGGCGATGTGCGCCGGCGTGGCCACAATCTTGCCACTTCCAAGTTCCCTTCAACCCGCATGGGCCTCGCGACGCAACTCCGCCAGACCTTCCTGGACACGCAGAACTACATGGCCGAACAAGCCGCCGGCTCCAAACCTGACCACAAAGGTGCACCGCCCAAGAAGGACCTGAAGTACGAAGCACTCATTCCCTATTTAAGGGGTGAAAAGCCAGTGGTTTTTGGCGCCTACGAAAGCTACGAAGTTGAAGTAGCTATGAGCATCGCAAAAGAGTTCCACCTCAAGGTGATCCTCAACCACGTCAGCCATGCGCAGGACATCCTCGACACTATCGCTTCCTATCACGTGCCGGTGATCGTCAATTCCATCTATGACGCGCCGCAGGCCAACGAACGTTACGATGCGGTGTTCTCACTGCCCGCAGAATTACAAAAGCGCGGCGTTAAGATTGCGCTTTCCTCGATCTCCCAGGGACCCGTCGGGGACAGCCGCAACCTGCCCTACGCTGCCGGATACGCTGTTGCTTTCGGTCTTCCCTATGACGAAGCGATGAAGGCCATCACCCTCAACCCTGCAGAGATGTTCGGTGTCGGCGACAAGTTCGGTTCTCTCGACACGGGGAAGACTGCGAATATCGTCATTGCGAACGGTGATCCCCTGGATGTCCGAACCTCGGTCCAGCAGGTCTTCATCAACGGCATCGCTATACCGATGAGCAGCCGCCAGACCGAGCTGCGGGATCAGTACCTGCCACTGACACAGAAGCCGAAGCCTTGAAGTACCACGTAGTTACGAGTAAAGATTCAGATTGAGGAACGCGTTCCGGAACTTTGCCTGCGGATCGTACTTCGCGACCAGTTCCTTGAAGTCCCCAACCCTCGCATATTGCGCCTGGATCTGCTTCGGCGCGATAGTGAACATTTTCGCCCAGTGCGGTCTCACAGCGAAGGGGGCCAGCTTTGCCTCGATCTGTGGCAGAACCGGCTTGATCGCTTCCCACTCCGGCTTCCATGTGAAGTGCAGAGCCATGGCGTCACGCTCGTGGCATGGACTCATCCATAGATCATCCGCAGCAATGGTGCGAAATTCCGTGACGAACAAGTGCGGCGTGATCTGGTCTCGTAACTCCTCGACTGCGCGTATTGCAGCATATCCATTCTTCCGCGGCACAAAATACTCTGTCTGGATTTCCGCACCACTGCTCGGCGTAAAGTTCATCTTGAAATGCGGCAGTCGCTCGAACCACGGTCCCGGCACTCCCAGTTGTTCCGTGCAGGCTTCCGCAGGATGGTCGCCGAGTGGATGCAGCTTACGCGTTGCCGCGGTCGCTCCATAAAACTCCGGTGGAATCTTTATCGCGGCTCCCGGAGTGGCGCCCGGCTGCACCCGCTGCTTGATCCATACCTGCGTAGCGCGGCCCTTCTGCCAGTCTGTAAAGAGGCTCACGCTATAGCCGCTGCCGAAGATTGCATCAAGATTGTGCTCCAGCTGCGAGAAGGAAAGATTCTCGTACACCACTTGTGTCATGTCGAAGCGCGGCACCACCTCCAGGGTGATGCTCGTGATGACCCCGAGCGCACCCAGCCCAACGACCATACCCGGCCATGTCTCACCCAGCGTGTCCTTTGAGCAGCTCATCATCGAGCCGTCGGCCTTCACCATCTCGAAGCCGCGTACGGCTGTCGCCAGGTTTCCATTTCGATTGCCCGAACCATGGGTCGCTGTTGCACACGCACCTACTACGGAAATATGAGGAAGCGATGCCAGGTTATGTACAGCGAATCCGCGACTGTCAAGATACGGCGCCAGCTGCCCGTACGTCACACCTGCACCCACCTTCACCGTATGCGCCTGCTCGTTCAGCTGCATCAGATCCATGGGCTTGAGCGAGATCTGCTGCTCCGTACTATCAGCTATCGTGTTGAAGGAATGGCGGGCACCCAAAGCCTTCGCGTGCGGATGCGCCGTAAGCGCCTTACGCACGTCGTCCACATTTTTCGCGACGGCAAGCTGGTCCGTGCCGTAGGTCAGGTTTCCTGCCCAGTTGGTCCTCGCGCCGGCCATTGCGTTTGTGTTACCGGCCGGCGCACTCACCATCTGCATCGCGCCGCCAGCCATCTTCGAAGCCACTTCCCCAGCCACCATGACACCCGACAATTTCAGAAATTCACGCTTATCCATATCCATCTTCTCCCAACCCAGCCCGCAGCCGCTTATCCGTTCCGAATCCGCAAGATTTGTCTCACATGATGTCGCCCATGTACCAGGTGAAATCGCCGCCACTGCGCCATACTCATCGGCCCCAGCACCGCATGGTTCACCGTCCGTCCACAGCCCAGTCTCAGCTCTACTTCATCAATCGCTCTCGCCATCGAATCCAGCTCGGCAGCCACTACCGTGAACATGGCCTCGCCCTCCAGTGGCTCGCACGTCCCCGGCCACACTATCTTCGGAGCCTTCCGGTTCGGTGGAAAATACCTGCCTCGCGTTATGATTGTCTGCCAGAAGCGGCCCTTCAGCGTCACCCGTGTGCTTGTCGGAACTCCCTTGGCAAGACGGACGCCCATGGCCTCCTGCGTCTTTGCATAGGTGAGCCGCAGGTGCTCGCAAATCTGCTGGATGGTCCAGGATTCCGGCCGTCCACCTGATCGTAACTGTGTTTGCGACTTGTCCAGGCCACGGAGCGCCCCGCATAGTTCAACCTTCAATTGCTCCAGCGGGCCCATACGCGTTCCACCTTACACGTGCCACTACGTTCGACGCCAGAACTCCTGAGGCGAAGCCGTGTACTTCCTCAATCCGCCAGGGAGTCGAGTGATCCGGAAGATGTCGACGACGCGTTCCAGGCTCTGTATCGTGAATGCCTGTGGACGAAAGGTGCCGATATGCGTTCCTGCAAAGTTCTCTTCCTGATACTTCTTAGCGTGTCCCTGGCTGGCGTCCTGTTAGCACGACCCGGAAAGGCGCAACAAGTCATCCAGCGCGGCTCCGGCGGTCAGCCATTTCAGGTCCTGGATGAGACAGAACAATGGTCGGCGCCGACGATGGTAGCGTCCGACCACGATGTGGAGACTTACGTTCCGGATGTGAGCAGTTCGGCATGGCTGAAGCGCAACTATCGCGAATTTATCGACCGGCATCAGTACGTCGTCACCATGTTTACCCACTACCGGACGATGAAGGCTTGCCGCGCCAACCAGGTCGCCTGGGGATTGGGCGATGCTGCCCATCTGAATGCCTGTCTGGACATCGGCTACCGGATCCGCCAGGCAACCGTGGACACGCACCTCAAAACAGTGACCCTGATCATGGCAGCCATGGTCAGCCGTGACGGCCAGATGGATCCGTCATCCATGCAGCATGAACCAATCTCCCGTACCTGGGCGCAGTTGGATGCGAACACCCAGCAGGCACTGGAAAAGACGACCGACATGGTCTCCCGCGAGATGAAAATCTACGATCGCCGCGTACAGAACTCGCAATAGCGTGCTTTCAGGACGCGGGGTCAGGCAGCAGTGTCGGCAGTCCCGCTGCTCGCCACGCCTGGAACCCACCGACAATGTCCGTCGCATGGACAAGCCCAAGATCCTGCAGGGCTGACGCCGCCAGGCTCGACGTATAGCCCTCAGAGCAGAAGACAATGACGCGGAGATCATAACCACTCGCCACAGGCAAACGTGCACTGGAGGTTGGATCAAACCGCCACTCCAGCACGTTCCGTTCGATAAGGAAGGCGCCCTCGATGCTGCCCTCCCGCGCGCGCTGTGCTTCCGGACGGATGTCAACCAGGATGGCTCCGCTGGACATCGCCCTTTCGGCCTCACGCGCCGACAACCGTCGCAGCCGTGCTCGCGCAGCTGCAAGCATCTGCTCGATGCTCAAAGCATGTGTGTGGTCCACAGGACTCTGCAGTCTCCAATCCGTATCCAGCCGTTTAAATTCGCCATCGACCGGAACCAGATCGTCCCCATCCATTTCGTACTCGTTCATCTCGGTAAGAGGCGGAGAGTACGCATGAATACTGATGGCCGGTGCTAGAGATACATTGCGCACATCATGCGCATACCCGGGTCCGAACGCGCACGTCTCTCCCGGGTTGATGACATGAGCAGGCTCGCCGGGACGATGCTCTTCAAGCGCCCCGGTCGCCAGGACAAAAGCTCCCGAAGAATCGCCATGGTCGTGAAAGCCGGTCGACTGTCCGGGCAGCCAACTGATCACCCAGATGTCGTAATCCGAGCCAAGGTACAAACGCTCGTACCAGCGCCGATCGGTACGCATCCTCACTCGTTCCATCCATCCCTTCGACGAAGCAAAGCGGGACACGATGTCGGCCAGTTCGCGTGGCGTTTTCGAGCTTGGGTCGGACATGCGGTCCTCTTCTATAAGTGTGCTGTAGATTTCCTGCGCGATTCCATTGCCTGCTGCCATGCCAAGACTCCCGGGGGAAGGTAGTTAAGAAAGGACTGAGCTGATGTGAAGCTGTTGCGGACTACTCCGGGCGGTTCAGATCAACCTGGTGAATAGGAAGATCCCAGTGGTTCGTGGTCAGCTCCCAACGCCGGTTCTCATCGCGTTTGAAAGCGGCCTGGTCAGAAAACAGCTGCTTACCTACCTCGCTTTCGGACTGTCCGGGAGCAGCCTCGTGCGAAGCTCGCGTGATCACCACGCGATAATCCCAGCGAGACTCTTCGCTCGTGTGCAATCCCGGCGCCCAGACGGTGTAATCGAGCACATAGCCAAGCTGCTTCTGCTTCTCAAGAATGGCCAGCTGGTATTTGCGAAAGATCTGGAACCACTCGTCTGCGGAGCCATAGCGGATGCGGTACACCCACTCCACGGTTTCCGGCTTCGCAGAAGCAGGGACCGCCGGACGGCTGGTTTGAGCAGCGACAGGGAGGGAAAGAAGTGCAAGGAAGAGGACGGTTGAGAAGGCACGCGTGATGAGAGCAGATTGCATGAAGATCTCCATAGCTGGCCATCACGTACAAACCTTCCATGAAGGTGTGCTGGTGAGGGTCACCGAACGTAAAGTTAATTTTCGGATGAGCTTACGGAGAGGGCGCGTTCAGATAAAGCTGGGCACGTCGCACGTCACCGCGAACCCATAGATGGGCCGGTCGCAGCGACAACAACGAAGCAAAGAGCACGTCATAGGTTGACGCTAGCATGACAGAAAGATTCCGGTCAACGACCTATCCCGGTGATCCCGATGGTAAAGCAGCTTCGACCCTAAAGAGGAGTATGCTGCTGCGGCGGCCAGTGGAATCCGGATGCGATCTCAGACCCACACACCTCGGTTCACTTCTCAATACGTCGACCGGTATGGAGAATAGCCTCTGTTCAACGCACGCCGCCACTTGCGATGAGGATCTCACCGGTCAACCATGCGGATCTGGCGGAAGCAAGGAATACGGCGATGTCGGCGACGTCGGTAGGCTGTCCAATACGTCCCAGCGGTGATTGCTTCGTCCTTTCGATTTCCCTCTCAGTGCCGATGAAGCCTGCGGCCCGTGTCCCTTCCGTGTCGGTAAGCCCCGGGTTGATTGAGTTTACGCGGATGCCCGCGGGCCCAAGTTCTTTCGCGAGTACCCCGGTGATCGCGTCAACCGCGGCCTTCGTTGCTGAGTAAACGGCGCTCCCGGACGGTGTCATTCGACTAACAAGAGAGCCGATGTTGATGATGGTGCTTCCCGGTTTGAGGCGCGGTGCAGTTGCCTGGGTCATCATGAGCAAGCCGAGAACGTTTACATTGAATTGGCGGTGGAAGTCAGCCTCGGTGATGGCTGCAAGGGGAGCGTAGTGGTAGACACCTGCGTTATTTACCAGGCAATCGATTTGACCATAGGACGAAAGTGCCGCCTCTACAATGAGCCTGGCATCTCCTGCTTTGGATAGATCCGCTCTCACGCTGACGGCGTTGCCGCCTGCCTGCTGGATGGAAGAAACGACCTCTTCTGCGTCGGCCATGCTGGACGCGTAATTGATCACCAGTGATGCACCTGCGGCTGCCATCGCCCTGGCCGTAGCCGAGCCGATGCCTTTTGACCCGCCAGTCACGATAACCACCTTGTTTTCCAGGTCACCCATAGAGTCCTATTCTGCGCTAACAGCATCGCGCACCGGAAAATCATTGCTGGGGATCCTCTGCTGTGCTCACATCCACAACTCAGCCAACGCTGAACTGCGCATTTCTTCTCTGAATATCCTCGATTGTCCGGGGTATGAACATAGCCAATCCGAAATCGACAGCCTGCGACTGCACGTTCTCGACGAACGGACGCAGGCTTTCGTTGTACTCCAAAAATGCCGCCTCGAAGTTGTCAGGGTGCTTCTGGAAAGCATCGGCCAGGGCCGTTGCTCCGACAATCGCCAGCGACCCTCCCATTCCTGCTGCGGGCGACGCGCAATAGCCGGCATCACCAACCAGGGCTACTCTTCCCCTGGTCCAGGTTGGCATCCGGATCTGACACAGTTTGTCGAAGTAGAAGTTATTGCAGCGACTCAACTCCTCCAGTAACTCGGGCGTTCTCCAGCCTTCATTCTTGAAATGCTCGAGAATGATGCGTCTCTGTTGATGCTGATCTCGGTAATGGTAGACGATTTCATTTTCAGAGTAGAAGCCGAAGATGATGTCCGTCTTGTTGTTGTAGGCGCTCAGCATGACAACCTTGCCCGGGACGTTGTACATCTGCGCCGAATCTTCTTCGATCAGGAGCCTGTCGACAATCGTGATCGAACAATAGTTCTTGAGAAAACAGGAATAAGCGAACTCTTCACCGAAACACAGCCTGCGCACACTCGAGTGATTGCCGTCGCAGCCAAACAGAAGAGAATAGGACTGCTGCTTGCCGCTCTTGAACGTAACACCGATCTCGTCTGCTGATTCATCGATCCGGAGAATAGTGTCACCGAAGATGAACTCAACCTCATCCCTCACTTTTTCATACATCATATGGAGAAGAGTGTCTCGCTCAATCTCGTATTCCGAACGGGCATTCGCCGCGTTGTTCTCGGCCGCCGGCATCTTCGCCAGCCTCACTCCTCCAGCATCCACAAAATTGACAGCCTTCGGCTTCAGGCTGACGGCCTGGATCTGCTCGAGCAAACTCATGCGCGCCATGATGTCGACCGTCCCGTCCTTGATGTCGACAGGCGAGCCGCCCCGCTTGAGACCATTCTCGATCTCGACAACGGTCACCTTGTATCCAAACCTTTGCATCCAGAAGGCGGTGGCGAGCCCGGCGAAGCTTGCCCCTGCAATGAGGACGTTTGGAAAGAATTCCCCGGTCTCCATTGCGGCAGTGCCCTGGGTTGACTTAGCGACCATTGATCGACCTCTGTTTGTACTGAGTATAATTGTATATCCTGTACAACTATCATAGTTTCGCCTTGTCTATACCCACCGATCGCCGAACCCGGAAGCGTCTTGCGACGCGCCAAAAGATTTCAGACACGGCGTCACGTCTTTTTGTCGAGCGCGGATTTGACCAGGTGACCGTAGACCAGATTGCCGAAGCAGCAGACGTGGCGCGCATGACAGTCTTCAATCATTTCTCCCGCAAGGAAGACATGTTCTTCGACCTCGACGAAGAAGGCCGGGAAGATCTGGTCACTGCTTTAAAGAAACGGGATGCAGCAACTTCACCCATTGAAGCGTTGCGTTTGTTTGCTCATTGCGCTATCGCCGAACAGCGTCCTTACGTTTGTTTTTTCGAGGGAGGCAGCGAACGATTCATGGAAACGATCCAGGCGAGCGAAGCGCTCAAGGCTCGCGCCAGGGAAATCCGCGACGAGCTATCGAACTTGATGACCGTTGCGCTGGCGAACGCTGCAGGGCGGCGTCTTCCCGATCCGGGTGCCAGCCTGGTGGCTTCCCTGCTGGTGGCGACCTGGGAGGTGGCCTTGCTCGAAGCGCATCGAGTTTTTCACCAGAGCCGGAGTGTTAAGAGAGCAAATAAGACTTTCCTTGCGATTGTGGATCAAGGGAGTCGCGGTCTGAAAGCCGCCGTGGAAGGCACTCCGTATGCGTGAGGATGCATGATTTGGTCTTCGCTCCTCGATGACGGCGATATGCAGGTGGTGACCGATAGAAGCCGGAAAATCAGCTTTGAATTATGCTCGGTGCAATCCCGGAAGTCATCCACACAATTTTCAAGGAGCAGCGGGCCGCATGACAACAAGTCTGATTGAGGCGATCGCTCGCCAGGAAAAATCGCTGGTCTTCACGAACTTTGATGAATCGGTGGCATGGCTCATTGGCGCAACACTTCGTGAACAGGCAGTCACAGCAGCCTGGCCCATCGTGATCGACATTCGCCTGTTCTATCGACCACTCTTTTTCGTTGCTCTGCCCGGCTCCACGCCGAACAATGTTGAGTTTGCCCGGCGAAAGCGGAACGTCGTTGAGCGATTTCACCGTTCAAGCTACGCTGTGGGGCGGGAGCTGGCGATGAAGGGAGATACGCTTGCCAACAGGTATGGCCTGCCTGTGTCCGAGTATGCCGATCACGGAGGGGCCTTCCCCATCACCATCGCCGGTTGCGGGGTAGTGGGCGCAGTCATCGTCTCCGGACTCCCTCAGCGGGATGACCACATGCTGACCGTGCGCGTACTTTGTTCGGTGCTTGGTCAGTCGCCTGAATCGATGCCACTGCCGCCCGAGTAAGAGAAGGTGGTTCACCGTGCGAATGGAGACCGCCGCTGAAGCTTCAAGCGACAGCGGTCCGTACCTTCGCCGCAAACTTCTTTTTGTAATAAGCCGTGGTCACGGCAATTGCTGGCACGCCGACAGCAGTCGGCACAATCCACAGCACCCATCCCCAGTGCACGCGCGGTTCTACTGTTACCACCAGGAACGCCGTCCATGCTGCTATATAGCTGCCGATCATGCCTTGTAGATGCTGATACCACCAGAACATCTTCTCCTTTGGCTGATGCACAAAATCCCACATGGCACGGCTCGAGATCCTCATGCCGAGCAGCCCGAAGACAATCGACGGGATACCCAGGTTCTGCACCATCGCCGGACGAAAGGCGCCGAGCGACGCCAGGATAAGGCACACCAGGAATGTGAATGCCGCGGCGAACCAGTCCATCGGACTTACCACCTTCTGGCCTTTGTAGGCAGCCTTCTGCCCCAGCACCCGGTAGGCAAGCCATGCGTTGTAAAAACTGAAGATCGCCACCAGAGCCAGGAACAGCACCGGCCGGTAAAGCGCCATCACCATTGCCGATATGGCCACGCCGGCCATGGCCCAGAAATACACCATGCCCCATCGCCGATGGGCTCTGCCGCCTTTCGCTGTGATCAACGCAATCGGCGCCAGCACAAATGCCAGCGAACCGCTCGCCACGTGCAGTGCCAGGGTCACTCGCATCCACGTCGGATCATGCTGCATCCTTCACCTCACATCCTTTTCTTTCCTTACGCAACACAGTCATCACTTCTTACGCTTGTACCCCGACATCCTGTCTGTTTCCGCATCGGTAGCGTCGTACATCAACTGCAGGCACTCGTTGCACCAGGCAATCTCGGCTTCCGCTTTCATCTGCCCATAGCGCACTGTCATCTGCCAGAACATCAGTTGCGGATGACCTGGATGTTCATCCGCAAGTGCCTTCTCGAGGCGTTTAAACACACTGAGCCGCTTTTCGTAGTTCGCAAGCCGGCTCCTGAGCATCCCGTGGTTCGCATAGGTGTTTTGCAGGTTAGTAAAGAACAGCTTCAGCAGGGTCTCGTTTCGCGGGCTCTCTTCTCGCGGAGGACGCCGCACCCAGCCACGTAAGACCTCCCGGCCCTTCCTCGTGATCGAATAAACCCGCGCATCCGGCTTGCCTCTCCCGGCACGCATCTCGCCGGAGATCAGCTTCTCCTTTGCCAGCGACCTCAGTGTGGGATAGATCTGACCCCAGCTCTCACTCCAGAAAAATCCAATGGATCCCTCGATCCGTTGTCGCAATTCATAGCCCGTCCCCGGTTGCGTTTTCAGCAGTCCGAGCAGAACGTACTGGCTCTGGCTCTCGCGTTTCGCGGAACTGGGCATGGCGGAAGCATATATCTCGCAGATATAT
>CAZZUX010000070.1:0-8425 GCA_964657395.1 uncultured Ktedonobacteraceae bacterium
AGCGCGAACCACCCTAGCTTCGCGAGGATGGGGTACCCGGTGTTGTTTCGAGTGAATGGCTGCGGGTGAGGAAGTAGTAGAGGGCGGGGGTCACGATCAACGAGAGCAGCATGGAGATGAGCAGGCCGCCGATGACGGCGATGGCGAGGGGTTGCAGCATCTGTGATCCGGCGCCGAGTGCCAGTGCGAGCGGGAGCATGCCGCAGATGGCGGCGACAGCGGTCATGAGGATGGGGCGCAGGCGACGGTGAGCGGCCTGCAGCATGGCGTCCTGCGGGGTTAGCCCCGAGTTGAGAAATTTCTGGTGCGAGTCGAGGATCAGGATCCCGTTTTTCGCGACGATGCCGATCACCATGATGAGGCCCATAAACGATGCCACGTTGAAGGTCATGCCGGTGATGAGAAGGGCGATGACCACTCCTGCGGTTGAGAGTACCGAGGACGCAAGTATGGCGACGGGTGCCCAGGGATTGTGGAACTCTGCTAACAGGACACCGAAGACGAGGACGAGTGCTAAGAGCAGAGTGCGAAGAAGTTCACTGAAGGATTTTTGTTGCTCCTGGTAGGTGCCGCCGTACTCGACGCGAATGGCTGGAGGGATTTTCAAAGCTGCCACGGTGCTTTGTACTTTTTTGATGGCGGTGCCGAGGTCGGAGCCTTGCAGTTGACCGGTGACGACAACGAGGCGCTGCAGGTTCTCTCTGCGTATTTCGTTTTGTGGCGGCAGTTGATGGACATTTGCAAGTGAGCCCAGCGTGGAGGTGCGGCCGCTAGCGCTGTTGAGGACAGTATTCTCGATGGCGTCAAGCGAGGTGCGATGACTGTCGTCCATGCGGATGCGGATGGCGTAGGGATGGCCGTTCTGAATGAGGGGGCTGGCGGCGACGACGCCGTCGAGGATAGACGTGGCGGCGACGGAAACTTCTTCCGGCGTGAAGCCGGTGCGGGCGGCGAGCAGGGGGTCGACCTGGAAGCTGGTGGCTGGGCCGCTGATGGTGTTCTCGATGCCGTTCTCGACGCTGACGACGCCGGGCACTTTGCTGATGGCTTCTCCGACGCGTGGTGCGACGTCGTTGAGGAGATCCTGATTCTGCGAAAAGAGCTTGATCTGGATGGGCTCGGGCGCGTTAGAAAGATCGTTGATCTGGTCCTGCAGGACCTGGATGAGTTCGACGTCGAGCTCGGGTTCGGAGGCTTTGATGTCCTGCCGGATGTCTCCCATGATGTCGTCGATGGCGCGGCTGCGTTTGGACTTGAGCTTGACGGTGATGTCGCCGGTATTGGCTTCGGTGACGGCGGCGAGGCCCATCTGCAGACCGGTGCGGCGGGAGATGCTTTCGACTTCGGGAACACTGCGCAGCATCTGCTCGACGTGGGTTAGGACGCGGTTGGTTTCGGTGAGGGAGCTGCCGGCGGGCATGATGTAGTCGAGGATGAAGCCGCCTTCGTCCATTTCGGGCAGCAGGTCGGAACCGAGAGCCTGGAAGCCGAGATACGTGCCGCCCAGCAAGAGCAGGCAGGCGATGGCGAGTGCGAGGGGACGGCGCAGGGCGAGATTGAGTGTGGACGTCTGCCAGCGCAGGAAGCGCTGCATCATCGAGCCGTGTGATTCGTGAGAGGCGTGGCTGGAGGGCCGGAGGAGCCGGAGGCTGAGGGCGGGTGTCCAGGTGAGAGCGAGTGCGAGTGAGGTGAGCAGGGAGACGGCCATGGTGATGGCGAGTGCGCGAAAGAAGGTTCCGGTAACGCCGGTGACCGCGATCAGCGGCACGAAGACAACGATCGGCGTGAGCGTTGAGCCGATGAGAGGAACGGTCATCTCGCTGAGGGCTTTGCGGACGGCGATGGTGGGTGTTTCGCCGAGGTCGCGATGGAGGACGATGTTTTCGACCATGACGATGGCGTCATCGATGACGAGGCCGACGGCTGCGGCCATGCCGCCGAGGGTCATGAGGTCAAAGCTGAGACCGGCGATCCTGATAAATATGAATGTAATGAATACGGTTACAGGTATGACGAGACCGGCGACGAGGGAGGAGGACCAGTCGCGCAGGAAGAGGACAAGCGTGATGGAGGCGAGGATCAGCCCGATCAAAATCGCATCGCGGACGCTGTGGATACTGTCACGGACGAGGCCGGACTGA
The DNA here is from genome assembly GCA_964657395.1 of uncultured Ktedonobacteraceae bacterium. Classification (GTDB taxonomy): domain Bacteria; phylum Acidobacteriota; class Terriglobia; order Terriglobales; family Acidobacteriaceae. Next base: position 2,142 of record CAZZUX010000070.1, read on the forward strand.
TCGTAATAGGGCTCGAATCTAACGCCGGGTGGAAGACGCTTTTGCAGGTCAGCGGTTTTAGCGGCGACGGCATTGGCAACGGCAAGAGTGTTGCTGGCGGGCTGCCGAGTGATGTTGAGCAGGACGGCGCGCTGGCCGTTGGCGGTGACGACGGTGTAGACAGGCATAACGCCGGGCTGGACGTCGGCGACGTCTGCGACGCGGATGGGAGAGCCGCCGGGTGTGGTTTTGACGACGATCTGCGCGAGCTCGGCCGTGGTGTGCACCTGGCCGCCGACGAGACCGAGGACGAGGTAGTGGTTCTGCTCGTAAAGGCCGGGCGAGTCGATGAGGTTGGTGGCCTGGACGGCGTTGACGAGGTCGCTGATGGTGACGCCAGCGGCCTGCAGGCGGGCAGGGTTGGGGACGATGTGGAACTCGGGCTGCTGGCCACCCTGGACAGTGATGGTGCTGACGCCGTCGAGACGATTGAGGGCCGGCTTGAGGGTGTAGGTGGCAATTTCCCAGAGCTGGGTTTGCGACAGAGTGTTCGAGGTGAGGCTGTAGCCGAGGATGGGGAACGTGGCGAAGGTGAGGCGGTTGCTGGTGATCTTCGCGGTGGATGGCAGGCTTTGCTGCGCGCGGGCAACGGCGGCGTCGACGAGCTGGAGAGTGCGGTACATGTCGACGTTCCAGTCAAAGAAGAGACTGACTTCGGCGGAACCGCGGCTGGTGGTGGAGCGGACGGTGAGCAGGCCGGGGACGCTGTTGACGGCGGCTTCGAGCGGCTGGGTGATGGTGACCTGCATCTGCTCGACGGGCATGACGCCGTTGTCCACGCCAAGGACGACTCGGGGGAAATTGGTTTCCGGGAAGACAGCGATGGGGATGGTGAAGGCGAGATAGATGCCGGCGATGGCGAGGGCGATGGTCGAGAAAAAGATGACGGAGGCGATGCGGCTGAGCCAGAAGGGGCGGTCTGCGACGGTGTCGGGCGGCGGGCTTTCAAGGCTGATCATTGCGGATCGTCCTTGCCGGCGGCTGGTTTGTCGTCGCTATCCTTTGAAGTGGATTCGACGATGTTGACCCTGGTGCCGTCGTCGAGTCCGTAGGCGCCGGTGGAGACGATGCGCTGGCCGGCGTTGAGGCCGCTGACGATCTGGGTGTTGTCGCCTGCGGTGACGCCGCTTTTTACTTCGACTGCATGCGCAATGTTATCGGTGCCGATGACCATGACAGTCTTTTTTCCGGAGGCGTCGGTGAGCATGGCGGCATTGGGGATGGCAAGTGCTTTGGGGACGGACTTGCCTGCGATAGTGAGGTGGACAGGGGTGCCGGCTTTGTAGAGGCCTTTAGGGTTGGCGACTTTGACCCAGACTTCTACGGTGGTGCTGCCGGGATCGAGTGCCGGGCTGATGAGAGAGACTTTGCCTTCGAGGGGTTCTTCTACGCCGCGGAGCTGGACGTCTGCTTTCGCGCCTACGGACATCTGCTGCACGACGGCTTGCGGCAGATGGGTTTTAGCGAGCAGGGACGAGGTGTCCATGACGGTGAGGAGGGGAGCGCCGGCGGCGGCGGTTTCTCCGGCGAAAAACGGTCGGTCGGTGATGACGCCGTTGATCGGGGATCGAAGTTCGGAGTAGGAGAGCTGAGCTTCGGCGGCCTGGTATTTGCCTTGCGCGGAGGTGAGGGTGCCTTTGGCATTCTGCACGGCATCTTCACGGCCGCCACTGCTGAGGGCGGCGAGATGTTTCTGGCTGGTGTCATATGCGGCCTGCGCCTGCACGAGGGCGGCGGCAGCGGTGTCGAGATCGCGGCCGGGGAGGGCGCCCTGCTGAAAAAGTTGCTGACGGCTGTTGACGATTTTCTGATTGAGATCGAGGTTGGCTTTGGCCTGGGCCACGTCACTTTCGGCGCGGAGATAGTCTTCGGGGATCTGGCCCTTGGTGGCGGTGCGATAGCCGGCGCTGGCGGCGTCGTAGCTGCCGCGGGTGTCGAGGGTGGCAGCGATGAGGTCACGATTTTCGAGGGTGGCGAGGAGGGCGCCTTCTTTTACGTGCGATCCGCGCTGGACGTAGAACTTTTTAATGGGTGCGGTGATCTTTGGCGAGATGGCAGCCTGGGCGAGTGGCGAGAGGACGGCATCAGCCTCGACCTGTTCGGTGAGGTCCTGCTGCTGGACGGTAATGGCCTGGACGTCGACCACGACGGGTGGGGTTGTGTCGGGTTTGGTGCAGCCTGCAAGGACGGCGCAAAGCAGGATGGCGGTGAATGTAACTGTATTTGTTCTATTATGCGGGGCCACTTAGAAGGCTCCTGTGAGGGTCTGGAGATCGGCGAGGGCTACGCGGTAGCGGGTGGAGGCGTCGGCGAGCTGGGTGTCAATGGTGACGCTGGTGTTCTGTGCGTCGACGACTTCAAGGACGGTGGCTTCGCCTGCGCTGTATCTAAGCCGGGTGAGACGTTGACTTTCGGTGGCGTCGGCGGCGCTGGCCTGGAGGGAGGCGAGTGCGGCGTGCGCGGTTTCAGCTTCGTTGTAGAACTCGCGGAGTTGCGTGACCAGGCGCTTCTGGGTGTAGGAGAGCGCGAGGTTGGCGTTGTCGCGGCGGATCTCGCTTTGCTGGACGCGGTGATGGGTGGCGAACCAATCCCAGACGGGGAGGTCGATGGTGGCGAAGGTAGCGTATCCGAGGTTGTGCACGCCGGCTGCGCCGTTGAGTGCGTATTGCGGTGCGTCGATGCCGTAGGTGAAGTTGAGGGAGAGGTCGGGAAGGTAGGCGGCACGGCTGGCGAGGACTTCCTGCCCGGCGGCGTTGACGGCAGAGAGGGCGGCCTGCAGGTCTGGATTGTTGCGGCGGGCTGCGGCTTCGACGGTGTCGATCGGAGGCATGGAGGGTGCGGGGTCGTCTGCGAGTTGATAGGTGGTGAGAGGGTCTGCGAAGAGAAGGACGGCGAGATCGAGTCGGGCCTTGTCCTGGGCGAGCCTGGCGTCTTCAAAATCGCGCTGGCGTTGTTGTGACTGCAGTTGTGCCTTGAGGACGTCGGCATGGGCGACTTCGCGGCCGTTCTCGAGTTTTTCGGTGAGCTGTGTGAAGCTGTCGGCTTCGCGGAGGGCGCGATCGGCGAGGGCAAGTTTGTGATTGGCGCTGATGGCGGTGAAGTAGAGGCCGTTGACTGTTGAGACGAGACCGCGGCGGGCGACTTCCTGCAGGGCGGCGGCCTGAGCGGCGAGTGCGGCAGTGCGGCGGGCGTCGGCTACCTGGGCGAGGTTGATGGTCTCGTTGATGAGCACCTGCGTGGCGTATTCATGGATGGCATTGTTGGCGATGAATTTCGGCGAAGGCTGGTTGCCGGTTTGTCCTGCCTGGTTGCGGCTGCCGTTGGGCTGCGTGTAGAGCGCCTGGTTGTGGGCGGAGACAGATGGGAGCAGTGTGGAGCGGGCGATGCTGCGATCGAGTGCGGCGATCCTGGCGTCTCCGGCGGCGGTGCGGAAGTTTGGTTCGTTGAGCTGGGCGCGACGGATGGCTTCTTCAAGGGTGATGGTGCCAGGGGCAGTAGTCAAAGGAGCCGTGCGCGCTGCTCCTGCTTGTGCGGCGACGGACGATACCTGGGCATTTACCTGCTGCGCGGAGAGCCCGGTGTTCCGGCCGATGATCAAAGCTATCAAGGCTGCTGTGAGACGGATTGGGTTCGAACTTAAATGCATGGGAACAAGAAGGCACGATGCACGAGCGATAGTACGGTGCGCGGACGTAGGGTGGCTCGACATTGATGCTAGGCAATGGTGCTTAAGAATGCCTGAAAGGACGGACCTGCCGGGAAGAAAGGCTACAGGTCGCAGCGGGCCGCGGCAATTATGATCGGAGTATGACGGAAGAGCAAAATCCGCGCGAGAAGCCGAAGAGCCAGGTTCCGAAAAATCTGAAGCAGTACTATCTTGGGTTGCTGAGGCGAGGACCGCGGTGGAATGTGATTGACGATCGCTCCGCGCAGGAATTGCTGCCGCAGCATCTTGCGTATCTGCGCAAGCAGATAGAAGAAGGCAAGTACCTGTTTGCCGGGCCGGTGAATGAAGAGGCCGACTACGTGGGCATGATGATGATTGCGGCGGGAAGCAAGGAAGAAGCGCTGGCGGTGGCGAACGGTGATCCAGGCGTGTTGGCGCAGCGGCTTTCGGTTGAGGTGTACCCGGTGTACCTGCCGTCGTTGGATGGAGTGCAGGTTCGGTACTAGGTACTTGCCTTACGGGCGGGGGCGCGTTCGCGCGTTTTCCTCCCGTTGGTCGTCTATTGTTCTTGCGTGATTGCTATAGGAAGGCGGATGGCTACGCCATACCCACCCTGGCTGCGCGAGGATGGGGCACCCGGTTTGTGGTGATTCCAGGTGGAGTGAAAATGGGATTGAGCGGGTCACAGCTACTCGGCTGAAATTCGCACATTTCTGCCTTGTGTTGCATCTGAATGCATGAAAGCTGCGGAGTGCTGCCTGGCGGCACCGCGTTTTAGCCCACCTGTTGAGAGAATGAGGAACTTATAGAGATGCATACATTTGAGGTCTGGGCTCCGCTCGCCCACTCGCTGGAAGTACAGGTGAACGGGAAGAAATTTCCTTTAACGCCCGGTGAGCACAAGATCTGGCACGCTGATGTGGCGGAAGCCGTACCCGGGATGGATTATGGATTTATTTTGAATGGCGAGGAGCCGGCAGTGCCTGATCCTCGTTCGCCGTGGCAGCCGAATGGAGTGAATGGCTTGTCGCGACTGGTAGACCACTCTGCGTTTCACTGGAATGATGATGGGTTCCAGGCGATTCCGCTGGCGAGTGCAGTGATTTATGAGTTGCATGTCGGCACGTTTACGCCGGAAGGCACGCTGGATGCGGCGATCGGCAAGCTCGATTATTTGAAGGAGCTGGGCATTACGCATGTCGAGTTGATGCCGCTGGCAGCGTTTTCCGGGCAGCATGGCTGGGGGTATGACGGCGTGGCGTTGTTTGCGCCGCACCAGGTTTATGGCGGGCCGGATGCGGTGAAGCGGTTTGTGGATGCTGCGCATGCGCGGCGGCTGGCCGTGATCCACGACGTGGTCTATAACCACTTTGGACCGAGCGGCAACTATACCGGCAAATTCGGACCTTATCTGAATGAGAATCACAAGACGCCGTGGGGCGGCGCGACGAACCTGGAAGACGCGGGCAGCGACCGGGTGCGGCGTTTCTTCTGCGATAACGCTTTGATGTGGCTGCGTGATTACCACTTCGATGGACTGCGGCTGGATGCGGTGACAGCGTATGTGGATCGTTCGGCAATTCATTTCCTGGAGCAGTTGTCGGATGAGGTGAAGGAGTTGAGTGCGGCGTCGGCACGGCACCTGGTGTTGATTGCGGAAAGTGATCTGAATGATCCGCGGGTGGTGCGTGCGAAGGAAGCCGGCGGCTTCGGGATTGATGCGCAGTGGAGTGATGATTTCCACCATGCGTTGTGGACGGTGTTGACGGGCGACCAGATGGGCTACTACGAAGACTTTGGCACGATGGAGCAGCTGGCGACATCGCTCGAGGAAGTGTATGTGTACCAGGGACAGTTCGCGACCAATCGCAAACGCAGTCATGGGCGGTCAGTGCATAATCTGCCGGGCTATCGATTCCTTGGCTACATCCAGAACCATGACCAGATTGGCAATCGTGCAACAGGCGAGCGGCTGAGCGACCTGGTGAATGTGGGACGCGTAAAGATTGGCGCGGCGGTGGTGATGCTTGCTCCGATGGTGCCCATGGTGTTTGAAGGAGAAGAGTATGCGGCTTCGACGCCTTTTCAGTACTTTACCGATCATGAGGATGAGGAACTGGGACGGCTGGTGAGTGAAGGGCGCAAGCAGGAGTTTGGTGCGTTCGGATGGAAGCCGGAAGATGTTCCTGATCCGCAGGCGAAAGAGACGTTTGAACGATCACGGCTGAAGTGGGATGAGATCCAGAAGGGCGAGCACAAAGAGATCCTGGACTGGTACAAGAAGCTGATCGCGCTGCGGCGTTCTGCGAGCTCGTTGTTGAACGGACACCTGGATGAGGTGACGGTCCGCTTTGACGAAGAGGCCAAGTGGCTGACGATGCGGCGCGGTGAATTCGAGCTTGGCTTCAATCTTGGAGGAGATGCGGTGACGCTGCCGCTGAGTGTGGAGGGGGAAGTAGTGTTGAGTTCGGATGATCGGAATGCGGTCAGCGGAAAGCAGATTACGATTGTGCCGGATGCTGTGGCGATTGTGCGGGGGAAAGTTTAGGGCTACTTGGCTTTGCGGTGTGGTGATGCC
>CAZZUX010000070.1:8525-19984 GCA_964657395.1 uncultured Ktedonobacteraceae bacterium
CAGAGTGATGAAGGCGGCCCTTGTGGCCGCCTAATTTTTGTTGGAGGAAAGGGCGGCGAAGAAGTTGTCGCGCCAGCGGAGGATGTCGCTGCGGCGGATGCTGGTGCGGAGGCGGCTCATGCGTTTACGGCGTTCGTCGCGGGCCATGTGGAAGGAACGGTTGAGAGCGGCGGCAATGCCGAGCTCGTCGTAGGGATTGACGAGGAGGGCGCCGGTGCGGAGCTGAGGTGCGGCTCCGGCGAACTCGCTGAGTACAAGGACGCCATCATTGTCGGACCGGGCAGCGCAGTATTCCTTGGCGACAAGATTCATGCCGTCTTTGAGGGGCGTGATGATGGCGGTGTTGGCGGCGCGGTAGAGGGCCAATAATTCATCGCGCGGGATGGAGCGGTGGAGATAGTGGACCGGGACCCAGTCGGTCTCACCATATTCTCCATTGATGTGAGTGACGGACTGCTCAATTTCCGCCATGAGGTTCTGGTAGCCGATGATGGTTTCGCGGCTGGGCACCACGATCTGGAAGAGAGTCATTTTGCCGCGAAGGTCGGGATAGTCGCGGAGCAAGGCGGCAAAGGCACGGAGACGTTCCGGGATTCCCTTGGTGTAGTCGAGACGATCAACGCCCAGGGCGATGTGGACGTTGTGGAGCTGTTTGCGAATTTCCGAGGCGCGATCGATGACCTGCTTCTGCTGGGCGGCGTCGCTGAACCAGCGGAAGTCAACGCTGATGGGAAAGAACTGGACCTTGGTTTTGCCACGCTCATGATGGACGATGCGCAGGTCTCCCTGGCGTTCAACTTTGAGGCCGGGAAGGAAGTTGCGCAGGCAGGCGAGGAAGTTATGTTCGTCGCGGGCAGTCTGCAGACCGATGAGGTCATGCTGGAGCAGGCCGTTAAGGATTTCTCCGCGCCATGGCAATTTTTCGAAGATGTCCGGCGAGGGAAATGGAATGTGCATAAAGAAGGCCAGGCGGGCCTTGGGACGCTGCTTGCGCAGGGTGACAGCGACCTGCATCAGCTGATAATCCTGGATCCAGATGATGTCATTGGCCTTCGCTACTTTGAGTGCTGCGTCGGCAAACTTTTTATTGACGCGCTGGTAGAAGTCCCAGTAGCGGGGAGCGAAACGGCAGCGTGACTGCAGGTCGTGAAAGAGGGGCCAGATGATTTCGTTGGAGAAGCCCTCGTAGAAATTAGCCTGCTCTTCGTCGCTGAGGTGAACGGCGAGGTGATCGTAGGCGTGCTCGCGGGAACTGTGGTCCAGGAGAGTCTGGACTTCGTCTTCGATGGAGCCGGACTGTGGAACGGTCTTGTCGGTGTACTCGGCTACGGAGCCGGGCGAGCCGATCCAGGTGCCGCCGTGCTCCTTGAGTATGGGGGTGAGGGCGGTGACGAGGCCGCCACTCGAGGGTGTTGCCTGCAGCTTGCCCTTGTCGCGCTTGAAGGAGACGGGCAGGCGATTGGAGACCACGATGAGGTGGTCGAGCTGGTCCCTGGTCGTGGTTCCAGCAGCTGTCACCGGGGCCCTTCAACTGCGGCGATCCAGGCGTCGAGAAAGTGCAGGAGATCTTCGGGAGGATTGAGCCAGAGGCGGGCCTGAGAGACGCGGGGTTCGGGGCGGACGAGTACGGCGAGACCACGATCGCGCAGGATGGCGAAGGCATCTTCATCCGTAAGGTCGTCACCGAGGAAGGCTACCGGCGTGTCTGCGGAGACAGTTTCCAGCACCTTGATAACGGCGTGGCCCTTGTTGATGTTGCCAGCGCGCAATTCAAGGCCTCCATCGAATTCAAGCAGATGGAGCACGCCGTCACCGGGACCCGGTTTCGGCAGCTGACGACAGAGTTCTTCCATCCTGTGGCGGATCTCGAGGGGGCTGAAGCTGCCGGTGGTTGAGCGGCGCCAGTGGACGGCAATACTGCTGGGCTTGATTTCGACGACTTCGGCGTTAAAGCTTTTTTCCAGGGCCTGTCGCACACGCTCCAGGCTTTGCCGTTCGTAGGCACTCAATTCGTCCATCTGGTAGGCGCCGTCTGCCTGCAGGTGTTCGCGACCATGGCTGCCCCAGATTTCAATGGGCTGGGCAAGGTCGAGCAGGACGTGAAGCTCCTGCGCTTTTCTGCCGCTGATGAGGATGAGCCGGGTACGCGGGAGCGCGAGCAGCCGTTCGAGGCGCTGCTTGACGCCGGGATACGGAATGGCTTTGAGGCGGTCAGCATTGAAGGGCGCAAGGGTGCCATCGTAATCCAGCAGCAGGAGCGTCGTGGAGGCGGTGGCAAGGCCGCCGAAGAACTGGGTGGTCCACTCTGACTTGAGCCAATCGTCGGGCAAATGATCTTTCACAGGGGTCTAAGATGCGCATTGTGCAGGGTGTGGGCTATTGCAACTTTAGTGTGAGCTGACAACCTATTCTGTCAAAACAGGTTCCGTATCATTGCAGGGAGTTGCAACGTCTGTTGTCTACAGGAAAAAGGATACCTCGGGGGCTACCAGTAACTATGACACGGTCGGACATTATGAAGGTTTTGGATGAAGAGATTGAAAGATTGCAGCAGGTGAAGCGCCTTCTGGAAGGAACGGGCGGGTTTTCTCCTGCATTGCACAGCCTGGTGAACCACAAAAACGGACGATCGGCGCGCGTCATCAGCGAAGAAGGCCGGCGCAGGATTGCCGAGGCGCAGAAGCGGCGCTGGGCGAAGGCTAAACGCCTACAGTAGGAACTGCATGCTAACCTTTCGACTCGCCGACCGTTCCGAATGCTGAAAGTTCGACTTCTGGATCCGGCTGCCAAGGCACCGACTGTGAGCTATGCAGGAAGCGATCTCGGCTTTGACCTGTATGCATTGGAGGATGTGGTGCTGCTGCCCGGAATACCTGCCAAGGTGCGGACGGGCATTGCCGTAGAGGGTCCTGAAGGATACGGGTTTGTCCTGGGTGACAGGTCGTCCATGGCGGCAAAAGGGATCACCTACATGGGTGGACGTATCGATGCAGGGTACAGGGGCGAGATCCTGGTCTGCCTGGTCAATGTGAATCAGCCGGAGTACACGGTTAAGCTGGACCGGGACGCAGCGGGTGTTGTTTGCGATGTGCGCCTGCACAGGACGGATGTGTCTGTTGCGATCTGTAAAGGTGACAAGATCATCCAGATGTCGTTGTTTAGAGCGGATACGGACCGTGCGATCCAGGTAGTGGATGTGCTTGGAGAATCGGCGCGAGCCGAGAAGGGATTTGGGTCATCCGGAAGATAGGCTGCGTCGCTGATATGCCTCATTGGTGGTAGTGGCAGCGCCTCGACTGGTCAGTAGCTAAAGCTGTGCGCCATCGTAGGATGGGTGCATGGCGTCCTGTTCTGCTCCCTGCTTTCTGAATGCGTCTGCCGCCGTGGTGACTTAGATGGCGGTGTATCACATCCTAGGGGAGTCGGAGTCCTTTTCGCGGCGGAATGGCGGGGCGTCTGCGCAGTGGATTGCCGGGGTGATTTCGGCCGCCGGGCTGAAGCACGAGACTGTCGTGGTGTGCTCGGATGCTGACGATTCGTGGGGATTTCCGTATGTTTGGGTAGCGCCCGAGATGGGCAAGATCAGCCTGCTTCCGCGTCCCTTGCAGCATCCGTTTTTCTGGCGGCGCCGCGCACGCTTCTATTCTCACCTGCTGCGTGGATTTGCCAGCCGGCTGCAGCCGCAGGATGCCATCTTTGTGCACAACCGTCCTGAAATGGCGCTGGCGATGGTGTGGGCGCAGCAGGGAAGACAGCAGCCGAACCCGGTGGTGCTGGCGATGAATGATTCGCGGCTATCGTATGCGCCGCGGCCGATGGTGCGGCATGTGGCAGGACGCATGGCGCGGGTGGCCTTTCCTACGGAGTACCTCTACCACCAGGCCTTTGAGAAGTACCGGCTGCACATGAGGATGAGCGTGCTTCCTTTTGGAGCGGATGAAGAGGTCTTTTATCCGAATGACCTACGGTCGCAGCCAGAGTCTCCGCAGATTGCCTATGTGGGTCCGCTGACCGAGCAGCGCGGCGTACATGTGCTGCTGGAAGCGATGCAACTGCTGCTGCAGCGGGGTGTGGACGCGGAGTTGTGCATTGTGGAGCGGCAGGATCCGGGCGAAAGCCTTGAGAGTATTCCAAACCGCAATGCCAGAGAAGGCTACATGCGGAGGCTGCAGGCGCTGAGCGGACCGAATGTGCGGATCGCGCCCTACATGGGCCTGGATCATATAGCCGAACTGATGCGCAATGCAGTGGCGGTGTGCTGTCCCTCGCTGGACGCGGAAGCGTTTGGTTTGAGCAACGTGCAGGCGATGGCGAGTGGGGTGCCTGTAGCGGCATCCTGTGTCGGCGGTATTCCCGAGGTGTTTGCGGAGGGCGGGGGATTGCTGATTCCGCCGGGCGATCCTGCAGGCCTGGCGAATGCGATTGAGCGGCTGCTGGGACGGACGGGCTTGTCGCGATTATTGCGACAGGAAGGGTATGCGAGCTACCAGCGCAGCTTCCGGTGGGGTTCGATTGCGCGGTCGTACATGGAGTTGATTGCTAGCTTGCCGTATCCGGCTTTTGTTCGCCAAGCGGCCTTACCGCAGTAGCTGCGTGCCATAAAGGGAAACCTCCACCCTCAGCTCTACCATTCGGCTTTGTGCCTTTTTGTAACCGTGATACATACGTTACAGGGCTTTTGCATTTACATGCCTGGCCGCTTCGCGGACTGTACCAGTGTTGTTTCTGAGGGACTTGTATGTCTACCCACCAGGTGGCTGCCGGCTCGCATGCGGCCGAGCTGACAGTCGCGGAAGTGCTCCTGATCCTGCGGCGGCGAAAGGCGATCGTCATCTGCGTGTGCCTTGTCTGCCTCAGCCTGGCTGCGGTCAAGTGCATCTTCGGCACTCGCCGGTACGAGTCTGAGGCTTCTATACAGATACAGAAGGAAGCGGCTGATTCGCTGGGTATAGAGAGCGTGCTGGGATCGGCGAGTGAAGGTGCGTCCGACGCGCTGGACTACAACATCACCCTGCAGACGCAGGCCAAGATACTGACGTCGGACACGCTGGCGCTGGCAGTGATCCAAACGGCCGGGCTGGAAAATAATGATGATTTCAACGGGAAGAGCGCCTGGCTGAAAGTTCCGGACTGGGTGACGTTCTGGGAGACGAAGGCCGGAGCGGAAGTGGCAGGCGGGTCGCTGGAAAATTCACCTGGTCGACGCAGACGGGCTTTGAAGACCTTTTCGAAGCACCTGTCAGTGAAGATCGAACCGGGAACGAGAATCATCGATATTGCGTTTCTGAGCACGGATCCGGTCATAGCTGCGGCCGTGGTGAACTGCCTGATCCGTGAATTTACCGAGTACACCTACAAGACGAGGTTCGCCGCGACAGCGCAGGTTTCAGATTGGCTGGCAAGCCAGCTGCATGGATTGCAGGTAAAGGCGGAACAGGCACAGGCGCGGAAGGTAAGGCTGCAGACCGAGACAGGACTTTTTGGCGACGACGAAGGTCACAACGTAGTGCTGGCTCGACTGGATGAATTGAGCAGCGGGTGGACCAAGGCGCAGGCCGACCTGATGCTGGCGCAGGCGCTGGATCGGGTGGTGTCAACGGGTGATCCAACTTTGATTGAATCGCTCGGTGGCGGAAGCAGCGCAGCAGGTTCAGGGGCGATTGCGTCTTCCTTGAGCTTGTTGCAGCAGATGCGTGGCCGACTTTCCGATGCAAGAGCACAGCTCAGCCTGGATGACAGGAAGTATGGGCAAGGCTATCCGCGAGTGCTGGAGGAGCAGGCGCAGGTGGCGAGCCTTGAGCGGTCCATCAACGACGAAATTCGGAGGGTGACGACGAGTGCGCATCGTGAGTACCAGGTAGCCCATCAGGTGGAGGCGGCGAGCCGGAAGAGTATGGAACAGCAAAAGGTGCTGATGGGTCAACTGGGAAAGCCGACGCTGGAATACACGATGGCGAAGCAGGAGGCTGATTCCAGCCGTGACCTTTACGAAAGCCTGTCCACCAAATTGACGGCGGCATCCGTGCTGAGTGGTTTGCAATCGAGTAATGTCACAGTTGTCGATCCTGGGCGCGTAGCAGCGCACAATCATCCCAAGCAACCGAACATTCCGGTGACGATGGCGGCCGGGGGAATGATGGGAGCGATGGCGGGATGCATGCTGGCGTTGTTGCTGAACTTCCGCGACACGCGACTGTACACGGCTACGCAGATCGAGCAGCTGCTGGGCGTGCCGGTGCTGGCAATATTGCCGGTATTGCGCCGCGAGACAGGGATTGTGACTGCGGCAACACGATGGTTTCCGTGGCGAGGGGGTGGCGGCCGATTTTCACGCCCTGCGGGTGGAAGCGGGCAGACGTTGGCGTTGCTGGACAGAGAGTCGGCCTATGCGGAAGCGCTTCGTTCGCTACGAACGTCGCTGATGCTTTCACGCAGCCAGGGTCATCCCAAGCTGATCCTGGTGACGAGTGCGCTGCCGGGCGAAGGCAAGAGCACGACGGCCTTGAACTTCGCGACCATCGTCGGCCAGCAGGGCGGCAGGGTGCTGGTGGTGGACGGAGATTTACGAAGGCCAACGCTTCATCAAAGATTGAAGCTGGGTAATGCCGAGGGCCTGAGTTCGCTGCTCTCGCTGGAGGAGACCGGTTCCGCGCTGCGGAGGCTTCCCGGTAAAGAGGACATCTGGGTTCTGACTACGGGTCCACGACCGCCGTACCCGGCGGAGTTGCTTGGGTCGCACCGCATGGATGAGCTTCTGGCACACTGGCGTGGCAACTTTGACTTTGTTGTTATCGACTCGCCGCCGGTGCTGCCGGTGACTGATGCAGTGCTGTTGTCAGAGCGGGTGGATGCTGTGCTGATCGTTGCCCGGTACCGGGTCTCCACGAGGAAGGCCCTGGAGCGCGCCTACGGGATGCTGGTGCGGCACGCCGGGGAGGGAAAAGTCAGCGTGATTCTGAATGGAATCGAGCGAACTTCCGCTGATTATAGCGAGCATTATGGATACGATTACCAATACGGGTACGGACCTTCTGACGCGGGCTCTCTGAGTGTGGAAGGCGTTCATGCTGTTTAGGCGTGCGGTGTCCCTGCTGTTCGGCGCGCTGGTGCCTGGTTTGATGTCGGTGATGCTGTGTGCACAGGCCTTGCCGCATGACAGTACTCCGGAGACAGAGTCACTCTTGATCTCGCGCGGCGATCTGCTTGAGATTACTGTTTTTGATGTGCCCGAGATGGAGCGTCACATACGAGTGTCGGATGCCGGCGATGTGCGTTTGCCTCTTGTGCACGAGATTCAGGTTGCCGGCCTGACAACCGCGGCAGCCTCCATGCGGATCGGAGAGGCACTGCAGAGAGGCGGCTTTGTGCGCGATCCAGAGGTCACAATTGCCGTGCTGGAATTTGCCACAGAGGACGTTTCAATCAGCGGAGAGGTTGTGCATCCCGGGAATTTTCCTTTGCGGACTCCGCGCGATCTGATGAACGTTCTTACCCTGGCAGGTGGCATGACGATTTCGGCAGATGTGCATGTGACGGTAAGGCGTAAGGGTGCCGGCGGTGAGACGCTTTATGCGACTCTGCCGAACGATCCTCATGACGCCAGGTTTCATTCTGTGATGGTAGAGCCTGGTGACACGGTGATTGTTCCAAGGGCCGGGATTGTGTACGTGATGGGGGATGTCGGTCGTCCTGGCGGGTACGTGATGCAGAATGATGCAACGTTGACCGCATTGCAGGCAGTTGCGATGGCGTCTGGAACGACAAAGACATCTGCAGAGAGCCACGTCAGGCTGGTCCGACAGTCTCCTGGCGGGCCGGTGGAGGTTCAGCTTGATCTGAGAGCGATGCAGAAGGGAAAGCTGCCCGACTCGGCTCTCCAGGCGCAGGATGTGCTGTATGTTCCGTACAGCACGGCCCGCAACATGATGCTGGGTGCCAGCGCGATCCTTTCCAGTACCGGCGGAGCTGCGATCTATGCGGTGCGATGACGAGAGAGATGCTGAACGCGCACCCTGGACCATGGAGGAGTGCGCGACGACGGGCTTGTTGCTGCTGTTTCTTACGCATCTGTATGTACCGATCCTGGAACCAGTGCAGGATTCCCTCTTTGCGGCTGCATCCGACAATCAGACGGCGACCGGGCAATTGATTGTGCTGTCAGTGTGGCTGTTGGCCGGGCTCCTGATGGCGCGGCATTATCGTGTGGTGCTCTCGGGTTGGAGGAGCATCGCATGGACATCTGCGTTTGCCAGCTTAACCGTCATCTCCTGCTTATGGTCGCAGGATGGCGCGCTCACGCTGCGCAAGTCTGTGTTCCTGGTCATGACAACGGCCTTTGGAATATACGTAGGACGGCGCTTTTCGGTCGTGCGTCAATTGAGAATGATCAGTGTGGCGGCGTTGACGATCGGGGTGTTGAGTATCGGTTTTGCGCTGCTTCTGCCTCGATACGGTCTGGATCATGATGTCCATGAAGGCGTGTGGGTGGGCGTCTTTACGCAAAAGAACGTATGCGCAAGGGAGATGCTCTTTCTCCTGGTGTGCCTACTACCCTACTCGCCGGTGCATGCACGAATGCGTTGGGTGCGATGGGCGGCTATCATCTGCGTGGTGGCTGTCATTGTCGGGACGCGATCGAAGACAGCATGGCTGTTGACGTTACTCGTGGCGGCCCTTTTCCCGACGCTAAGGAGAGTTCGGCAGATGAGTGCCGGGCTTACAGCTACGCTGATGATCGGGACGGCGGCACTTTTTGGAGGCGTCGTGGTTCTGGCTGCTTCATCCCTGCCTCGACTGATGGCGTCGTTCATGGGCGGCGATGCTACGATGACCGGCCGCACGGAGATCTGGGGCGCAGTGATGCAGGCGATCCTGAAACGACCGCTTCTGGGTTACGGCTTTGCGGCGTTCTGGCTATCACTGCGGGGAGAGTCAGCCAACATCATTCTTGCGCTGCGATGGGCAGTGCCCGCCGCGCATAATGGTTTTCTTGAGATTTGGCTGCAGCTCGGTGCAGCAGGGCTGTTTCTTTTTGGAGTGGGATTGTTGCAGGGATTGCGTCGAGCTCTCGCGGGCGTGTATCAGCCTTCATTCACGCATGCGGCATGGCCGCTGGCTGTATTGCTGCTTGCCATCGTCTACAACCTGGATGAGAGCTCTTTCATGCAGGCCAGTGATTTTTTATGGGTGCTGTATGTCGCTACGCTGGTGAACCTGGCCGCACCGATAGTGCGCGCTGGCGTGCAGGAAGAAAGGCGACACTATGTTTTGTCGGCAGCGGCGTGAAATCAGGTAGTTGTGCGGGCGGTCAGGATTGAATCGAAATGATTTTCTAGGAGAATGGTCTGCTTGCGAAGGTCGAACTTTTCTGCGACCCAGGCGCGCGCCCTGTCGCTCATCTGTGCATGCAGCGGTCTGTTGCTGAGCAGCAGCATGATGCTGGCTGCCAGCCGGGTGTGGTCGCTTTCCGGAACCAGGAAGCCGGTTGCGCCGCTGGCAACTGCCTCAGGAATGCCTCCGCTGGCGAAGCTCACGACAGGAACGCCCATGGCCTGAGCTTCGCAGAAGACCATGCCCAGCCCTTCGGAATCGCCGTTGGCTGCAGTCACGCTCGGGACTGAAAAGACGGTAGCCTGTTGCAACCAGCTTCGGATCTCGAGAGGTGTCCGAGCGCCGAGGAATTGATAGTGTTGCAAGCCCAGGTCGCGGGCTGCCTGTTCGAGAAGCGGTCGCAGGGGGCCATCGCCGATGACGACGAGTTGTGCCGGGACCGTTTGCTGGATGATCTGCATGGCCCGGAGAAGATGGATGCAGCCCTTTTTTTCGACCAGACGACCGACGAAGAGAATGACGGGTAGGGCCAGCGACGATGCGGTGTAGCAAGTTGGATATCGCTGGGAGGCATCCTGTTGGAACTTGTCGAGGTCGACGCCGATGGAGTGGACCCAAAGCTTATGCGCGGGAAAGCCGGCTTTCAGTGCTCGTTCGCGAATGAATTCCGAAACGCAGATGAAGGTATGGGCGCGATGAAAGAGAGCTGCTTGCCTGCGCAGGTATAGCCTGCCGCCGCGCGAGCGCTGCAGAGTGTCCCTGGTACTGCTGACGTCATATCCGTGGAGGGTGACAACGAGCGGAAGGTTGAGCTTGTCGGCAAGAGGGAGGGCACAGGCTGCGTCCAGTGCGAAGTGCGCATGAAGAATGGAGCACCTGCGGTCGGATAGACGAGCGATCCAGCCGGGAGCGTGTCCTGTTTGCAGGTAAAGAGCGCGGCGCAAGGTGGCTGAAACGCCAGCCTGGCTGCCAAGGACGATGGCTGTAGAAGCAGCCGGGAGAATTCCGGCTGCCCGCTTATGTAGTCCACAGTAAGTGGGTTGGTACCTGGAAAGAGCCATGGCCTGCGCGACGATGAAAGTTTCAGATCGTTCGAGCAACTCATTGCGGTAGATGAGAACGCCACGCTTCTTCGGCTGAGTCAACGGCGGGTCTCGTTGAGGGCTTGCGTTATTGAGAGTGAGTTTCGGCTGGTCCGGAGACTTTCCGCTATGACCAAGATACGACGGCATTCCGACTCGAATGGGGCTGCGGGGAAGGAGAGAAAGGATGATCCTGAGAGGAAGCAACTCCTGGACCCATAAACCTTTATTCTGGAGGTCAAAGGATTCGAGTACCGGGATAGAGCGAGAGCAGAAGTGGGCGACTCGCGGCTGAGAGGAATGTTGGTATGGACGTTATGGAAGTGAGTGTGGCAGCGGTGCTGCAAAAGATCGAAGCTCGAACAGCAAAGATTGGTATTGTCGGGCTGGGCTATGTCGGATTGCCGCTCGCGCTGCTGTTCAGCGATGAGAAGTTTGCGGTGACGGGATTTGATATCGACGCATTGAAGGTCGACACGTTGAACCGTTCCGAGTCGTACATCGTCCGAATACCGGCGACGGAGATTGTGGCAGCGAGGGAACGCGGCTTTTCGGCTACTGCCGATTATGATCAGCTGCGTGAGATGGATGCGATCCTGATTTGTGTGCCCACGCCGCTGAACGACTATCACGAACCAGATCTCAGCTACATCCAGAAGACGGTGGAAGCGATTGCTACGCGCACGCACGCAGGGCAATTGATTGTGCTGGAGAGTACGACATATCCCGGGACAACGGAAGAGATTGTAGTACCCATTTTGAATGCCGGCGCCAAGGATGGCTTGCAGGTAGTGCGTGATGGCCTGGCTGCTGCGGGGGTGCATGTGGCGTTTTCGCCTGAGCGGGAAGATCCGGGAAACGATACGGTTGCTCGCCGGGACATTCCGAAGGT
This sequence comes from uncultured Ktedonobacteraceae bacterium, assembly GCA_964657395.1. Classification (GTDB taxonomy): domain Bacteria; phylum Acidobacteriota; class Terriglobia; order Terriglobales; family Acidobacteriaceae. The sequence goes on from CAZZUX010000070.1 coordinate 19,830, forward strand.
CGTGGGTGGAATGGATCCGGTGGCGACGGAGCTTGCGGCATCGCTGTATGGCAGTATTTTCCGCAGAGTCGTTCGGGTTTCGAAGCCGGCGGTGGCCGAGATGACGAAGCTGCTTGAGAACATCTACCGCTGTGTCAACATTGCGCTCGTGAATG
>CAZZUX010000071.1:0-19890 GCA_964657395.1 uncultured Ktedonobacteraceae bacterium
ATAGTGGGCAGGCGGTGCAGAGCGGGTCGGCTCCTCCGACGGCAAATCATACGGCGGATCTGTCGACACAGGGGAGTCTGTCTGTGGGTGGGGGGACGCCGGTGACGAGCTCTTCGAACCTGGCGCAGGTGAACCAGGCGAATACGTTTGTGCCGGCGCAGAGTTTTACGGCGGGTGTGAATGTGGGTGCTGCGGGGCAGACGGTGGTGGATGCTGTTGGTGATGTGACGGGGGTGGGGACGGCGAAGTTCGTCAACGTGGTGCAGGGATTGCTGCGGGTGGATGTCCGCTACTATGGCGCGGTTGGCGATGGGGTGACGGATAACTGCACGGCGCTCACGAATGCGGCGAATGCGGCGGCAGGCGGGGTGATGTATGTGCCGCCGGCTGTGTTTGTGACGTCGTGCGCGGTGAACCTGGCGGTGAATGGATCGCTGTACCTGGAACCGGGCGCTGTGATCCAGGCGAAGACGGGATCGACGATGACGGCAGTTGTGGTCGCGGGTGCGACGGGCTTCTGGACGGACCAGGTGATTACGGGTGGAGGCACGCTGGATGCAAATAACACGGCACAGCGGGCGCTGTGGCTGAAGCGGCAGTATCGCGGGCGGATTGCGAATCTGCGGATGCTGAATGCGACGAATGACTGCCTGCAGAATGGCGATACGGCGGATGGTTATACGGGTTCGAATTCGCTGGATGCGGTGGAGTTCTGGTGCTATCGGACGGGAAGTGCGATTCCGGCAGGAAGTTACGGCGTATGGACGGACAATGCTACCGATTCGAAGTATGTGCAGGGCTTTGTCAAAGGCTATGCGGAGGGCGTGCGGGATGATGTGGGCGGGTCGCGATATGGCTACCTGCACGTGTGGGATACGAACCAGAGCGGCGCGATGACTGCCTGCTTCGACGATAACGGGCAGGGGAACTGGTGGAGCGACAACATCTGCGACTCACCGACGCAGTATGGTGCGGTGTTGCGGAGTTTCAATTCTCACTGGTCGAACAATCGGTTTGAATTGAATGGAACTTACAGTATTACGAATACGGCGATTGCGTTCCACAGCTTGAATGCGGACCCGACGAGCTTCTTTGTCGGCAACGAGTTTACGGCGACGGTGACGACAGGGATGACGTGGGCGAGGGATTTTGACCTGGTGCCGGCGCCGAATATGCAGTCGGAGTTTGTGGCGAATCGCCCGACGTATGTGACGACGAAGACGGTGGGGACGAATGATTATCTGCGGTCGACGAATTCCTTTGGGAGCTACAAGGATTTTGGTGCTCACACGATGAACTCGGCGAACGTGGTGGCATGGTCGGCGACGCCGGTGTTCACGCTGTCTTACGAGAATGTGCAGAAGATCATCCTGGCCGGGAATGTGACGGCTTCGACGTGGACGTCGAGTGGGGCGCTGCAGCAGTTTCTCGTGGTGCTGTGTCAGAACGCGACGGGCGGCTACACGTTCAACTGGGGACGCGTGGTAGGAGGCGGGGTGCCGAGTACGGCGGCGAACAGCTGCAGTACACAGATGTTCTATGACGACGGCACGGTGATTCGGGCGACCGGACCCATGCAGGTGAACGAATAGTACTAGCCGTAAGGGCGGCGGCGCTTCGCGTTCGATTGGTGGCATGCTCCCGTTGGTCGCGGGTTGGGATTCATGATGGCTGGGTGAGAGCGGATGGCTTCGCCATACCCACCCCAGCTTCACGAGGACGGGGCACCCGGATTTGTCTGGCTTTTCAGGCTTGAGGCGGCTGGCGCGTGGGTGGCGACGGTCAGGGGGACAGGTGTGAGTGGGCCCGTTTGGGCCTGCTCTTAACGAGACTGCGTGAGCAGCGAAAAGGGAATTGCGATGGTGTCATTGAGTTCTTCAGCTAAATCGGTGTTTGCTTTTTCGTCGGTACAGCATTTCTTCGCGAGTGCACTGGGTGATCTGCAAAAGGCCTGCGCGTTTATTGAGAAGGCAGGCACGGTGGTGGATGCGAATGCGGGGACGGTGGAGGCGATCAGCGGACTGATTCCTGGATTTGGCAGCCAGGCGGTGCTGCTGGAGCGAGCTGCATTTTCGGCGCTTGGCCTGGTGGTGGCTGCTGTGCATTCGGCAGGTGGGGCGGCGAGCGCGAATGGATTGAACGTGTCACTGGATGAGGCAACGGTGCAGGCGTTTGAGCAGCTGATTGCGGGATGCAGGAGCGATCTGGAGACGATGGGTTACAAGCTGTAGCTGTATGGGAGACAGGCTGTTTTCGTGATACCCAGGTCTCAGAAGCGAGACCTGGGGCCTTACCGAGTGCAGGGTGAGGGCAGCAGATCCTGAAACTGCGCTGCGCTGCGGTTGAGATGAAATTGCATCGAGGTTGAAGAGGAGAGAACGATGTCGGCTGCGAGCGATCTGGAAGAGTTGAAGACGCTCGGGACGCTGATGGATGTGGAGTCGAAGATGCTGGGTGGTTGTACGACCGGCGTATTCCTGGCGCAGGCGATGCTGAGGATTCGTGCGCGGACGGGGTCGATGATTCCGCTGCGGCCCAACCCGGCACAGCGGGCATTTGAAAGGAAGCGAGGTGCGGCCAACGTGGTGCTGAAGGCGCGGCAGATGGGATTGAGTACGTGGATCGCGGGCCGCTTCTTTCTGAAGACGATTTTGCAGCCGGGAACGCTGACGCTGCAGGTAGCCCATACGCAGGAGGCGGCCCAGGATTTGTTTCAGATGGTGCGCAGGTTTCACGCGGCGTTGCCGGACAGTTTAACGGGCGGAGCGTTGAAGACATCGCGGGCGAATGTGCGGTCGCTGGTATTTCCGCGACTGGATAGTGAGTACCGGGTGGAGACGGCAGGCGATGCAAATGCCGGGCGAGGGCTGACGGTGCAGAATCTGCATTGCTCGGAGGTGTCGCGATGGCCGGGGAATGCGGCGGATACGCTGGCGGGATTGAGAGCTGCGCTGGCGCCGCTGTCGGAGGTGGTGCTGGAGTCGACAGCGAACGGAGCGTATGGATGTTTTTACGACGAGTGGATGAACGCTTCAGAGACGGGCTATGTGCGGCACTTCTTTCCCTGGTGGTGGGAGCCTGCGTATGTGGCGCCGGCGGGTGAGCTGGGAACGCTGGACGCAACCGAGTTGCGGATGATGGAACTCTTTGGATTGAGCGAGCGACAGCTTGCGTATCGGCGACGGTTGCAGAAGCAGTTTGGCCGGATGATGAAACAGGAATATCCGGAACATGCGGATGAGTGTTTCCTGGCGAGCGGGCAATGTGTGTTTGATATGGAGGCCGTGGATCGGCGACTGGCGAAGCTGGGTGAGCCGATCGAGCGGCGATGGAATGGAACGCTGGAGGTATGGTATCCGGCGGTGTTGGGGAAGCATTACGTGGTGGCTGTGGATCCCTCGGGTGGCGGCTCGGATGGAGATTATTGTGCGATGCAGGTAGTGGAACGTGCGAGTGGGCTGCAATGTGCCGAGTTGCATGCGCGACTGAGTCTGCGTGAGATCGCGCGGAGGGCGGCAGAGCTGGCGATGGAGTATAACGAGGCGCTGCTGGTGGTGGAGAGGAATAATCATGGGCATGCCGTGCTTGCGTACCTGCGCGGTGAGTATCGGTACGGCCATTTGTATTCCAGTGGAGGGCAGGAGGGCTGGCTGACCAGCGCGCTCACGCGGCCGGTGATGCTGGAGGGATTGATGCGGGTGGTGGTGGAGCATCCGGAGGTGTGGAACAGCCGCAGATTGTTGCGTGAGTGCCGCACGTTTGTGAGGGACAAGGCAGGGCGCATGGAAGCGGCGCCTGGTGCTCATGATGACCTGCTGATGGCGATGGGTATGGCTTTGCAGGCGCATGCCGGGGTGCGGTGATGAGGCGCATTCCGACGAAGGTATGCGGGTGCGCATAGTATCGGTGTCAGAACCACGGGCGTCAGGAGGGTGAGGCTGGATGGCGGTCCTGATGACGCAGCATGTGCGGGCGATGCGCGGGGGAGCGCAGGGACACCTGATGCTGGGTGAGGACGACCATTTGTACGTGGTGAAGTTTCAGAACAATCCGCAGGCGAAGAGGGTGCTCGCGAATGATTTTATGGCGACGCGGCTGGCGCAGATCGCTGGTTTGAGTGTGCCGGAATGTGATGTGGTGGAGGTGACGCCGTGGCTGGTGACATCCACTGCCGAACTGCGGATGAGGCTGGCGCATGGAAGTGAAGCCTGTGTGCCGGGACTGCAGTTCGGGTCAAGGTATGTGGGCGGGCTGATGCCGGGGCAGGTGGTGGATTACCTGGCAGAGCCGCTGTTGCTGGAGACGAAGAACCTGGCACAGTTTGCCGGGATGCTGGTGATCGACAAGTGGACGTGCAACGTGAACGGGCGGCAGGCGGTGTTCTGCCGGAAGGGAAGAGAGAAGCGGTACACGGCTGTGTTTATCGACCAGGGCTATTGCTTTAATGCGGCGGAGTGGACCTATCGGGATGTGGCGTTGCGCGGGGTGTTTCCGCGGAATGGTGTGTATGGGGGGGTGACAGGATGGTCCAGCTTCGAGCCATGGTTGAGTGCGGTGGAGGAGATGGATCCGGAGGCTATCTGGGCGATGGCGGAGCTGGTGCCGCCGGGATGGTATGGCGGCAACCTGGACGACCTGGAAAAGCTGGTGGAGGGTTTGATTGGTAGAAGAAAGATGGTGAGAGAGCTGATTGAAGCTTTTCGTGATTCGGATCGGCGACCGTTCCCGGGTTGGGGCAAACGTGAGGAGCGGGGTGGTGACGAGTGGGTGTCCGGAATGGGATTGGAGGGTGGAAGAGTGCAGTAGGGGATGAATGATGGCGGTGGTGGGACGATAAAGAGTGTGGAGGAGTGGAGCGTGATGGAGGGGGAGCGGCTCGCGTGCGAGTTTTCGCTGGTCCGGTATGTTCCGGATCCGGTGAAGGACGAGTTCGTGAATATCGGTGTATTGCTGCGCGAGATGGTGGAGCCTCATCGGCTGGTGTTGCGTTTTACGCGTGACTGGCGGCGGGTACGCTGCCTGGACGCGGGCGCTGACGTGCATGCGTTCGAGGCACTGGAGATGGAACTGCGACAACGCCTGACGGAAGGACCGCATGTGCTGCTGCAGTTGCAGGATTCGTTTTCATCTCAGCTGCAGATTACGGAGCCGAAGGGGTGCCTGGCAGAGACATTTCTGACGCAGGTGGATGCGTTGATGAGGATATACGTGGAGAGCTACAAGATGCCGCGCGAGAAAACGAGGACGGGGCGGAGTGCGATCCACGAGGAGATGCGCAGGCAGCTTGAGCAGGGCGGGGTGTGGGGATTATTGAAGACACGGATTGCGGCGGAACGCTATACGCGGCCTGGCGATCCGTTGCGCATTGATTGCGGGTACCGATCAAATGGTACGTCGAAGATGTTCCAGGCAGTGTCGTTGATAACCGATGTGGATGCGGCGAAGGGGCTGGCGTATTCGGCGAACGCATTGCGCGAAGGTGTGAGACGTGTGGAGAGTGCGACGCTGGAGCTGGCAGCGTTTGTTGAGCCGATTCGCGAGGCGGGAGAGGACAGGGATCTATTGGATCAATACGAGTTTGGCAGGGAGACGATGGAGTTACGGGGGATAAACGTGCTGACAGTGACGGACCTGGGACGCATTGTGGATGCTGCGCGGATGGAGCTACACGTGTAGACAAATCTCTGAACAACGCAGTGACGAGGGAGCCTGGCAGATGCCGGGCGTTTTTGTTTTTGGGGCAAAGGATTCTGAATCTTTCACAACAGTGTTAGGTGCATGGAGGACGGCGGGATGGATGTGCTGGGTGGAGCGCGAGGGGCGATACGAGGCTGGCGTGAAGGTGTGGAGGCGAGCAAGGGCGCGGATGAGAAAGCTGCAGCGCAGCGAGTGACTTCGCAGGTGCCACTCCCTTCGATCCTGGGCCCTTACAGTGCGGCGACGGGTCTGCTGCCGAAGCCGACGCCGGCGAACCTGCGCCGCTTTGCGGAGACGCCGGTGGTGCGGCGTGCGATCAACCTGATCAAGGACCGTATCGCTTCGATGGACTGGCAGGTGCGGACCAAGCGTGAGTATCTGCCGGGAGACGTCGCGTATCTCGCTCGCAAATCGAGGGCACTGCGGGTGATGTTGCTGGAGCCGAATGAGGCTGACTCCTTCCGCACGATGATGGAGCAGGTGCTGGAGGATGCGCTGACGGGCGGGTATGGTGCGATCGAGCTGGAGGCGACGGGCGATCCGGCGCGACCTGCGCGCTTGTGGCCGGTGGATGGAGCAACGATCCAGCTGAATCCGAACTGGGATGGCAGCGCCGAGGGGATGCGCTATGCGCAAAAGACGGGCGGGTACGGTCCGGATGCGACGATACCGCTGCGGGACAACCAGTTGATGTATTTGCGGATGAATCCGCGAACGTTTACGCCGTTTGGACTAGGTCCGCTGGAGGTGGCGTTCGAGACGGTGAACTCGCTGTTGAGTGCGCACCGGTTTGCCGGGAAGCTGGCAAGCAATGCAGTGGTGCAGTATGCGCTGTGGATCAACGAGGCTTCGCAGACGCAGCATGAGCGGCTGATTCGCTGGTGGCAGGACGAGATTGAAGGGACTGGGAGGGTGCCGATCCTGAGTACACAGCAGAAGCCGGAAGTGCTGCGCTTTGCCAGCGGAACGGATGCCGACCTGCGACTGAGCTGGCAACAGTTTCTAATACGGATGATCGCGAATGCGTTCAACCTGCCGCCGATGCTGCTGGGGCTGGAGCAGGATGTGAACCGGTCGACATCCGGCGAGATGGGAGACGAGGCATTCCGGAGTGCGATTCTGCCGCTGGCGAGGCTGGTGGAGCAGCACATTACCCGGGATGTGTTTTCCAAGCTGCTGGGATGGAAGGAATTTGAGTTTGCGTTCAATGAGCTGGAGACGCGCGACGAGTTGACCGAGGTGCAGATACAGACGCAGCTGCTGCAGGCCGGTGTGCTGACGGTGAACGAGGTGAGGGCGATGCGCGGACTGGCGCCGTTGGACGGAAAGGAGGAACGGCTCGAACTGGAACAGCAGGAGATTGCAAGTGAAGACTGAAAGCCGGATTGAATCATTGGCAGCGCAGATTGCGGTATATGGAAATCTATTTTCCTCAGGAGAACGCATGAGACCAAGGGCAGCGACAGAGCGGGTGGCGACACGTGACAGGCATCCGAACCGCGTTCCGTTTGAAGGAGTTTTGACGTTTGTGGATGTGGCGAGCGATCGTGCGCCTTCGGGCGCGAAGGGCCATCGGGTGATCCTGGCGAAGAATGCGGCGACAGATGCGCTGCCTTCGCTGCTGGGGATGGCGGTCGATTACTGTCCGACGTGGGATGGGCATGATGCGCGGCGGAAATGCGGAATTATCACGGAGGCGCATGTCGAAGACAGAGAGCTAAGGGTGGTGGGCTACCTGTTTGGAAGAGATTTTCCTGAGGTCGAGAAGCAGATGGCGATCTCTGTGCAGGGAAGCATGGGCATGTCCTACGAACTTGCCGATGCGCATGTAGAGGACATGCGTGCGGATGTGTGGACGTTGAGCCAGGTGACATTTACAGGCGCAGCGATCCTGCTGAAGAGCAAGGCGGCATACCGCGATACGCATTTTGCTCTGCGCAAGGTTGAGTCAGCAAAACCAGCAGCGAGTCGGCTGGCAAGAGCTTGAACGTACCAAATGAAAGAAGGGGTGACATGGAAAACGGATACCTGGAAGAGACATTGGAGCGGCTGGCTGCAGCAACGGTACAGCTGGAGCGCACGATTGCAGGAATGGAAGAGCGGCACGCAAGTGTGTGCGGGGAAGTGCAGCGCATTGTAGCTACGGCTGATACGAGTAGCGATGCCATGCGGCTGGAGCTGGAGCGCAGGTTGGCCGAGGCGCAGCAGACGATCGTACAGCTGCAGGCGGATGCGATGACGAATCAATCGTCGCGCAGAACACTGGCGGCGGCAGCAGGCCCGTTGCTGACGAAGAGCGGAGTGCAGACGGGCGGAGGCATTGAAGCAGGAGCGCTGGATGCGGCGATGAGCGGGTTGAGCCTGGAACAACGGATCGCGGTGAAGTCACAGTTACTGCGCGCGGGGGCGCTGAGTTAGAAGAGACGCCTAAATGTGAAATTAGTGCCGCGGTGCGGTAAGAGTGGGCAGTTAACGAAGTCGCGAGGCCTGGTAAATCCGGGCAGAAGGAACAAGCATGCAATCGAAATTTCTGGATATACATTCTGCAGCAGACTATATCGGACCGGGAGCCATCGAGGTTCCGCAGTACCAGTCGGAGATTTTCGACATTGTGCGGCGTCGCGGAGTTTTCGGTCAGCGGATCAAGCAGGTACCGGCGACGGGTCATCCTTCGCGCTTCTTTGAAGAGACGGCAATCCCGGCTGCGGCGGCGAGTGCAGCGTTCATGGATCCGCGCAACATTGCGCCGAGCCTGGTGACACCGACGCGCGTGGAGCGCAGCGTGCCGTTGAAGGCATTGGTGGCGCAGTTGAATTACAACCTGTTCGACATGGAGCTGGGATCGCAGCAGAAGCAGTTTGCCTATCTACAGGCGAAGGACCTGGTGGACGTGGTGGACGGCGTGATGCGTACGCACGACATCGCGTTATGGAACGGCAACGATACTTCGCTTTCGGCTCCGACGACGACGCAATACTTTGGGGCTGGTGCGCAGATCGCGGCGGCCGGCAATTCGACCACGATCGGAACTACTTCATCGGTTGTGGACGGTTTGAAATCTTCAATCGCACAGATGGTAGCGAACAGCAATTATGGTGTGCGGCCGACGGCTATTTACGCCAACCCGGTGCTGCTGGATCTGATTGACCGGGAGATGAAGACGGAGTTCAACGTGGTGCTGAATTCGCGAGAGATCACGGCCGGCTTCACGGTGAAGACGCTGTCAACACAGGCGGGAGATATTCCGCTGATTCCCGAATGGGCGCTCAGCTACACGGGCACTCCAGGCTCGGGTACAGCGGTGCTGCCGGCCTACATCGTGAGCGAGGACCTGATTGAGTATCACTGGCTGAGCGATCCGACGCCAAGGGTATTTCAGCTGGGTCTACCGAATACGCTGACGCACCAGTATGCAGTAGTGAAGTTTGGAGCGGTGGTGGTGAAAGGTGCGAGCTACGCGCACATGCAGGTGCTGGTGGACCGCTAAGGCCATCGCGCTAAGGAGAGCATAGCAACGGCTGGCAGGGTTCATACATGAGACCTGCCGGCCGTTTCATTTGAGTTGCAAGAGGCAAGACAGGAGATGAGTGATGGGTTATCTGCAGCCTACGGATTATGTGAGCTATGGCCTGGCACCGGATACGACGGACGACTGGGTGACGATGGCGTCCGCGATGATGGAGGCATATTGCCGCCGTCCAAGTTTGAATCCGACGCAGTATACGGAGCGGATGCGTGTAGTCGGAGGCAACCAGACGGTCCGGTTGAGTTATCTGCCGCTGGTGGCGGTTCTGCCTACGATGTCGCCGCTGGTGTCATTGCAGGGACGCCTGTCGAGGCCGCGCAGAGGGGAGATTCCTTACCTGGAGCTGGGCGAGATTGCGAATGTGTTTTCACTGCCCGGCATGTGGACCGCGATCGATCCGTCTACAGTCGATTTCGATCCGACGACGGGAGAGATCACGCTGCCCTATAACCTGCTCGGGCTAGCGTATGGAGAGATTGAAGCGATATACACGGCGGGATTAAGCGTGATCCCTGCGGCTTTGCTGGTGGCATGCGCGCAGATTGTCAAGAATGCGCAGACGACGCCCGGACTGAATGTGCAGCGCAGCAAGATAGACACGCTTCAGATGGAATATTTCTCCGGCTCGCTGATTGATCCGCAGGTGCAGATGCTGCTGGCTCCGTATGTCTCGACAAGGCTGGGCTGATATGAGCGATCTGAGTGTTCGGCCGTTTAGTCCGGGACAAAGACGAGCTGTGGATGCGCTACTGCGATCACTTGGCGGATTTGCCGTGGGATTGAGGTTTCCGGTTCCTGCAGCTGCTGGTGTCGATGCGGAACAGCTTGGCTTAAGCACGCCGCTGTTTCAGGATCTTCCTCTCTCGCCTGCAGTCTTCCGCAAAGTGCGGGCATTGCTGGTGGAGGGTGAGACGAGCAAGTACGAGTTGCTGCTCTCTGCTTCAGCAGTGGCGGCGGCGGTGAGTGCGCAGCAGGTGACTTCCGCTGATGTATTGTTCGCCGGATCGACCGGAGTGGTGGTGAACGGAATGTTGTTCCAGATAGAGGCCACGTCCTTCACGGTATGGCAGGGAAGTGCGTGCCTCTTCCGGGTGCTGCTGAGAGAGGGTGTTCCGGATATTGCCCAGGAGAGTCTTTCCAGTTAGCTGTGAGTGGATATTGGCTGTGTTGAAGGAGTTGGCGAACGATGGAGAATGCCCGGAGTACTTTTTATCTTGCGTTGCGCAACCAACTGACGGTTGTGAATCCGCTGCGGATCGCGATGGTTCGCGGTGTGCAGCGACCCGGAATCCTGGTGGAAGAGAACGAGACTGCTGTCGCGATTGTGTCGCCAGACCTGTTTGTTCTGCGATGGACAGGATTGTCGGTGGATGAGCAGCATGGCAATCCGCTTGCGGCGCAGGTGTGCGAGGTTCGCTACTGGACCGAAGGAAGTTCGACGCTGGGCGGCATGGACCGGGGGCGATTGTTGGCGGCCATGGATGCGGAATTAATCCAGATGCTGATGGTGCGTAATACAGCGAAGCAGAACTTTGCAGTCACGCCGCCGGCGACACTCGCGACCCGGGTCTTCTGGAGCAATGCTGTCTTTGGGCCGATAGTCGCTGCGAAGAATCAGCTCAGCCGTGTTGCGAACATAACGCTGTACAGCTATGAAGAGGCGGCCGATCTATGAGTACGACGAACGTGGTGGCGCCGATTGCGCCGCCGGGATTGATCAGCAGGCGGGTGCGTGCTTACTTTGCGCCGGTAAATCGCACAACAGAAACGCCGACGTTGTTTGATCCATCGACTGCATCGCTGGTGATGACAACAGGACCACAGAACCCCTGGATAGATCTCGGATGGATCAATGAATTTACACGGAGTTCGGATGCAAAGATTGCTGCGATCCAGGCTGGTGCGCCCGGCCAGCCGCAGTACCAGGTGCGGCAGTCGGGAGGTGCGACAGTGTCCTTTGCGTTTGAACAATGGACGAAGCTGACGATGGCGCTGGCGGCCGGAGCGGAGCACATGAATGTGTTGATGCCGATGGCTGGTGCGGCGGCGAATGGATCCGGTGGTGTCGCGGGCACGGCTCAGGCTGTGGTCTTCGGAGGTCCGGCTGCAACGAGCTCCATGTTTGTCGCTTTAACTGTTTCTGATTCTTCAAAATACACGAGTGGTTCATTGGTGGCAGTGGATGTGGATTACACGGGGCAGATCGGATTTGTGGGGTCGGGCATCGCTGCGGCATATGTGAAGAATGCAGCCACTGTGAGTAGCGACGCCAGCTATGTCCGGCGCGTGACGTTCAACGTGGCCAAGGTGCAGCAGGTGACGCCACAAGGACTGCAGCTGGCGCAGTCGCTGATCGCCGGTGTGCCGGCGGTGGGAATGAAGGTGCAGCCGGTGTTGGGATTCGTGGATCGGGAGGGAGGAACGTTTCTGCAGGAATGGTCGGCTTTGTTCGTGATGACAGGAGAGCAGGGCGATGCAGTGTTCTTCCACTATCCGCGATTGCAGGCGATGCAGGGGGCGGCCGAGTCGGGATCATTGCTGATGGCGCCGTTGCAGAAGCTGCTGTTGAAGGCTGCATTTCGTGCGCTGCCGGTTGTCGATGCTGCGGATGGCCAGGGAGTCGTGTGCTTTCGCACGTATGTGCCTTCACCGAATGCAACTGTTTAGAAGTGTCGAGATGGAGAACAGGTGAAGATCACAATCGATAACCATAATGGCGCGGGTGTCTTGGACTATACACAGACTGTTGCCGCGGCGGGTTTGCAGCTCGAGCGCAAATTGAACGAACCTGGGCGCTGCATCGTGATGCTGGATTGCAATGTGCTGTTGCTGCCGGTTCCAACACAGTATGGCCGCATCATCGTTGCGTCGGATGGTGGTGTGGTTCTATTTACGGGGTACGTGGCGCAAGTGCCGGAAGCCGTTTTCGCAGGCACCGGTGTGAGCGGCATGATGTATGCGCAGAAGGTTACGGCTGTGAGTGATGAGTATCTATTGGACCAGCAGAGTGTGCCAGCGGGTGCGGGCAGTACGAACCTGCTGGTTGGGAATGCCTTGCTGATGTTGACACAGCGTGTTGACGCGACTCGCTTCACGGTGCAGAGCGGTTCAATGAACAGCGTTGGAAGTTTTGCAGCCGAGGCTGCATACAGCTGGTCAAAGAATGCGGGAGAGCTTGCGGCGAGTGCCCGTGCAAGCTACCGCGTAATAAGCGGGCAGGTCAGTCTGGAGCCGATTGGTGCGACGACCCATACACTCAGCGATGCTGCTGGGAGCTTAGATGTGGGTGCATTGTCGCTGTCGCAGTCGAAGGTGCTGGCGAACGACTTTACTGTGTGCGGCGAGAGCGAAGCACAGGTGTACGTAAATGAAACGTTTCAGGGCGATGGTACGACGACTGCTTTTGAGCTGACGCGCAGGCCGCTGATTGTGACGGGTAGGAAAAGCGTGTTGATAGCGGACAATTTCAGCGGGCCAGCCGTCAATCCGCTGACCTGGAAGGTGACAGATCCCGGGTCGCGAATGACGCTGAGTTCCGCGGGATTGAGTGTTAATGGCGGGAATGGACTGGACGGCCAGACGACACTCATTGCGATGGACAATGTGGAAATGGGTGGTTCGCTGGTCCTGATCGCCGGCGGCGTGCAGTGTACAGGAAGCAGTGATGGTTACATTAACTGCCTTTACAGCGGCATCATCGCGGAGCCAGAGTTGTTTGCCGGCTTCCATATAAAGCAGAGTACGAGCGGCACAGTCGTGATTGCGGTGATGAGCGGAGCCGAGACGGGTGCAAGCGTGCCGCTGACGCTGGGACGCGCTTATACGTTTCGCCTGCGCTACCACTGCAAAGAGCAGCAGCGGGTGACGTCGACGTACTACGTGACGGGAACAACGGGGCCGCAGGCTTATGGCGGAAGCCTGCTTGCTGCCGGAGCGGACCTGGTACTGGAGGTGCAGGATACGACGGGCGGCATCAACCAGACGACAGTGGTCCTGTACGATGGCCACGTAACGAATGCGCCTGCAACGTGCGTGCTGGCCGCGATCAACAGTCCTGCGTTCACCGGCAGTGTGCAGAGCGTTGAACTGCAGCAGAATGGGTCACTCTGGGTAAGTAGTGTGCAGCTGGGTGGCTCAGGATTTACGAGGCGGCTGGGGCTGGCAACGATTGGAGCAGATTGCCGGGTGACGACGGCCGGACGGTTGGAGTTTTATGCAACCAGTATTCCGCAAGCTGGTGAGTTGATCACGGTGAGCTACCGGACGGCAGGGGTGTCGGTGGCACGACTTGCGAACGAGGCTTCTATTGCGGCATTAAGTAGTGCTGTGGTGCCGGGCGTGTCCAGATGGATTGGCAGTGTGACGGCACCGCGGCCGCGTAGCTCGGCTGACTGCGAAAACGCGGCACTGGCTTTGTTGTCGATCGCGACCACTGCAGGGGCGGCGTGGGCGGGCAAATATGCGGCGGTCAATATGCAGCAGAGTGGGGATGTGTGGCCGGGCGATCAATTAGCTCTTCAGACTTCCGAGCCGGGGGGCAACGCACTGGTGGTCGTGCGCAAGGTCAACATCACAAGCCATTCTGCGGTTCCTGAGCTGCTGGAGTATGCGATTGACTTTGCGAATGACTGGTCTGTTGATTTGTCCGTGAAGACGTCCGCGGTGGTGCCGAAAGGGGTGTGGCTGCCACAGGCTGCGGCTGCTTTGCCTCTGTCAGTAGCGAACGTTGCAGGGATTTCGTCAACAGTGACCTCCAGCCAGATTGCGATCAATGCCGGGATGACGCCTCCGACAGGCGGGGGCTTCGAGGTGCGTCGAGTGGATTGGCAGTTCGGTTCTGGAAGCGATGGGACGCTGGTGATGCGGAGTGCGAGCGCGGCTTTCAGTATTCCGCGCGAGGCTGCGATCGAGCAGTATTTTCTGCGCATGTATGACGCGTCGACGCCTCCGAACTACTCGCGATTTTCAACGGAGATCTGTGCGAGTGTGCCGTTGTAGCCAGGCGAGAAGGAAACAGCCATCTGCGAACTATAATGACTGGATGCACGCGTCTCCATTGATTGGCATAGTGATGGGAAGCAAGAGCGATCTGCCTGTTCTCGAGGACTGTATGGCCATCCTGAACGAGCTTGGCATTCCGTACGAAGCGCGGGTAGTGTCTGCGCATCGAACGCCCGACCTGCTTTTTCAATATGCGGAGGAGGCGGAGTCGCGCGGCCTGCGGGTGATTATCGCTGCTGCAGGCGGGTCAGCACATTTGCCAGGCATGCTGGCGGCGAAGACGCAGCTGCCGGTGCTGGGTGTTCCGGTTCCGGCGACGATGCTTCAGGGCATCGACTCGCTTTTGTCGATCGTGCAGATGCCGAAGGGGATTCCTGTAGGCACGCTGGCGATTGGACGGCCGGGTGGTGCGAATGCAGCACTGCTGGCAGCGCAGATACTTGCTGGTACGGATGCCGCGCTTATGACGAAGTTGAAGGCCTGGCGGAAGGCACGCACGGACGAGGTGCTTGCGCAGGAGATTGAGTCGAAGTGACTGCGAAGGCGCGTAAGCCGATTCTGCCTGGATCCACGATCGGCATTCTGGGTGGCGGCCAGCTGGGACGCATGACGGCAATGGCTGCGCGTTCGATGGGCTATCGCATCCAGGTGATGGATCCGGACCCGGTTTGTCCGGCACGCTTCGTGGTCGACGCATGTTTCGAAGGTTCCTGGAATGATGCGAGGGTGGCGGCGCAACTCGCGCGCGGCTGCGATGTTGTGACGCTGGAAATAGAGCAGGTCTCGCTGGCCTGCCTGGATGCGGCCGCAGAGTATGCGCCGGTGCGACCCGGGCGTGCCCTGCTTGCGATTATTCAAGACCGTATCGCGCAGAAGAAATGGCTCAAGGATCATGGATTTCCGCTTGGCGAGTATCGAGAGATCCTGAGTGCGGAAGATCTTGCGGAGGCGCTTCGAGTCTTTGATGATGATTGCTTTATAAAAAGCGCGCGTGGCGGCTATGACGGACGCAGCCAGATGCGCGTGACGAAGTCGACTTCCGCTGATGAGAAGCGGGATGCGTGGGCCAGCCTCGGTCATGCACCGTGTGTGGCAGAAAAGGCGGTCGCGCTTGAGCGAGAGATTTCTGTGATGGTCGCGCGTTCTCCAAGCGGTGAAGTGGTTTGCTTTCCGAGTGCAACGAACCATCATGAAAACCAGATCCTGGTTTGGAGCGTCCTGCCATCTGCGATTCCTGCAGAGATGGAGCAGGAAGCCCAGAGAATTGCTGGTGAGATTGCGGAGAGGATCGGCGTAGAAGGTCTGCTGGCTGTCGAGATGTTTGTGACTCGCGGTGGCCAGTTGCTGGTGAATGAACTTGCCCCTCGTCCGCACAATAGTTATCACGCGAGTTCACGTGCATGCGTGACCAGCCAGTTCGAGCAGCATGTGCGGGCAGTGTGTGATCTGCCGCTGGGCTGCGTGGATATTCTGAAGCCGGCGGCGATCGCGAACCTGCTGGGCGATGTGTGGTTGAAGGGTGAACCGGCTTTCGACAGGGCGCTCGCGGTACCTGGTGTTGGAATCGATCTTTATGAGAAGCACACGCCGCGGAAGGGTCGGAAGATGGGCCACCTGTCGGCTGTTGGAGATACGCCGGAAGCCGCTGTGAGCCACGTGCTGGAGGCATTGGGCAGGTTGTAGCGACCAACAAAAAGGGGAGACAGCGAGAACATCTGCTGCCTCCCCTTTTTCCGTGTTTGTGGAATAGCCGATATCTTTTTCAGCCGATATCTTCGGACCAGTTTTCAAGATACTTCTTCACTTCGGACATGAATTTGCCGGCGTCGGCGCCATCGATGATGCGATGATCGAAGCCGAGCGTGAGGTGAATGACGTTGCGAATTGCGATGGAGTCGGTGCCGTATTCGTCGGTAATGACCAGCGGCTCCTTGAAGAGGCCGCCGATGCCGAGAATCGCGGATTCCGGCTGTGAAATGATGGGCGTCCCGAACTGCTCGCCGAAAATACCGGAGTTGGTAAGCGTGAAGGTGCCGCCTCCTACTTCATCCGGCTTGAGCTTCTTGCCGCGTGCCCGTTCAGCCAGATCGACGATCGATCGAGCGACACCGAGGAAGCTCTTCTCCTCAGCCTGCTTGACGATGGGAACGATCAAGCCCCAGTCGAGTGCGACGGCAATGCCGAGGTTGACATTGGCGTGATAGCGGATCGCGTCGCCTTCCATGGAAGCATTCACAATCGGCATCTTCCGCAGAGCCTGGATAACTGCACGCGCAATAAACGGCATGAAGGTGAGCTTCACGCCATTACGCTGCTCGTACTTTGATTTCTCCTTTTCGCGCATGCGAACGATCCGGGTCATGTCGATTTTGAAGACGGTGTGGACATGCGGGCTGGTGTGCTTTGACTCGACCATGCGCTGCGCAATGATGGAACGCATCCGCGACATGGGGACGAGCTCGCCTGGCTTGGGAGTTGCCGCCGGAGTCGTTGCAGCTTTTGGTGCGGCGGAAGCTACTGCAGATGCAGTCGATACCTGCGCGGGAGCCACTGGTGCAGATGCGGCGGGTGACGTCGCAGCAGACGCGGGTGCTGGAGCAGCTTTGGCGTCGCCCTGCTTCGCCAGAAAGCCTTCAACATCTTCCTTGGTGATGCGGCCGGAGCTGCCCGTCCCCGGAATCTTCCGGAGATCCAGATCGTTATCCTTGGCCATCTTGCGAACCAGGGGCGAAGACCGCAGACGCTCCGATGTCGCAGCGGCATCATCCTCGAAAGGTGTCGCGGCTTCGGGCGCAGCCGATGGCTTGGAAGGATTGGTCGAAAGCTGCGCAGCAGGCTCGCCGGGTTGAGCGGCGGCATGTGGTGCGGGTGCCTGCGGGTCGGGTGAAACGGAGGCGCCGGAACTGCCTGCAGCAGCACCACCGATCACCGCAACCACCGTGTTGATCTGTACCGTGGAACCAGCCTGCGACTTGATTTCAGAAAGCACACCGGCGGCGGGCGAAGGAATCTCGGCATCGACTTTGTCGGTGGAGATTTCAAAGAGTGGTTCATCGCGCTGCACGTTGTCGCCAACCTGCTTCAACCACTTGGTGATGGTTCCTTCAAAAATAGATTCGCCCATCTGCGGCATGATGACGTCAGTAGAAGAGCCACTGGCTGCCGGTTTGGCGGCGCCGTTCTGCGCAGCAGGTGCAGGTGTTTCGGCCGCTGCTGGAGCGGGTTTGCCGGTCTCCTGCGAAGGTGCTACCTCTTTCGCCGGGGCGTTGGATGACGGTGCCGCGGCTGCCGGTGCGGAAGCACCATTTGCTTCGCCGATAGTTGCGACCACGGTATTGATCTGAACCGTTGCGCCTTCTGCGACCTTGATCTCCTGCAGTACGCCCGCACTTGGTGAAGGGATTTCGGCATCGACCTTGTCGGTCGAAATCTCGAACAGCGGCTCGTCGCGCTGCACGGAATCGCCTGGCTTCTTGAGCCATTTGGTGATCGTTCCTTCAAAAATCGATTCGCCCATCTGGGGCATGATTACATCGGTTGGCATGTGTTCCCCTTCGTAAGTCCCTTGAAACCGTACATGATCGACGTTCGATTATAAATCCGCGCAGACGACACGCGGGCGGAGGCCAATTTGTCCGTTTTGGACACGCACACACGGCCAGCTTGGTATCACGTGGCGGCGGTCGGCTCAATGGCTGTTCGCAGGTCTTCAAGGCTGTCCAGGTGCAGGATCTGGGTGTCAAAGACGCGGCCGAACTGGCGAGCGACGCGGTACGCCAAATCTTCGAGATTGAGGTGAACTGGCGGCAGGCCGGTCTCTGCTTCCAGGCTCGTGACACCGCGGTCAGCGATGCCGCAGGGAACGATCCAATTGAAGTCGGCAAGCTCGGTCGTGACGTTGAGCGCAAAACCGTGTGAGGTGATGCCGCGGGAGATATGAACGCCGATGGCCGCGACTTTCTTCTCTGCGATGGTGCCGCCGGGCCGCGTCCACACGCCGGTACGACCGGGAATGCGGTCAGTAAGAAACTGGAATTCGGCGCAAGTCCGGATCAATACTTCTTCCAGTCCGCGCACGTAGTCGATAACACTGCGGCGGGGCGTACTTGCACGCAGATCGATGATCGGGTAGCCCACCAGCTGCCCGGGACCATGGTAGGTGATGTCGCCGCCGCGGTTGGTATCAACGACTTCTACACCACGCCCAGCAAGGAAGTCCGAAGAGACGCGGATGTTTTCGCGATGTGCATTGCGACCAAGGGTAAGGACTGGGGGATGTTCAAGGAGGAGGAGTGTATCAGCGATGCGCTGTTGATGACGAAGCTCGACAAGCTGCTGCTGGAGGCGCAGGGCTGTGTGGTAGTCGATGCGTTCGAGATAAAGGAGTGAGGTGACCATGTGCGGAATTGCTCGCAGGCTGGAGAGCAACGCAGGCTTGTAGTGCAAGCCTGCGCTTATTTCACGGAGTCAGGAGCCTAGACGTTGATCGCCATCTTCTCCACGCTGCCGAAACCGTCCAGCATGGCTTCTGCCAACGTTGGATGAGCGTGCACGATGAACATCATCTCGTCGACCGTGGCTTCGAGTTCGATAGCCGTGACAGCTTCGGCGATCAACTCTGTTGCCTGTGGACCGATGATGTGGACGCCGAGTATCTCCCCATACTTCGCATCGCTTACGACCTTCACGAAACCATCATGCGAGTCGACGATGGAGGCCTTGGAGTTCGCCGAGAAGGGGAACTTGCCGACCTTCACGTCGTAGCCTTTTTCCTTAGCCATGGCTTCCGTCAGGCCCACGCTGCCGATCTGCGGTTCGCAGTAGGTGCAGGCGGGAATGCGCTCGCGGCGAACCGGACGAGCCGGTCTCCCGGCTATCTTTGACATGGCGACGATGCCACACATGGCGCCCACGTGCGCGAGTTGTGGCAGGCCTGCCACGATGTCGCCGATAGCATAGATGCCGGGCTCTTCCGTCTGCATCCACTCGTTGACGTGGACGAAGCCGCGCTCGAGCTTCACCTTGGTTTTTTCAAGCCCGATGTTTTCCGTACGCGGCGCACGACCCACGGCAACCAGCACCTTCTCCGCTTCCTTCACAACCTGTTTGCCTTCGGAGTTGGTGTAGGTGACCTTCGCGCCGTCTTTGGTCTTCTCCACCTTGTCGACACGCGCGCCGACATTGGTCTCAATGCCGCGCTTGCGATAAAGACGCGCCAGCTCCTTGCTGACCTCATCGTCTTCGTTGGGCACCATCTTCGGGAGATATTCGAGGATCGTTACGTCCGTGCCAAAGGTTTTGAAGATCGACCCGAACTCCACGCCGACAGCACCCGCGCCGATCACGATCATGGACTTGGGAACAGCACTGATGCCGAGCACTTCGATGTTGGTCAGGATGGTCGAATCCGGCTTGAGGCCGGGCAGCATGCGCGCGTCCGAACCTGTAGCGACCGCGACATTCTTCGTCTTCAACTGCTGCGTCTTCTTGTCCTTGCCGACGACTTCCACCGTGTGGATGCCATCCTTCGCGGGACCTGTGAGCGAGCCGCGCCCGTTTACGGTCACGACCTTGTTCTTGCGCATCAGGAAGTCGAGACCCTTGGTGTGCTTGGTCACGATGTCGTTCTTGCGCTTCAGCACTTCCGGCCAGTTCAGCGTGATCTC
>CAZZUX010000072.1:0-19884 GCA_964657395.1 uncultured Ktedonobacteraceae bacterium
AGTGACGTGTCGGTGTTGCGCCAGGATCTGCTGCTGCATGCGACAGGAGCGTTCGATGCTTTGAAGGACAACCTCGCTGGTCTTCCGGATACCACGGTAGAGTTAGCTGGTCTTGTGCTCAGCAAGCGGAGGGCTGTGATGGAGCGGCTGGCAAATCTGCAGGCGGACGAAATGGAAGCGCTGCGCACGCGCGTTCACGGTGACTACCACCTGGGCCAGGTGCTGCGTTCGAAGAACGACTTCGTCATACTGGATTTTGAAGGCGAGCCCGCGCGTTCGCTGGAAGAGCGGCGCAGCAAGCAATCTCCGTTGAAGGACGTGGCAGGGATGCTGCGTTCTTTCAGCTATGCAGCTTACACCGGCTGGATGAAGCACATCACGCGTCGCCCGCAGGATGCGGATCGGCTGGAGCCATGGGCCCGGCTATGGGAGCAGGCAGTGTCTGCAGAGTTTCTTCGCGCGTATCGGCACGCTGTGGCAGGAAACGCCATTGTGCCTTCCTCCCCGGCAGCATTGGAGCCGCTGCTGGAGGCATACCTGTTGGATAAGGCGCTCTATGAGCTGGTGTATGAATTGAACAATCGTCCGGCGTGGGTACGGATCCCGCTCAGCGGCATCCTTTTGTTAAGGGTTTGAGAAGATAAGATACCACGGCTGTTGCACATACCGCGCACCACGATTGGGATGATGAAGGAACTATGGCAAAAGCAGAATTGATAGAAGAGGCAGTACCCGGCAGCACGGAGACGCAATCGACGGATGTATTGATCGGCGTGACCGGAGCAGTCGACCAGGTGCGTATGCAGGAAGCCATGGAGCAGGCTCTTCCTGCTTTCGCCCATGTATTGCCGGATGCCAAGATCGGGCTTGCTTTGCTTGACCTGGGACAAGGTCCGGAGGCTCTGGGCACCGAATCGAATACGGCGAAGGTTCGCATGGTCTCGTACAAGCCTGCGAGCACGTCGACAGGCGGCGCCAGCTGGCTTACGTCGGGTGCTACTTACAGCAGTCTGTTTGCATTGTCGCGAACGACAGGGGCACGGGTATGCGCCATCATCAGTCCTGATCTTGCCGCGCTAAAGAGCGGCGCTGTGGCTAGTATGGCGGCACCGGTTCTCGCGGGAGAGTGCGAGCTGGCGATGCCGGTCTATGCGCAGAGCCGCTTTGGAGGATTACTGAATGCAGGGATCCTTTCGCCATTAACGAGAGCGCTCTACGGCAAGCGTGTGCGTTATCCGCTTGCCCAGGATTTTGCCGTAGCAGCCGCGCTGCTGCCGATCTTCGAGCATCCCGGTCGACGCGTTCAGACTGCAAACGAAAGTCTCTTTTGGCCCGCGACCGAGGCTGCTATCCGTGAACGCAAGGTGTGCCAGGTGTATGTGCCGATTGATCACCAGACAGTTGCTGAAGGAGTCGATCTGAGCACTGTGTTGTCGCAAGTGGTGGGTCCACTGTATGCAGATATGGAAGCCAACGCGTCGGTGTGGCAGAGGGTTCGCGGCTCGCAGGCTGTGCCGATCAGCGGCAGCCCGTTTGCCGCGGCACCGGAGAAGGGCAAGATCGACACGAAGCCAATGGCTGAGAGCTTCCTGCTCGCCTCGCGCAACCTGCAGGATGTCTGGTCGCTGGTGCTGCCACCGGTGACGCAGCTCGAACTAAAGCGACTTACCAGGCTTGCTCCTGATCAGTTTCATTTTCCTGATGCGCTATGGGTGCGGATCATCTATGACTTTGCGCTGGCTCATCGGCTGCGCACATTGGGGCGTTCCCACCTGATGGGTGCGCTGCTGCCGCTGTATCTCGCATGGGTAGCTTCCTACGTAGGAGAAGTGGCGTCGCTGAGTGATGCGGAAGCAGATGCGCGTCTGGAGCAGCTTGCCGTCGCCTTCGAGACAGGCAAGCCGTACCTGTTATCGCGATGGCGATGGCCGGACCGGTTCAATCCTTAGTAAGCGAGGCTGTGCGCCAGCGTGCTGCTGGAGGCCTGTCATAACTGGTAGACGATACGAGGCACAACAATATGGGAAATGAAATTCTGATCGCGCTGCAATCTTCAATGACCCGCGTACTTGAACGCATTGTAATTATTCTTCCGGGCCTGCTTGCATTGATTGTGGCAGTAGCGATTTTCAGCCTCATAGGCTGGGGGCTGGCATGGCTCGTGCGCGCAGTTCTCGCTGCCATCCACTTCGATGAGAGGCTGTCGAAAGGCTCGACGCAACTAGCGGAGTGGTCGCCGACACAGACGCCGACTTCTATCGTGACCCGTGTCGTCTTCTGGCTGTGCGTGGTGCTTGGTATCGCCGTGGGCTTTGAGGCGTTTGGCGCATCATCCAATTCGATGATCGCGCTCGATCTGCTGGCCTATCTCCCGCGTATTGTTGGCGCTGTGGTCATCCTGTTCGTGGGCACGATCATTGCGCGTTTTCTTTCGCGCAGCGTTCTGATTGGCGGCGTCAATATGAACCTCCAGTATGCCCGCTTTCTGAGTATCGGCGTGAAGTGGATGGTACTGGTGCTGACGACCGCGATGGTCCTGGACCATCTGCACATTGGAGAGGCAATTGTCGACCTCGCTTTCGGCATACTGTTCGGAGGCATCGTGCTGGCCCTTGCGCTATCGATCGGTCTTGGCTCGCGCGACCTGGTGAGTCGTTCGCTCGAGAAGGAAAGTATCAAGCCAACGTCGAGCCCGATCGAGACTGTTGCAGAAGAGCCGCTTCGTCACTTCTAACCTTCAAGGAGCTTTCCGGTGAAACAGAACGCTGCATCGAATTCGGTGCAGCGTACACTAGGCTGGCACAGATAGCATGCATTCTGTTTCCGGAGAACCGCAGCTTGGCGAAGATGAACGTAGCAA
This sequence comes from uncultured Ktedonobacteraceae bacterium, assembly GCA_964657395.1. Classification (GTDB taxonomy): domain Bacteria; phylum Acidobacteriota; class Terriglobia; order Terriglobales; family Acidobacteriaceae. The sequence goes on from CAZZUX010000072.1 coordinate 2,861, forward strand.
TCCTGGGCTTTGGAACGGTTGGTCGATCCGTGGCGCGTATTTTGAGCCAGGCAAGCTTCCACGGGCCGAGGCTGACCCATATTTTCAATCGGAATGTCAGCCGCAAGTCGGGCGCGGATGGTGTGAGCCGGGATGTGAAATGGACCGAGGATCTGTCTGAGGTACTCAACTCCGATGCCAACATTATCGTCGAGCTGGTCGGCGGTCTGGATCCGGCAGGGGAGTGGGTGCGGCAAGCGCTAGGTGCCGGCAAAAGCGTAGTTACTGCAAACAAAAAGCTCATCGCATACCGCGGTATCGAGTTGCAACACCTCGCACAGCAAAACGGGTGTGAGCTGCTTTACGGGGCGGCCGTAGCCGGTGGAGTTCCGGTAATTCCAGGATTGCAGCAAGGACTTGCCGGCGACCAGATTCTGAAGCTCGAGGGTATTCTCAACGGCACCTGCAACTTCATCCTGAGCCGGATGGAAAATGGTGCTGATTTCGGACCGATCCTGGCCGAAGCGCAGGAACTTGGCTACGCCGAACGCGACCCGACGGAAGATGTGGACGGCTTCGATGCGCGTGCCAAGCTGGTGATCCTGACCCGGGTGGGATTGCTCGCTGATGTCGCGCCCAACGACATCAGCTGCCGCTCCATTCGGAGTCTCACTGCGACTGACTTTGCTTATGCTCGCGACCTGCAGTGCACAATTCGGCAGATCGCGCGGGCCGAGGTACGCGAAGGTGCGTTGCTGGCTTCTGTGGGCCCGATGCTGGTGAGCGACGAGTCTCCGCTGGCCTGGTCGAAGGGCACGGAGAACATGGTGATTGCCACGGGTCGCTACGGCGGCCAGACCATCTTCTCTGGACATGGGGCTGGAGGTCAGCCGACTGCCGTTGCGGTGGTTTCCGACATCCTGGCCATCGCACACGGGGGCAGCCCGGTGAGGCTGGCCGCTCACAAGGTGGTGGCGGGCGGTGAGTTTCAGCTGCCGCACTACATCCGATTCGTTGTGAGGGACCGGGCCGGGATCGTAGCTGAAATCGCCGGTGACCTGGCCCGCGAGGACATCAACATCCGCGCCATCCTGCAGAAGCCCGGTCACCCGGCTAACGATACCGCTTTCGTGATCACGGTTGAGCCGTGTCATAACTCACAGCTGGCGAGAGCTCTCGCGCGTATTCAGAAGATGGATTGCCTGCTATGCGCGCCGTTCGAGATGGGCATTCTTACAAGCCCGATCGGGCCTGAAGCTAGTTAGAAAGAACTTTTCCAAAGCTTGATAGTGATACCACCGAACCGGCTTGACGAATGTTGAGAAGGTGGCATCGTATGAAGTGAGATGAGCACAAGCCCTGAGTTCGCCACTGTTGCTGCTGCGCGTCATGCCGGCAAGCCTGCTGTTGAAATCCTGATTGACGGGAAGCCTGTTGTCGCGGAAGAAGGCGAGTGGCTGGTAGATGCCATTCTGCGCGAGAACGAGGCGTTTCCGCACGTCTGCTATCACAACCAGCTGGGCCCGATTCAGACTTGCGATACCTGCATGGTAGAGATCGATGGCAAGTTAGTGAGGGCATGCGCCACGTTGGTGCGACGGGGAATGCGCGTGGAAGCTGAGTCTTCCCGCGCTACGAAGGCGCAGCGTGAAGCCTATGACGTCATACTCGGCAACCACATGCTTTATTGCACGGTCTGCGACAACAATAACGAGAACTGCACGGTGCACAACACGGCTGCCAATTTGAAGGTCGAGCATCAGAAGCATCCGTTTCTCACCAAGCCGTACGACTGCGATATGAGTAACCCGTTCTATCGCTACGACCCTGATCAGTGCATCCTTTGCGGGCGGTGCGTGGAAGCGTGCCAGAACCTGCAGGTCAACGAGACACTCAGCATCAACTGGGAGTCGGCGCACCCAAGGGTGTTGTGGGATGGTGGTCACTCGATCGAGGGATCGAGCTGTGTGTCATGTGGCCATTGCGTGACGGTCTGCCCATGTAATGCCTTGATGGAAAAGTCGATGATTGGACACGCCGGTTATCTTACGGCTCTGCCCAAGCAGGCTCTCGACAAGATGATCGACGTCGTGAAGGGGATTGAACCGGAGATGGGATACGGTCCGATCATGGCTGTTTCCCAGACTGAAGCAGCGATGCGCGAAGTGCGCGTGAAGAAGACAAAAACGGTGTGTACCTACTGCGGCGTCGGCTGCAGTTTTGATGTATGGACGAAGGATCGGCACATTCTGAAAGTGGAACCGGCTAATGGAGCTGCCAATGGTGTGTCCACGTGTGTGAAGGGAAAGTTCGGTTGGGACTATGTGAATAGCGAAGACCGGCTGCGCACGCCGCTGATCCGTGTCGGCAATGATTTTCGCGAAGCGAGCTGGGAAGAGGCGCTGACGTTAGTTGCGAATAAGATGTCGACCATCAAGCAGGAACATGGACCGGATGCTATCGGCGTGATTGCTTCTTCGAAGTGCACGAATGAAGAGTCATACCTGATGCAGAAGTTTGCGCGGCAGGTGATCGGAACGAACAATGTCGACAATTGTTCGCGTTATTGCCAGTCACCGGCGACGCAGGGATTGTTCCGGACAGTGGGGCATGGCGGCGACTCGGGATCGATCCACGACCTCGAACTTACTTCCCTCGTCCTGATCATTGGGAGTAACACGGCTGAGAGTCATCCGGTTCTGGCAACACGCATCAAGAAGGCACATAAGACACGCGGGCAGAAGTTGATCGTTGCCGATCTGCGTAAGCATGAGATGGCAGAGCGAGCAGACATTTTCTTCCAGCCAAAGCCGAGTACTGATCTGATCTGGCTATCGGCTCTGAGTCGCTACATCCTCGACACAGGTCGTGCTAACCAGCAATTCCTTGATCAATGGGTGAATGGGCTGGAGGCGTACCGGAAGAGTCTTGAGCCATTCACCATGGAATATGCGTCACGCATGTGCGAGTTGCCCATCGAGACGTTGCATCGCGTTGCTGAAGAGATCGCGTCTGCGCCGAGCGTCTGCGTCTGCTGGGCTATGGGAGTGACTCAGCATTGCGGCGGAAGTGATACCTCAACAGCTATCTCAAACCTGCTGCTGATAACCGGAAACTACATGCGGCCCGGCACGGGAGCCTATCCTCTGCGCGGACACAACAATGTGCAGGGTGCGAGCGATTTCGGCAGCATGCCTAACTATTTTCCGGGCTATGAAAAGATCGCCGACCAGGCGCCCCGTGAGAAGTATGAAAAGGCGTGGGGCGTGAAGATCAAGCCGGAAAAGGGCCTGGATAATCACGAGATGATCGACGCCATCTACGATGGCAAGCTTCACATGATGTACCTGGCGGGCGAGGACATGATCTCGTCCGATGCGGATGCCAATCGTGTAGCAGGCGGCTTTGAGAAGCTGGACTTCTTCGTCGTTCAGGACATTTTCTTCACGGAAACCTGCCGTTATGCGGATGTGGTGTTTCCAGCCGTGCCAAGTCTCGAGCGTGAAGGCACATTTACAAACACTGAGAGACGCATTCAGAGGCTTTACCAGGTACTGCCGACCTACGCCGATAGCAAGCCTGACTGGGAAATCATCCAACTGTTGGCGAATAAACTAGACGCCGGGTGGGAGTACCACCATCCTGCGGACATCATGCACGAAGCAGCCTCTTTGGCGCCGCTGTTTGCAGGAGTGACCTACGACCGCCTTGCCGGATACAAGACTTTGCAATGGCCGGTGCACGTAGATGGAACGGACACCCCCACGCTCTACCTGGATGAAGGCGGCTTCAATTTTCCAGACAAGAAGGCGCGGCTGTATCCAATGGATTGGATCGAAGGAAGCGAAGTCATCAACGAAGAGTTCGACATCCACCTCAACAATGGCCGGGTGCTGGAACACTTCCAAACGGGCAATCAGACGACGCGTGTTCCGGGTATCAAGGAGATCAATCCTGAGCGATACCTGGAGATGTCACCTGAACTGGCTGAGGAAAGAAAGATCACTTCAGGCCAATGGGTAGAGGTGATCAGCCGCGTTGGAAAAATCAAGGTGAAGGTGCTGGTGACATCCCGCGTCACCGGCAAAGAGGTGTATCTACCTCTGACCTCGCAGTCAGGGCCGGTGAATGTGCTGGTCGGTCCTGCCGTGGACAGGGCTACGAATACTCCGGCCTATAAAGAGACTTCGGTGAGTATTCGCGTGCTGCCGGAGAAGGGAGACAATCCGCTGAAGCCTACCAACTTCCGTTATAGCGGCAAGCGGACGCCTCAAACAGGTGTGGAAGTTGAGCGTAAATGGAAGCGCTCGGATTACCGTCTTCCGGGCACCGCTGAACTGGTCCAGATCTCGACTGCAAAATAGCGTAAAGGAAAGAATCAGATGGCACAGCCGGTTCCATTTCGCCGTTACATTCCCGAGGACACGAAGGACGATCTCACGCGCAAAGTTGAAGCAGCTCCCACTGAGCATGCGGAGGCCCTGCTGTCGGTGTACCAGCTGCTGCAGCAGCTTCACGATACAGGAACACTCAACCTGCTGCGAGGCATGTTTGGAGCAGGCGATGCGGTTGTGAATCACGTGGTGGATATCGTAAGCAGACCAGAGATGGTCAACCTGCTTCGCAGCGGACTTGCTGTGGGTGCGCTTGTATCAAACATCGATCCTGAAGCTTTGGATACAGCGATCAAGGGCACGCCAGAAGAGCGGCGCAAAAGGAAGGCGCCTTCACTGTGGGCAATCAGCAAGCAGTTGCGTTCGGAAGAAGCATTGCTTGGCTTGTCGGTGGCTGCGAACCTTCTGACGGCGCTGGGGAGTGCAGTAAAGAAGAGCAGGGCAACTGCCGCGGCCGAAGAGAGTTAGTTACTCGACCTCTGAACGACGCGCTTCCCAGGCTTTGGCATACTTCCAGCTGATGTAGCAGGAATGGTAAAGGTGAAGGAGTAGTCCCTCCCGCTGATCCAGGAAGCCGCCGCGCACAACGTAGTTGTAGACAAACGTCAGCAATGGATTGAGCAGGACTCCGGCGAGGAACGATGGCGGGCTTGCCTTTTGCGAGACCAGAGTTGCACCGAGCGTGCTGTATCGATTCATGTGTTCGAGGTAGAGGGTGAGCGTTGGATAGGCTCGATGGATCAGGTCACCTTGGAGCACCAGGACATGGCCGTCGTGTTGCAAAGTTTCATGAACGGCACGCTCCTCAAACCACGCTGCCCCGCGTTTAAGCAGGCGCAGCTTGCGATCGGGATAGTAGCCGCCATGTCGCATGTCTCTTCCCAGAAACAAATTTCGCCTGGGTATCGAGCCTACCTGCGCGGTAGTCTCTGAGGCCAGAAAAGACTGTATCTGCGCCGCCAGCTCTGCGCTCACTTCTTCGTCTGCGTCGAGCGATAGAATCCAGTCGCTGGTGCACTGGCGCAGGGCTGCATTTTTCTGCGCACCGAAACCTTTCCATGGTTCCACAACGAATCTCGCATTGTGCTGCCCGGCAATCTCTGCAGTGCGATCCGTGGATCCGGAGTCCACGATCAAAATTTCATCAGCCCACGCGACCGACGCCAACGTGCGATCGAGATTGCTTTCTTCGTTGAAGGTGATGATGGCGACGGAAAGAGTGAGCCTGGGTGATCCCCCGCGGAGCGGCACGCTACTTGAGGACCACGCTGTCAGTACTGAGGTGCGTGTTGATGACGCGCGCTGTGACGGTTTTGAGGTCTTCCATCGTCTTCGGAAGGATAAAAGCTTGTGCGGAGTCGGACCACTCGAGCTTGAAGCTTGTCGACAGTGCTGAGATCCAGATCTGCCGCACAGGAGTGTTCGGGGTCACAACAAACTTGGCGGGAGGTTCATCAAACACGATATTCATGACGCCGTTCTGCTCTTCTACTTCAAAGTCTCCATCGACCTCAGCAAGGATCAGGCTTTGTTTCAGTGACTCTAGAGCCGACTCGGAGTAGCGGCGGAATGTTGACTCATCAAGCATGGAACAAGTGTAACAAGCGGACGGCTTCGGGAGGATTGGAGCGGCCTTGATGTCTAGCCTTTTACGGCCACGCGAATCTGGGGATTTCCGCTGATCGCTGTCTTCATATCCGGTGATCCGTGAATGACATCAAGGACTGCCTGCGTGACCTGCTGATCCGCCTTCGCGGTATTGGTAAGGCCGACCGGGTAGCGCACGACCAACTCGAGGCCCGTGGCGGCATATTGCAACTGCGCGGTGGGTGCTGGTACTTCGAGCACCAGGTCGATGCGGCGCGATGACTCCGCATGCTGACGTTCAAAGTTGGAGCGATAGCCTTCATGCACGTGGCGTACGGCGGCAAGGACACTGTCGGACACTGCGCGGGCATCGGCGTTGCTTGTGAGCAACATTGCCACTTCGTGCCAGGCGTAATCTGTGCCGGGGATCTGTTTGAAAAGCGGCACCGTGGCCTGGAAGAGTACCGAATTCGGAAAGACCACGATGCGGCCCGTGGGAAAGATATCAGTGCCAGTGCCGGCCAGTTCGAGAATGTACAGACGGACGAGGCCCACATCGACAACGTCCCCGGTGATGCCTGAGATGGAGATCCGATCCCCGACGCGGATGCCATAGCGGCCGATGAGGAAAAAGTAAGCCGCCACTGAAAGCAGGATGGTCTGCAGGCCAACTGCAATACCCGCAGTGATAAAACCGGCGAAGGTAGCCAGCGAACTGAATTCGCTGACAAAGCCGAGGATGATGACCACGCCCATGAGCAGGCCGATGATGAACCGGCGCAAAATGAGGACCTGGCGGCGGCGACGTACGTCATGCACATAGCGGAAGATGAACCGACGCCATATCGCGGAGAGAACGATGAGCACGCCAAGTGCAATGGCAATCGTGAATACACGCGTAAGTACGGATCGCAGGAGTTCGCGATTTTCCTGTGCCAGTGTCTGTCGCCACTGGGTGAGGTTTGACCGCGTCTGGTCTAGGTAGATGATCTCCTGACTGAGGGGCATGGCAGCAGCGGACAGGCGTTTGAAGCGGGCAGTCAGCTCGTCAAATTGCTGCTTGGTTGGTCCAGGCTGTGCAGGCTGATTCGCTATTCGTCTGGCAGCCTTTGCGGAAACTGGAGATTTTGTCAGTGACTGCGCAGGCGCCTGGGGCGAGGCTGCCCAGCTTGCTGCAAGGTTGAGGGTCTTGTGGATCTCGTCTACCAGTGGTGTCCGCAGCTGCTTGGCCAGATCCTGGGCGGCGACCGTCTGTAGTGCGAGAACGTCAATCTTGTGAAGACTGCTTGCCTGTTCAAAGAGCAGTTCTGCTTCGCCGATCAAGCCGGTGGGCGGTGCTGCGATGCTGGAGGTAGGCTTGGATGTGCTCGCCGCCGCGTTGAAGTTTGCGGGAGATGCTGAGCTGCCCAGTTCAGGCACAGTCCGTTCAAGCTGCGCTATGCTGCGCTGCAACGACGATGTGTCGTTGGCCGAATTGCCGGCTGACGACTTTGCCAGTTGATCCACAGCAGCATTTTCAGCATTTAGAAGCTCGAGATCTCCCTGCAAGCGTGTGCGTTGTTCCTGGAGGGCAGCAAGGCTGGAGCCGGAGGATTGCGGGATCCGCACGCTGATGGATTCGAGCTGAGATTTGATTTGCGCTATCTGTGCATCGATCTGCGGCGCGATGCGAGCGAAGTCCTGGGAAGTCTCATTTAGGCCCTGCCCTGCGGAGGCATGCGCAATGAGCGCGGCATCGGCGATGGCAGACTGGAAGGCTGCCTGGAGCGCCTGCAAAGCAAGGGTGCGAGCTGTGCTCTGGTAAATGGCGTCACTGGGAAGACCAACCGTAGGCAGACCATTGCCGAGGTTGTGGTACCAGGGCAACAGCGTATCGAGATGCTTGAGGATGAGGTCATCCCGGCCTTGGAATGCCGGCATCGGCGGTATCGTCGGCGCAGCTGTTGCTGCCGGATCCTGCGGCGCAGTTGCTGGTGTCGAAGACGCTGCGACGGACTGCTGTGCGGCTCCTGTCATGACCGCCAGAAGTAGCAGGGCGACAATCTGCAGCCAGGCGAAGGGATGAGTCGGAGCTTGAGTCAGAAACCTGGTTCGTTCGCCGGTGCTGCTATGGAGAAGTTTGCGATAAGTGTGAATCGGCCTGAGCAAAGTCACTAGTTGAGCCGTTGGAGGCGCGAGATCAGCTTCTGCGCGAGGTTCTCGCCACTCTCAGACCACAGGAGTCGACTGGAGATGCCGATGTTCTGCTCTATGGCATGAGTGAAATCGATGAGGTGCTGAACGTTCTGCTGAACATGAACAGCCGATTCCGGATCCAGATCAACTTCATCCTGGAGAAAGGTGCTGTCCACGCCAAAGTCGATGCGAATGTGGCCATTCTGCTCGTACGAACCTTCGTCGAATTCGGGTCCAAACCCGGTGATCCGAACAATCTGCGGCTCCTGTTTCCAGACGGCATCCAGACCGCCGCTGTCGGTGGCGCCGGTTGTCCAGAGTTCCCATTCAGCCTCAAACTCATACGCAAAATCATCGTGCAGCATTTCTGTTGCTTCGGCCACGGCTACTTCAGGCACTGCGGCCTCTTCTTCGTCTTCATCAAAGATTCGCTGGAAGACAGGAGTCTCGCTCCATGAGATTGGATAGGCCGCGGCTGCGCTCACCGTGTTCGAACCGCCGACCTTGGCAAACTGCTTTAGTACTGCCACCAAAGCAGCGGGAAGCGAGGCGAGACGAAAATTCGGAAACCACAAACTAAGATAAAGCTGATCTGCCATCTCTCTGATTGTAATGATCGTGCTCGACAGATTCCATCTGCCGAACTGAAGGCCGGTCGAGTCCTGTGAACACGGCAGACTACTCGCTGCTGTCAGTGACCACCACGACGCGCATCAAGAAGCCGCCGGACCATATCCATTGCCGGCGTACCACCTGTCAGCATGATGTCGAGCGGGCTTTTTCCTGCGAACAGGGGATTGCTGTTGGGCAGCTGAATCCAGCGGTCCGCGAGTTTCTCGCTGTAGAGGATGTTCAAGGCTTTGAAGATGCCAACCAGGTACGAGATGCGCCGTAGCCGATCCTCTTCGAAAGCGCGTGCGCCTGGTTTCTGCTTGAGCTGATAGTAGCTGCCATGGGACATGCCGCCGAGCAGTGCGCGCGCTTCTTCATCGCGAATCTGCCAATGACTGACAATGCGGAGGAAGGCACGGGCAGCAGCCGGGGAAAGGCGCCTGCGCTCTTCAAGCCGGGAGAGGTCGGGCAGCGGCGATGGTAAGTAGCGGGTCTCGGGGTAGGCGCGAACAGGATCGGCGGGCATGCAACTTGCTCCAAATATGCACCATTATAGAACCATAATTGACAAAACCACTTCGAACATGTTGAACGGGTGTACGAATATAACCCTGCTTTGCTGGTGGGCGCTGCCTTGTGCAAATGGTGGTTGTTGGAAGTGCAGGAAACCGATTACATTCCAGATGGCTGGTCCATGCGTATCGCGAACGAAGATGCGCTGTCCGCCGCAGTGGTAGTTCATACCAGCCTCTTAGAATAGGGACACCGTGCACCTGACACTTATTGACTGGCTCATTATGCTGGTGTACTTCGGCTTTGTGCTGGGCATTGGCTTTGCGCTGAAACGCTATATGCGCACCAGCAACGACTTCTTTCTGGCCGGGCGGTCGATCCCGGCCTGGATCTGCGGTCTAGCCTTCATCTCCGCCAACCTGGGCGCACAGGAGGTGATTGGCATGGGCGCATCGGGCGCCAAGTACGGCATCATCACCAGCCAGTTCTACTGGATCGGGGCGATCCCGGCCATGGTGTTCGTCGGCATTTTCATGATGCCGTTCTACTATGGCTCTCGCGCCAGGTCTGTTCCGGAATTTCTGCGGCTCCGCTTCGATGAAAAAACACGTGCGGTCAACGCTATTTCGTTCGCGATCATGACCGTATTTTCGTCCGGGATTTCGATGTATGCCATGGCGCTTTTGATCCAGAGCCTCCATCTGTTCGATGGGATCTTTCTCGCGCTTGGACTTCCGTTGACCTGGATCTTTCATGTGTCGATTCTGTTGTCGGCCGTGATCGTGCTTGGCTACATATTTCTGGGTGGACTCACGAGTGCGATCTACAACGAAGTTCTACAGTTCTTTCTCATTGTTGCGGGCTTTGCACCGCTGGTATTCGTCGGCCTGAGAAATGTGGGCGGTTGGCACGGCATCCAGCAGACACTCGGTCCCGCCTATACGCACTCGTGGCGCGGGCTTTCCAGCCCGCATACCAATCCGCTCGGGGTGGAATGGTTTTCGTTGACGATGGGACTGGGATTCGTGCTGAGCTTCGGCTACTGGTGCACGGACTTCCTGGTAATTCAGCGGGCGATGGCTGCAGATTCGGAAGAGTCGGCGCGACGGGTGCCGCTGATTGCAGCTATCCCGAAAATGTTTTTTCCGTTCCTTGTGATCCTGCCGGGGCTGATCGCGATCAGCGTGCCGAAGATGACGCAGCACATTGCCGGGCCACAGACGGCAGCCACGCGTGCAGCAGAAGAGGCCGGACGCGGGTTGATCCCGGCCAAGGTAAGTCCAGTAAGCGGGCAGGTAGTGACGGACAAGAACGGTGCACCCGTTCTGAACTACGATCTCGCGATCCCGAACATGCTGCTCCACTATTTTCCGACTGGCATACTCGGGCTGGGACTGACTGCGCTGCTGGCGAGTTTCATGTCCGGCATGGCGGGCAACGTGACGGCCTTCAATACTGTGTGGACTTACGATCTCTACCAGTCCTATATCAACAAGGACGACACGGACGCGCATTATCTATGGATGGGCCGCGTTGCGACAGTCGGCGGCATATTGCTGTCGATTGGAGCAGCGTATCTGGCGACGTCGTTCAACAACATCATGGACGCGCTGCAGCTGGTCTTCAGTTTTGTGAATGCACCGCTGTTTGCAACATTTCTACTGGGCATGTTCTGGAAAAGGACGACAGGGCACGGCGCGTTTGTCGGCCTGCTGAGTGGGACCGGCGCGGCGATTGTGCATCATGGCCTGACGTTGCCGGCAGATGCTGCGGCAGGTATTCATGGTGGATGGATCGGGTTGCTGCACACCTATCCAAGTGAAATGGCGCAGAATTTCTGGACGGCGATCTGGGCCTTCAGCGTGAACCTGGTGGTGACCACTGCGGTGAGCCTGGTAACGAAGGCACGGGATGAGAAAGAGCTGGTCGGGCTGGTGTACTCCCTGACGGACAAACCGAAAGAGGGACACCTGACCTGGTGGCAGAAGCCGGCAACACTGGCAATCGTGGTGCTGGTAATGCTGGTGCTGTTGAACCTGGTGTTTGCATAGGACGACCGGAGGAACTGGATGGGCCTGGATATTCGTATTCCCCTTGGACTCATGTTTCTGATTACTGGCGGCTTGATGGCGATCTACGGGCTGTTCACGCATGGGAGCGCTATCTACGCCTTGTCACTTGGTATCAACCTGAATTTGCTGTGGGGTACGCCGATGTTTCTATTCGGGCTGCTGATGTTTGTTCTTGGGAGGCGTCCGCAGAAAAGCGCGGTCAGCCGGATTGAAGGGACGACCAGGCCGTTGAAGACGCCGCGCAGTCATTGAGCGGTCAGACTTTCTGGATCGGTCCGGATACTGCGCGATCGTGGCATCGGATGTCAATAAGATGATTTCCTCAGCCGTTACCTGCCCGATCAGCATTCTGTCGAATGGACCTTGTGGAGCGGTGGCAGAGTCGCGGCGAGGAACACATGTTCGCTCTGGATCGGGATTTCGGTTTAGCCATCTTCAAGAAGGTGCCTCCGTAGAACCCTCGCATCCACGTTGAAGTTGGGTCGTCCAAGTGAGGTCTTGATGGCGATCTCCCAGAGCGAGACCACGCTGAAACAGAACTGATGCTGGCGATCGGGAATAAGCTTGGACGCTTTTGATGAGAGCTTCTCGGGCCGGAGCATGGCCCGGAGCATCAGGTGCGTGTCGAGGCAGAAGTTCAATCTTCACGCTCGAATTTGCCATAAAACATCTCTTCTATTTCTTTGCGGAACGGCTGCTTTATGTCGTCAGTCACTCGGTACATACCCTTCAGTGAGCCGAGTCTCCGCTCTGCGCCTTCGGGCAAGGTGTTGATTGGCGAAACCTTGACTATCGGCTTACCAGCCTTCGCAATGATGAAGGATTCACCATTCACAGCACCTGCTACCAGCCGGAGAGATGCGTTTTTGCTTCATGTATGTTGACTAGCTTCACGTCGTCTTCCTCGACTTAGTCCACTATTCTTAGTTTACTATCCGACTCGCTATGTTCAAGCATTCAAGGTGTCAACTTGGAGCGCCCGGTAGACTAACGGCATGAAGCCCCGCATCCTGGAGCATTACGAGATTGTCCGCAAACTGGGCGCGGGCGGCAGCGGCATCGTGTACCTGGCGACAGATACCCTGCTGACCCGACCAGTGGTGTTGAAGATGCTGCGCAAAGGCTCGTTGAAGCTGGAGCAGATGCGAACCACGGTTCTGCGTGAGGCCAGGCTGGCTTCTGCCATTGAACATCCGAATGTATGCGCCATCTACGAAGTGGGAGAGTCCAGCGACGAAGCGTATATCGTAATGCAATACGTGCCGGGCAAGCCCCTGGATGCTGTCATCCAGGAGGGACCTGCGACTGTACCACTGGTTTTGTCGATCGGCATCCAGATCGCTGATGGATTAAGTGCTGCGCATGCTCTCGGTATCTTCCATCGCGATCTAAAGCCTGCCAACGTCATGCTGACCGACGGAGGCCTGGTGAAGATCCTGGATTTTGGCCTGGCCCGGAGGCTGACCTCAGAAGAGATGGAGTTCGACCCTACGCGCACTGTTAAGCGTAAGGCGGGAGTGATCCAGCGCACGTACACAGCACGCGGCGGAACGGTCGCTTACATGGCGCCGGAGCAATTCGTGACAGGGCAGAGCAGCGTGCAAAGTGACATCTTCGCGCTTGGTGTCATTCTTTACGAATTGCTGAGCGGGCGGCATCCTTTTCTGCGGCGCGATGCTGAGGAGTTCCAGACGATCCGAGCCATCCAGTATGCTGATCCGCCTTCACTGGTGGAATTGAATGCGCAGATACCGATGGAGTTGCAGAGCGTCATTTTCAGGTGCCTGCAGAAGACGCCGGCGGAACGGTATTCCTCTGCAGCGGACGTGCGGGAAGTATTGAAGACGACGATGCGCACGTTGCGCCTGGATACAGAGCTGCTGCCTGCCGATGCCGCGTCGACGGCGGGCATGCCGCTGCATGAGCGGGAGAAACGTACCTCCGGACTGCTCTCGATGCTCGCAGAACGCTTTCGCGAAAGCAGTGAGGCACAGCCGAAGCAGAACACGATCCTGGTGCTGCCATTCGCCAACTTCGGACCAGTTGCGGTAGCGCCGCTTTACGGCTTTGCACTGGCAGATGCTATCGCGGCAAGGCTTGCACGGATGCCATCGATGATTGTGCGGCCATCGAGTTCACTCATGCAATTGGCAACCCCGGTGCAGCAGATGGATCCCCTGGCGATCGGGCAAAAGCTGCTTGTGCATTACGTACTCGCTGGAAACTTCCTGCGCTCGGAAAAGGGTTTTGACCTGAACTGGCAGCTACTGGATGTGCCCGGGCAAAGTGTTCGCACCGGCGGTGCCATCAGTGTGGCGTCCTTCGACCTGGTGGCAGTCCAGACGGAAATTACTAATGAAGTGTTCAGCGCGCTGCAGGGAATCGGAAGCGGCCTGGTGGTGCAGCCTGCACAGGCTGGCGAGCGCGCTGCTCGGGCTGCCTCGATGGCAGAGCAATCGTCGGAGGAATACCTGCAGGCTCGCGCGATGCTTTCTTCCTTCATGTCGCGTACGGGACTTCGAGCCGATCTTGATCGGGCACTCGAGAAGTTTGAAAGCGTAGTCGCACGCGACGGGAATTTCGCACTGGGATGGAGCGGCCTGGGCATCACGCACCTGCAATATGTGCGGCATGGCTTCGGCGGACAGATGCATCTGATGAACGCCAGGCGGGCGTTTGACCGCGCCCTGGAAATCGATCCCGGCTCAAGCGAAGCCAACCTTTATCGAGTCTATCTGCTGCTGTCGCGCGGTGAAAAAGAGAGTGCACGTCACGGCGTCGAGAACCTGCTGCAGACTGCCGATAACGACTGGAACGTGCACCAGATGGCAGGAGTGACCCTGCGGCTGGATGGAATGTATGAAGAAGCTCTTGTCCAGTTCAATCGTTCGCTGCAACTGAACCCTTCCAATGCTGCCATCACCTATAACCATCGAGCGCGGGTATACCAGTATCAAAACCAGCTTGAGCTTGCAGAAGACGAACTCCAGAAAGGCCTGACTCTTGAGCCGCGGCATCCCTTGCTGCGTACGTCCATGGCTTACCAGAACATGCGCAAAGGCGAGATCGAGAAGGCAGTCGAAATACTGGAAGCCGTGATCCGCGACGATGAGCGGATGCGCCTCGCGTTTCCAACGCTGGCCATGTGCTATTTGCAGATCGGGCAGCGTTCGCGCGCGCAATCGCTGATTGAAGAGGAATCGCTGGCGGCAGCGGAAGCGGATAGTGAGATGGCCTACCGGCTAGCCACCTATTTCGCTGTTGAAGGCGATGAGAGTGAAGCGCTGCACTGGCTGCGTCGCGCGATCTATCTCGGCAATGAAAACTATCCGTGGTTTTCGAAGAACCCGGCCTGGAACCGGCTGAAGGAACATGCCGATTTCGAGAGGATACTGGAAGACCTGAAGCGCAGTTTCCGCAGAAACCAGAAGACCTGGAAGCGACTCCTGGAGCGGGTGCCGCAGGGACGGTGAGATTGCGCGGATCAGAAAAAGCGAAGCCGAAGCGTCGCTTTTCCCGTTAGGTGATCGATGCTGCTGTCTAGTTGATTGTCTTCGGCTCGACGTAGGACGAGCTTGGGACGGACATCGTCGGTGGCACGTTGTTATTGGATACCGCGGGAGTCGTCGCAGCAGACGGAGTAAGTTCAAGTGCGCTGCTTAGTCCGAACGTCACGTGCGATCCTGCCGGCAGGACAGCCGCATTCCGTTCCCGCAGCCAGTGTACGGTCATCACACCAGCACCGATCGCACCGCCGACGCCTGCGCCCACTGGTCCGGCCACAACTGCTCCGATCACCGCACCGCTACCTGCGGACAAGCCGTATTCGGCTGCTGTACGAGCGCCATGATCGCGGTTGATAACGTAGCCTTCAGCATCCGTCCTGGTGTTCGAGCCAGCGGTCTGCGTCACAACCCCGCGGAAGTGATAATGCGTGCCATCCGGCAGAACGACTTCATCCGGGGTGAGGCGGATTGTGGATTGACCACCGATCCGACGACCTGCACTTACATCTGTCACGCGGCCATGGATATAGGAGCCGGCAGGGATAACAGTGCGCCCCATGTGGATGACGTCCAGGGTAAGCTGCGCTGTGAACGGCGTGCCGGGTGTGACGGTGTCTGCTGAAATCTCTTCCACCATCCGGGCGTGAAAGGGCGTGCCCTCCGGCAGCTGATTTGGCGATAGCGGCACAGATGTCACGATCTCAGCGTCAGGGTTATAGACGTGGGATTTCAGCGCAGGCTGCGTTGAGGTGCGGGCAGGTGCACTTTCATCGGGCACCGGCACTTCCACAATGCCATTCGGGTCGACTACTGGAGCAGTAGCCTGTGCCCTGGCCGGTGCTGCAGGGAGGGGCTGCGGCTGAGATACAGGCGCGCTGCTGTCGGGACTTGCAAGGATCGGCTCGTCTGCCGGTTTGGCCACGCCCTGGTTCGCATCGCCGTAGGCACTGGGCTTGGTTTGTGTTGACTGCGCGGCGATAGCGCCGACTGAAAGTAGAGCAGCTGCGGCTAGGGTAACAGGCTTGATCATGGTGCTCACTCCGAGGGGGAAAACACCCTTCCTGCTGAGCTTAGAACAATTCACCGGCATGTTGTAAAGCGCAGCTGTGCTGTAACCGCGAAGGTAAATGGCCCTCTGCGCCGCTGGTAACAGCGTCCTGGTGCGATCGATCTAAGCCTGTTCATTAAGCGCTCGCCGGGATTTTGTTAGACTTCGGGTGACGCGTGCTGGGCTTTGCATCCAGCCAGGACAAGCGAAGTTTCTGAATGGCCAACTTTATCAGCACTATCGGGGGAGCGACAGGCGAAGAGATTGCCGTCGATCGCCGCCCCAAACTCAAGGATCGATTACATCACCACATAGCAAGGAGCAGCATGACTGAGATAGCGCAGATACGCGCCCGGGAAATTCTTGATTCGCGCGGAAATCCCACGGTGGAAGCAGATGTCATTCTGGCCGATGGGTCGGTTGGACGAGCGGCAGTACCAAGCGGAGCCTCGACAGGCGAGCATGAAGCCGTGGAGCTGCGGGATGGCGACAAGGCTTACTACCTGGGCAAAGGCGTTCTGCAGGCAGTGGAGAACGTGGAGAGCGTGCTGGCGCCCGAGTTGACCGGGATGGATGCAAGCAACCAGCGTCTGATTGATGCCACGATGATTGCGCTGGATGGTACGGACAACAAGAGCCGCATCGGAGCCAACGCTATTCTGGCGGTCTCGATGGCATGTGCCCGCGCCAGTGCACTCGCGCTCAAGCTACCTTTGTATCGCTACCTTGGTGGAGCGAATGCCTCATTGCTGCCGACTCCGATGATGAACATCATCAATGGCGGTGCTCATGCCGATAACAACGTCGACTTTCAAGAGTTCATGATCATGCCGATCGGCGCGGAGCGATTCAGCGATGCGCTCCGATGGGGCGCCGAGATTTTCCACACGCTGAAGGGTGTTTTGAAAAAGAAGGGTTACAACACGGCAGTCGGGGACGAAGGCGGCTTTGCACCTTCGCTGAAATCGAACGTGGAAGCGATCGAAGTGATCCTCGAAGCGATCGAAGCGGCAGGCTACAAGGCCGGCGAAGATATCGCGCTGGCTCTCGATCCGGCGGCAAGTGAGTTTTTCAACAAGGAGACCGGTCGCTACGTCTTCAAGAAGTCGGACAAGAGCGAAAGGTCGAGTGAAGAGAT
>CAZZUX010000073.1:0-19597 GCA_964657395.1 uncultured Ktedonobacteraceae bacterium
GTCGACGCAGGGCGGGAGAAGTGGAGCCACTCGCAGCCAAAGAAGGCCAGCACCGAAATGATGGAGGCAATCGCATAGGGCTCGCCTCGTTCGAAGATGCGCGGAGTGCGGCCGGTGAAGACGTCGCGCAGGGAGCCTCCGCCGACTGCGGTAGTGACGCCGAGCAGCAGGGCGGGCAGGATGGTGAGTCCGTCATTGACGGCGCGGGTGGCTCCGGCTACTGAGAAGAGGCCGAGGGCCGCGGCATCCACCACGATGAGGAAGCGGCGGAGACTGCCACTGACTTCACCGGTGTTCGCGTCGAAGTTGTGGCTGAAGCGCATGAGCAGCAGGGCCAGCATGGCGCCGAGGAATGCGTCGAGTAAGTAATAGGTGTCTTGGAAGGCGAGGGGTGGTCCGTTGCCGAGCAACACATCGCGAAGGATGCCACCGCCCAATGCGGAGAGGAACGCCAGCCCAAGCAGGCCGATGACGTCGTAGTCGTAGCGTGAGGTGCGTTTGACTTCGAGTGCGCCGCCGAGCGCGCCGACAACAACGCCGGAGAACTCGACGACGGAGAAGACCTGGCTGGCATGGGCTGTGGGATGGACCATAGTCGGTTCTGTAGGTGGCGGCTACCTCAAGTCTTGCACAGCGTGCTACTGTGGGCCTTTCAGAGGGGGCTCTGCTTGGGATTCAGATTCGTTGCCATGATGGTTGCCGGTTTGTTGAGTTGCCTGCCGGCATTTACCCAGGGTTCGCCGACCGATGTGGCTTTCGCACGGGCTGCGCATCTGCGCCGGGGCATTAATGCGAGTATGTGGTTTGCACAGTCACCGCGCGATTATTCGCCACAGCGTCTGAGCACGTATACGACGGCTGAGGACTTCAAGCTGATCCGTCAGCTTGGGTTCGATCATGTTCGCTTGTCCATCGATCCACAGCCGCTGCTGCGTGATCCACTCACAAATGGATTGAATGCGGATCATCTGAAGCTGCTGGATGGAGCGCTGAAAGAAGCGCTGGATGCAGGGTTGAACGTGGTGCTGGATATTCATCCTGAAGATGATTTCAAGCTGGCGCTGCGCACGGACCGGCAGGCACAGGCGGAGTTCGTGAACTTCTGGAGCGCGTTTGCTGCGCATTATGCAGGCAGTGATCCGGAGCGCGTTTACTTCGAGGTGCTGAATGAACCGGAGGTGACGGATGCTGGTCTGTGGGCGAATATCCAGGGGCAGGTAGTGCCGGCGATCCGGGCAGCGGCGCCTCGCCATACGATCATTGCGACCGCGGCGCACTACTCGGGCTTGAGAGACCTGCTGCGGCTACAGCCGGTATCCGACCGCAACGTAATTTATACCTTTCACGATTACGAACCGTTTCCTTTCACGCACCAGGGGGCGGGCTGGACGATGGATGAGGTAAAGCCGCTGAGCCAAATTCCTTATCCTTCGACTCCTGAGAACATTGCGCCGAAGCTGGGGTTAGAGCCGGAGGTCGCTGGCCAGTTTTTCCTGAACGAGTATGGTCTGGACAGGTGGGATGCGGCGCGGATCGCTGCGGAGATCAGCTTTGCTCGTAAATGGGGCGAGCAGTACCATGTGCCGGTCTGGTGCGGGGAGTTTGGCGTTTATCGCCAACATGCTGATCCGCAGATGCGTGCGCAATGGCTGCATGATATGCGACTGGCGCTTGAGGCAAATGGGATTGGCTGGAATATGTGGGACTATCGGGCAAGCTTTGGTCTCGCGACGGATGTGAATGGAAAGCGCGTGGCGGATCCACTGGTGGTTAAGGCGCTGGGATTGAAGGAGTACGGCTACTGAGAGATGGCTCGCCTGGCCCACCCTGGTTGCGCGAGGATGGGGCAGCCGGTGTTTGTGGTGCTCTATCGCTAGGTGTGTAGTTCGGCTTTGCTGACGACTTCCATGAAGGCGTTCTTTGCGGCTTCGATGGTTTGATCGATGTCGGCGTCGGTGTGGGCGGTGGAGAAGAAGGCGGCTTCGAATTGCGAGGGTGGCAGCCAGATGCCGGCTTCGAGCATGGCGCGGTGGAAGCGGCCGAAGGTCTGGGTGTCCGAGGCGGCGGCAGTCTCGAAGTCCGTCACAGCTTTTGAGACAAAGAACCAGGTGATCATGGCGCCCACCCGGTTGGTCCGGATCGGGACGCCAACGCTCTCAGCAGCGGCGCAGATGCCTTCTGCAAGCCGGAGCCCGGCTTCTTCCAGCCGCCCGTAAATTGCTTCCTCGTTCTCGATCAGGTGATTGACCGTTGCAAAGCCGGCGGCCATCGCAAGTGGATTGCCGCTGAGGGTGCCGGCCTGGTAGACCGGGCCGAGAGGCGCGAGCATGTTCATGATGTCGGCGCGGCCACCAAAGGCTCCGCAGGGCAGACCGCCGCCGATGATCTTGCCGAGGCAGGTGAGGTCGGGCGTGATGTCGTAACGCTCCTGCGCACCGCCAAGAGCGACACGAAATCCCGTCATGACTTCGTCGAAGATGAGGACGGAGCCGTGCTCGTCGGTAATCGCGCGCAGGGCTTCCAGGTAGCCGCGCTCGGGCGGGACAGTGCCCATGTTGCCGGCGACCGGCTCAAGGATGATCGCAGCGATGTTGCCGCGACGGGCTGCGTAGACTTCTCGGACAGCGGCGATGTCGTTATAAGGCAGCGCGACGGTGAAGTGGGCGATCTCTTCCGGCACTCCGGCTGAACCGGGAATACCGAAGGTGGCGACCCCCGACCCGGCCTTGACCAGCAGGCCGTCCGAATGGCCGTGATAGCAGCCCTCGAATTTGATGATGTATTTGCGTCCGGTGTAGGCGCGGGCGAGCCGGATGGCCGACATGGTAGCTTCGGTGCCGGAGCTGACGAAGCGCATCTTCTCGATCGACGGATAGCAGCGGGTGACCAGCTCGGCGAGATTGGCTTCAGCGGCAGTGGAGGCTCCGAAGCTGGCCGAATCCGCTGCGGCTTTCTGGATGGCTTCGACGGCTGCGGGCCAGGCATGGCCAAGGATCATCGGTCCCCATGATCCGAAGTAGTCGATGTACCGATTGCCGTCGACGTCCCACAGGTAGGCTCCATTGGCGCGCTGGACGAAAGGCGGGTCGCCGCCGACAGCACGGAAGGCACGAACCGGGGAATCGACGCCCCCGGGCATGAAGTGTTCGGCGCGATGCTGCAACTGGCGGGAGAGGGTAAGCGTGCGCATGTGTCCCCAGTGTAAAAGCTTGCGGCTCGGAATCGTCTAACAGATGACATTTCTCTTGTGGAAGCTGCATTGAGGTTGGGGAAATGAAGGATTTGCAGAAGCACGTTTGATCGGCTCTAGAAAGCACTTTAAAAATACTTTAGTTTTCTCTTTACAAATCGGCTCTTGAAGAAGATAGTTAAGCACAAGCTAAACCATTTCGTTTTGGAGGAACGAGTCATGAACCAGGTGCAGGCCATCATTCACAGTAAGTTTGTCATTGAGCGCCACTACCCGGCGAAGCCCGAAAAGGTATTTGCGGCGTTTGCTGATCCGGAGAAGAAGCGGCGCTGGTATGCCGAGAACCGCAACCACGAAGTGGTGCAGTTCACCATGGACTTCCGCACAGGTGGCGTAGATCAGGCGACGTTCAGGATGAATAACGAGACGCCGTTCCCGGGAGCGTTGCTGACGAACCGGACTACCTACCAGGACATTCAGAAGAACGAGCGCATTGTGATGGCATACACCATGGCCTTCGGCGAAAAGCCCTTCTCGGCCTCGCTGACGACGATTGAACTGGTTCCGAACGGATCAGGTACGGACCTGATCTTTACAGAGCAGGGCGCGTTCTTCGAGGGGTCGGATGGTCCGCAGATGCGGGAAGCGGGCTGGACTGGGCTGCTTGCCTCGCTCGCGAACGAATTTACCAGCTAAGAGGAGCAGAGATGCCGGGACACAAGGCCGCGGTGCATCGGGTATTCCATGCGCTGGGTGATCCAACGCGTCGGGTGATGGTCGAGAGGCTGAGTGCGGGGCCATGCTCGGTCTCGGAGCTCGCAGAACCGTTGAAGATGACGCTGGCCGCAGTGGTGCAGCATTTGCAGATCCTGGAGCAGAGCGGGCTGGTGCGCAGTGAAAAGAGTGGACGCGTGCGCACCTGCCGCCTTGAGCCATCCGGGCTGTCGCTAGCGGAGCAGTGGATACGTGATCGTCGTGCAATCTGGGAGACGAGGCTGGATGCACTCGGCGCGCTGCTGGCAGAAGAAGAGGACGGGTGAGTTGCGCCGCGATGCGCGAGGGAGGACGATAGAGCGCGGGGCAATCGCAGGAGGAACTGCGTGACAGAATCAACTTCACCGAAGCTGGTGCCACCCTTTAATGAAGAGACAGCAGCGATGAAGGTGAAAGCTGCCGAGGCTTTGTGGAATACATGCGACCCGGACCGCGTTTCGCTGGCTTACACCGAGGATGCCGAATGGCGGAACCGGGATGAGTTCCTGGCCGGCCGCGAAGAGATCCGGGCGTTCCTGAAGCGCAAATGGGAAAAGGAACTGGAGTATCGTCTGCGCAAGACGCTGTGGTGCTTTAACGAGAATCGCATCAGTGTCAGCTTTGAATACGAGAGCCACGATGCTGCCGGCCAGTGGTTTCGGTCGTATGGAGTGGAGTTGTGGGAGTTTGCGCTGGACGGCCGGATGCGGAGACGCGTCGCCAGTATTAACGACGCAAAGATTGAAGAGACGGAGCGTCGGCTGGGCTGAGTGGTTCCAGACACGTACGCCCGGGCCAGAGGGTGACCCGGGCGTAATGCGTTCTATTTAGACACTGATTACAGAGGCTGAACGTCGGCAGCCTGCCAGCCTTTTGGACCTTTGACTACGTTGAACTGCACTGCCTGGCCTTCCTGCAGGCTTTTGAAGCCGCTGGAGCTGATCGCCGAGTAATGCACAAACACATCTTCCCCGTTCTGGCGGGAGATGAACCCGAACCCCTTTGCGTCGTTAAACCACTTCACTGTGCCTTGTTCCATGTTGCGATTCCCTATATTGAATTGCGCTAGCGTGAATCGTCGGAACCTTATGGCAGTAGCTTTGCAACATGGCGTAGTCAGTCCTGCCCCCGGTGCCTGCCCGGTTCTTCACAACGCAACGCCAGTTTACCAGATTGAGTCTGCTGATTTCATCAAGCTGCGTGCACGAACAGGCGCGGACATATAGCCTTCACGGATGAAGAATGATGAGGTGATGCGGCTGCTTGCCGCCGGATTTGCAGGTCTTGAAGAGGCATTCGCAAAGCAGCTGGTTCCAGACGCCAGTGGAATCGATGCAGTGGCCGATACGAACGAAACGTACGAGCCTGCGGCGCAAAAGGTGCTGGCGGAAGTGGCAGAGAGGATGGGCGACAACTATCCCTATTTTCATCCGTTGTATGCAGGGCAGATGCTGAAGCCGCCGCATCCGATTGCCCGCGCCGCGTATGCAATGGCGATGGCCGTCAATCCAAACAACCACGCTCTCGATGGCGGACGGGCGAGTTCGCGTATGGAGATCGAAGCGGTGGCTGCGATTGCAGAAATGTTCGGGCTTGGACGGCCGTTTCTTGGACACCTGACCAGCAGCGGCACCTTTGCCAACCTGGAGGCACTGTGGGTGGCCGGAAAACTGAAGCCGGCAGCGGCGATCCTGGCATCCGAGCAGGCACATTACACCCATAGCCGCATCTCGTCCGTGTTGAAGCTTCCTTTTGAAACGGTGACGACTGACCAGGCCGGCCGTCTGGATACTGCGGCGCTCGAGGAGCGGCTGCAGCAGAGCGAGGTCGGTGAGCGGCGGCCGGTCGGGACGGTGGTGGTGACGCTTGGAACGACCGCGACAGGGTCAGTGGATCCGCTCGCAGATGTGCTGAAGCTCAAGGAAAGATATGCATTTCGGATTCATGTGGATGCTGCTTACGGAGGCTACTTCAAGCTTTGTTCGACGTTGTCGGCAGCCGCTAGATCGCACTTCGTTGCGATCCCGGAAGCGGACAGCGTGGTAATCGACCCGCACAAGCATGGCCTGCAGCCCTACGGATGTGGTTGTGTGCTGTTCCGGGACGCGAACGTTGGACGTTTCTACAAGCACGATTCTCCGTACACCTACTTCTCCTCCGCAGAGCTGCACCTCGGCGAAATCAGCCTGGAGTGTTCCCGCGCCGGCGCAGCGGCCGTAGCGCTGTGGGCCACGCAAAGGCTGCTGCCGATGACGCCTGGCGGCACATTCGCAGCCGATCTTGAGCGCTGCCGTGCTGCTGCCATGGAACTGCACGCGCACCTGGCGGCTGCACCTGGCAGGTGGGTGACTGCGTTTGTTCCTGAACTCGATATCGTGATCTGGGCCGTCAGGACGGGGAGCCTGGAGGAGTCTTCAGCCCGCGCCCAGGAAATCTTTAACCGGGCAGCAGAGCAGGGGCTGCACCTCGCCTTGGCACAGCTGCCAGCTCGGTTCTTTCCGTCGGAGACCTGGCCGAACCTGGAGGAAGGCGCGACCGTACGATGCCTGCGATCAGTATTGATGAAGCCGGAACATCTGGGTGCCATGCCCCGAATCGCAGCGCTGTTAGAAGGGACGGGCGACTAGGCGATACCACAAGGCTAAGCAGCCAAAAGAAAAGATTCCCATACTGGTGCGCCCATTAGTCACCCGGGTAACCGACCTTTCGCTTCTTCCTTTCGCGAGAAATGCGCCGAATTGCCGATATTTTCCTATAGAAATTTACCAACAGCCCAAGCTGTTGACGAGAAAGGCTCAAACCGATTCAGCAAGAGTAGGGTTCTAACGCCAAAGCCGTATGGTAAAGCTCTGGGGCGAGGCGTAAACGATTCATTACGCAAGGCTTGTCGGGCAAAGATTTTTTTACGCCAGTCAGGAAGTTGCATGGAGCCAAAAGTTAGCGACTTGGTACACTACGCGAACGCACTCCCGGAGCCAGTTTTGGTCAAACGAGGGCAACATTCGGGTAGCGACAGGAGTCTGCTGTTATCAGGCATCTCTCCATGCAGCTACTGCGGGGAACGCCGCCGACGGTTTACCAGGAAGTCAGTACGGTAAGGGACCCACTCTAGGAGACACATGTATTTCTCGGATCAGAAGAGCACTGAACTCCGCAATTTTACGAATATTGACGGGCACGCCGCTTACTTTTCAATGGAAATCGCCATTCTGCCAACCATGCCGACCTACAGCGGCGGGCTTGGTGTACTAGCCGGCGACACCCTGCGCGCTGCCGCCGATCTAGGGGTGCCACTCGCTGCCATCACATTAGTTCATCACAAGGGTTATTTCCGGCAGACCCTGGATGCGCAGGGCGGTCAGCATGAAGCCGAACAGCCCTGGATTCCAGCGGCAACGCTGCATCTGGAAGAGCCGAAGGTCGCAGTGATGGTGGAAGGCCGGACGGTCTTCGTTCGTGCCTGGCGGTACGACATGGTCGGAGTGACCGGGCACACACTCCCGATTTACCTGCTGGACACGGACCTGGAACAGAACGACCCTCGCGATCGCACTCTGACCGACTGCCTGTATGGCGGCGACAACGACTATCGCCTGGCCCAGGAGATTGTGCTCGGAATGGGCGGCGCTCGGATGCTGGAAGCGCTGGCTTACGACGTGAATGTCTACCACATGAACGAAGGCCACGCCGCCCTGCTGACTGTAGCGGTCCTTGAGAAGCAGCTGAATGGCGGAGCGTTTTCGAGTGCGACCGATCGCGACTTCGATGCTGTGAGGCAGCGCTGTGTCTTCACGACGCACACGCCGGTTCCTGCCGGCCACGATCGCTTTTCGATGGAGCAGGCGTACCGTCTCCTGGGTTCGGATATCGTGCACCTCCTGGAACGAGTCGGTGGCTGTCACGACGGCATGCTCAACATGACCTATATCGCGCTGCGTTTCTCACGCTTCGTGAATGGCGTAGCGATGCAGCATATGAAGGTGTCGCGCGAGATGTTCCCGGGCGTGCAGATCGACGGCATCACCAATGGCGTGCATGCTGCCACCTGGACTGGTCCCGAGATGCAGACTGTGTTTACCCAGCATTTCCCCCGCTGGAAGGAAGACAACATCCAGCTGCGCTACGCCATCGATATTCCGCCGGCCCAGATCGCAGCCGCGCACGGCAGCCAGAAGAAGGCGCTGATCCAGGTAGTGAAACAGCGCACTGGCGTCGAATTGGACCAACAGGTATTTACGATCGGCTTCGCCCGTCGTGTCGCAACCTACAAGCGCGCCGACCTGCTGTTTTCACAGCCGGAGCGGCTTGCCCGCATGGCCGAAGAGTATGGCGGTCTGCAGATCCTGTACGGCGGTAAGGCGCATCCGCATGACCAGCCAGGCAAGGCCTTAATCCGCCGCGTATTTGACGCTGCAGCCAGGCTGACTTCCGCGAAACTCCACATTCAGTACCTGGAGAATTATGACTGGGAGCTTGGACAGGTCCTGACCAGCGGCGTAGATCTCTGGCTGAACAATCCGGAGCGGCCGCTCGAAGCATCCGGCACCAGCGGCATGAAAGCTGCCTTGAACGGCGTGCCATCGCTCAGCATTCTTGATGGCTGGTGGATTGAAGGCTGCACCGAAGGCGTGACTGGCTGGGCGATCGAAGATGGTGTGAATTCAGCAGTAGAAGCGGAGCATCTTTATAACAAGCTCGAGCATGCTGTACTACCGCTCTACTATCGCAATCGCAACGAGTGGAACACATTGATGGGAACCACCATCGCGCACAACGGATCCTTCTTCAACACGCAGCGCATGCTGCAGCAATACCTGGTAAACGCCTACTATCCGGAAAAAGAACACCAGTATTCTGCTGAAGAGCTGGAGAAGACCTACGGACGACAGATCTCCGAATAGACGAACCCGGCGCCGGATGCAAGCCCCGCAACTAAACACAGTTGCGGGGCTTTTCATTTGTGACTAGTCGCAGCTGCATCCAAGCCAGCTGTGACCTATTCCGCAAGCTCGCCGTACACAGCCCCAGTGGCCACGGGCGGCTGGATTGACATCTCAACTACGCTCGATCCAAAGATCACGGCAGTGTATCCGGACAACTTCGGATTGGAATGCGCGTGGACGAGCCGGCTTGACACGAAGGCTGGAGTAAACCTTTCGAAGTACTGCCTCGGTGCGCATACCGGCACGCATGTGGATGCGCCATTGCATTTTGTAGAGGGCGGTTTCGCCATCGATCAAGTGGATCCGGGCCGCTTGATTGGCAAAGCGTGGGTGCTTGAGATCGATCAGGAAGCACCTGTTCTGACCGCTTCCGTGCTCGAGCGATATGCATGGCGCGGGCACGAGCGCCTGTTGTTCAAAACGCGCAACTCGGCAAGGCGATTGTTGCGGCAGCCCCTGTTCCAACCGGACTACGTATACATTGCTGCCAACGCCGCGGAACTGCTGGCGTCTGAACCGCTTGCGATGGTCGGCGTCGATTACCTTTCAGTTGAAGGATTCGAACATGATCCGCGGACTCATCGCGCACTGCTCGGCAACAGTATTGCGATCGTGGAAGGACTTGATCTGCATGGCATAGAGGAAGGTCCCTATGAGTTGGTAGTGCTGCCGTTAAAGATTGCAGGACATGAGGCTGCGCCTGCCCGGGCGCTGCTGCGCGCTGCACGTTGAAGCTGCTTGTTTCCTGTGAAAGCCCAGCGACAACTATTGAATCTTTTGCTCGTCAAAATACGTCTTCAATACAGGAATCGCAGAAGAATTGACCAGGCGCGGCCTGGAGACCACGCGTTGCAGCTCAAGCTTTTCACACCCGCCGCGTCGATCAAAATTCTCAAGACGTATAGCATAGTGACAGGTGCCGACTGGGGTCCTGCGAGACGGCTCGCAGCCTTTAAGACCCTCGCATCTTCTTTGAGCAGTGCAGCAAAGCAGTAAAGGTACGGTGGTGAAGACAAGCTTCCGGCAGGGAAGTCTGCTCTTCTGGAGCATCGTTGAGCCTGACTATGAAGTCTGATTTGTCTTCCAGTTGTGTGAGAAACAGCAGGGAAGACACGACCTCCTGGTGCATCGCTTACGGCTTAGTGGATTAGAGCAAGGAGAGATGTAAAGCAACATGTGGATTGTTCGCCTCGCGCTGCGGCGCCCTTATACATTTGTGGTTCTCGCGTTGCTGCTGCTGATCCTCGGACCGGTATCGATTTACACGACTCCTGTCGACATCTTTCCGAACATTGATATTCCCGTCGTCAGTGTGATCTGGCAGTTTCAGGGTCTTTCGCCGCAGGACATGGCGAACCGCATTGTCACGCTGACAGAACGCACGCTGACAACGACAGTCGACAACATCGACCACTTCGAATCAAACTCTCTCTACGGCGTTGCCGTCGTCAAAATTTACTTTCAGCCGACGGTAAACATTTCAAGTGCCATCGCGCAGGTCACTGCAATCTCGCAGACGCAATTGCGGCAGCTGCCGACGGGTACCACTCCGCCGCTGGTCATTACGTACAGTGCGTCGAGCGTCCCAATCCTGCAGCTGGGTCTGTCGGGCCAGGGATTGTCCGAGCAGCAGCTCGGCGACTTTGGATTGAACTTCATTCGCACACAGCTGGTCACGATCGAAGGCGCAGCCGTGCCGTATCCGTATGGCGGCAAGCAGCGGCAGGTGCAGTTCGACTTGGATATGACTGCACTGCAGGCGAAGGGCTTGTCGCCGCAGGATGTGGTCAACGCGGTCGCCCAGCAGAACCTTATCCTGCCATCAGGCACCTTGAAGGTCGGCGGTACGGAATACCAGATCGCGACCAACAGTGCGCCGCTCACGATCGACGGTTTAAATGACTTTCCCGTTCGCCAGGTAAATGGCGCGATGGTGTATGTGCGCGACGTGGCGCATGTGCGCGACGGCTTTCCGCCGCAGACAAATATCGTCCGTGTGAATGGTCAGAGGTCATCGCTGATCACGGTTTTGAAAAACGGACATACGTCCACGCTCAGCATCATCGAGGGCGTGTACAAGAAGCTGCCCGAACTGGCCGCCCAGCTTCCGCCTGCGCTCAAGATGACGCCGCTTTCGGATCAATCCATATATGTGCGTGGCGCGATTTCAGGTGTCGTTCGTGAAGGCATCATCGCGGGCGTGCTGACCGGCTTCATGATCCTCGTGTTTCTCGGCAGCTGGCGCTCGACCGTAATCATTGCGGTCTCAATCCCGCTCGCGATCATCGTCTCACTGCTGTGCCTTGGAGCGCTCGGCGAGACCATCAACATCATGACACTGGGCGGCCTGGCGCTGGCCGTCGGCATCCTGGTGGACGACGCAACAGTCGAAATCGAAAACATCAATCGAAACCTGGAAGAAGGCAAGGCGATCGAACAGGCAATCCTGGACGGCGCCGCGCAGATTGCTGTTCCCGCGCTGGTCTCCACGCTGTCGATCTGCATCGTGTTTGTGCCGATGTTCTTCCTGACAGGTGTCGCCAAATATCTGTTCGTGCCACTGGCGGAGGCCGTCGTGTTCGCCATGCTGGCGTCCTACATTCTTTCGCGAACGATTGTGCCGACGATGGCCATGTACCTGTTGAAGGAACATGATCCGGAGCACGCAGAAGCGAGCAGGAAGAGCCGCAATCCATTCATCCGATTTCAGCAGGCATTCGAGCGGCGCTTCGAGCAGTTGCGTGGTTTTTACCATGGACTACTCGGCCTCGCGGTGCAGCATGCGACAGTATTCCTGATCGTCTTCATGATCTTCTGCATTGGATCCTTCGCGCTGCTGTATCCGTGGCTTGGGCAGGACTTTTTCCCGACAGTCGACGGACAGCAATTTGAGATCCACATGCGGGCGCCCACTGGCACGCGTATCGAAGAGACGGCACACATCGTGGATGAGGTCGAGAACCTGATGCGGGCAACGATTCCGCGCAGCGAACTCACCAGTGTTGTCGATGTCATCGGCATCCCGTATTCGGGCTTGAATCTCTCCTACAGCAACACCGGCGTTGTAGGCAGTGCAGACGCTGACATCACGATCTCGCTTGCCGAGAAGCATCACTCTGCCAACGGGTATGTGGAAGAGTTGCGGCCGAAGCTGGCAGCGCAGTTTCCCGGAGTCGAGTTCTACCAGCTGCCAGTCGATATGACGACGCAGATTCTGAACTTTGGCCTGCCGGCTCCGCTGGATGTGCAGGTGATCGGGCAGAACATGATGGGCAATCATGTGTTCGCCGAGAAGTTGATGAACGAGATCAAGTACATTCCGGGAGCTGTGGATGTCCGGCTGCAGCAGCCCTTCAACCTGCCGCGTTATTTCGTGGATGTTGATCGTTCCAAAGCGTTGTCCGTCGGATTGCAGCAGCGCGACATTACCAACAGCCTCTTGACTGCGCTCAGCGGAAGCTATCAGACTTCGCCAACCTACTACCTCGATCCACGCAACGGTGTCAGTTACAATATTGCGGTGCAGTCGCCTCAGTACAATATGGATTCCTTGCAGCAGCTACAGAATGTTCCACTGACTCCGGCGTCCGGCGGGCAGCAGCTCAGTGCCAGTGCGACTCCGACGACTGCGGGCACCGGCCCATCCAATTCCAACTACAGCAGCTCTGGTACAGTGCCGTTCACGCCTTCCTACCAGATGGGCGGCATGCCCGTGCAGACGCTCGCGAACCTGGCAACTGTCACACGCGGCAGTGAACTTGCCGTGGTGACCCACTACAACATCATCCCGGTCATCGATATCTACGGCAACGTACAGAACACAGATCTGCGCAGCGTAGCAGTGAAGGTGCAAAGGCTGGTCGACCGGTACAGGAAAGACCTTCCCACTGGATCGCGGGTGGTGATTCGCGGCCAGGTGCAGACGATGAACGCGTCGTTCGAAGGACTGATTGCCGGACTGGTTTTCTCGATCCTGCTGGTGTACCTGCTGATCGTTGTGAATTTCCAGAGCTGGCTCGATCCATTCATCATTGTCGCAGCCCTGCCCGCCGCGCTTTCCGGCATCGTGTGGATGCTGTTCATCACAGGTACGCACATCAGCGTACCAGCGCTCACGGGTTCCATCATGTGCATGGGCGTGGCCACGGCGAACTCCATCCTGGTTGTGTCTTTTGCGAAGGAACAACTGGAAAGCAACGGCGGTGATGCTGCGCAAGCCGCACTGGACGCGGGTTTCACCCGATTCCGGCCGGTCCTGATGACAGCGCTGGCGATGATTATCGGCATGGTGCCCATGGCGCTAGGACTGGGTGATGGAGGCGAACAGAATGCACCGCTGGGGCGCGCAGTCATTGGCGGTCTGTTGTTCGCAACGACGGCAACGCTGTTCTTCGTGCCGAGTTTCTTCAGCGTAGTTCACGCTTCCCTGGAGCGGCGCAAGCGCGAGAAGGAAAAGAACCTCCAGCAGGAGCGAGACGACCAGGATGAAGAGTCGGGAGAACTAGCATGAGCGAAGGCAGAATGAATCAGAACAAGCAGGATCCGCACGCCGCGCAGGTGCAGGGCAGCAGCCATGACGGGAAATCGACGAATCAGGTCTCCGGACGAACAGCGGGTATCTTCCTGTTCGTGCTGCTGATTGTTGCCGTAGTGATCGTGGTTGCCGGGATTGTGCCGCGGGTGCGCGCGCGAACCACGCTGAAGAACGACACCGACGCCATAGCAGCGCCGGATGTAACGGCTGCCAAGCCGCAGATGGGAACGCCGGACCAGGATGTCATTGTGCCGGGCAATATGTTTGCGTATACCGACTCGCCGATCTACGCGCGCACCAGCGGCTATCTTGACAAGTGGTACTACGACATTGGCGCGCACGTTCGTAAAGGCGCCCTGCTGGCGTCGATTGCCTCCCCGGAAGTGGACCAGCAGCTCCTGCAGGCGCGTGCCGATCTTGCGACAGCACAGTCGAACTCAGGTTTTGCGCAGACGAACGCGAAGCGCTACCAGGACCTGCTGCAATCGGATGCAGTGTCGAGGCAGGACACGGAGAACTTCACGACGCAGGCAGCATCCAGCAACACAGCCGTCAAGTCTGCTCTGGCCAATGTGCAGCGACTGGAAGCTCTCACTTCCTTTGAAAAGATTTATGCGCCGTTTGATGGTGTGATCACGTCGCGTGCTGTGGATACGGGTACGTTGATCGATTCGGGCGCAGGAAAAGAATTGTTCCACATGGCTCGAACAGACACGCTGCGTGTTTACACCAACATCCCGCAGATCTATGTGCGCGACGCGGTTCGCGGAGCGAAGGCATCGCTTGACCTTGCCGAATATCCCGGGCAGCCGTTCACCGGCACGCTGGTGCGTACTGCGAATGCCATCGATCCGGCATCCCGCACGCTGCTGACAGAGATCGATGTCGACAATCGTGACGGCAGGCTCGTTCCGGGTGCGTATACAGTCGTGCATCTGAAAGTGAATCGCGAAGTACCGACGCTGGTGCTGCCAGTGTCAACGCTGATCTTTCAGACCGCCGGGTTGCAGGTGGCAACGGTGGTGCATAGTTCTGATGGTGATCGCGTCAAGATGACAAGCATTGTGCTTGGTCACGACGATGGCAAGACCGTGCAGGTGGTCAGCGGATTGGATAAAGATGCGCTGGTGATCGACAATCCGCCGGACTCGCTGGGGGACAGCGAACTGGTGCACGTGGTGCCGCAGCCCAAGCCCGTGCCGAATCAACCTGGACAGAATCAACAGCAGAAGCAGGGTGCGGGGAAGAGCGGCGGGAGCGATGGAAAATGAGCGAGCTGCCCTATGCTGAAAGTCTGAAGCGAACCAGCAATGCCCGCCGGTGGTTGGCATTGGCAGCCCTGGGGATGTTTAGCGCGCTTGCTGGTTGTACCGTCGGCCCGAATTACCACACGCCCTCGGCCCCAACCGCACCTGCGTTCAAGGAGAGTGAAGTAACTCCGCCGCCGAGCCCGGTGAATGGTGGCTGGAAGCGCGCTGATCCGAATGACGACAGGATGCGCGGCAAGTGGTGGGAGATGTACGGCGATCCGCAGCTGAACAAACTGGAAGAAACCATTGTTGTTTCAAACCAGACGCTGAAGGCGCAGTACGAACAATTTCGCCGCGCAGTGGATGCCGTGCGGGAATACCGGGCGGATTACTACCCGACCGTCACGATCACACCGACCGCGGATCGTACGAAGCTCTCGAACAACCGACCTATCCGTACGCCAACGTCCAGCGGTAACACGTACAACGACATCGTTGTTTCCGGACAGGTGAGCTGGGAGCCGGACCTGTGGGGCCGCGTCCGACGCACCGTCGAAGCAGCGCGTGCCAATGCGCAGGCCTCCGCCGCAGACCTCGCGAGCGTGGAC
The DNA here is from genome assembly GCA_964657395.1 of uncultured Ktedonobacteraceae bacterium. Lineage (GTDB taxonomy): Bacteria > Acidobacteriota > Terriglobia > Terriglobales > Acidobacteriaceae. Next base: position 15,279 of record CAZZUX010000073.1, read on the forward strand.
CTGAGTCTGCATTCTGAACTCGCGATGGATTACTTCGAGATGCGTGGACTCGATACGCAGCAGCAGCTGCTGAGCACGACCGTCGTCGAGTACCAGCGCTTCCTTGACCTCACTCAGAAGCGGTTCCAGGGCGGCGTAGCTACCGAATCCGATGTAGCACTCGCGCAGACACAACTCGACCAGACCACGGCTCAGTTGACCGACGTCGGTGTGGCGCGCGCCCAGTACGAGCATGCAATCGCGACACTTACGGGCGTGCCGGCATCCAGTTTCAGCCTGCCGACCGCGCCGCTGGTGCTGGCGCTGCCGCAGGTTCCGCTTGGCGTGCCTTCCGAAATATTGGAGCGGCGGCCGGACGTGGCCGCAGCCGAGCGGCGTGCCGATGCAGCCAACGCGCAGATCGGTGTCGCTGTCTCCGCGTTTTATCCAACCGTCACCCTCGGAGGCAGCGGCGGCGTGGAGTCATTCCGGCCCGGCATCCTCTTCCAGGGACCGAGCGCGATCTGGTCTCTCGGCGGTCAGGCACAGGAACTGCTGTTCGACGCGGGCCGGCGGCGCGCAATCACCGACGAGGCAAGAGCCTCGTATGATTCGCAGGTCGCCAGCTATCGCCAGTCAGTGCTGCAGGCCTTCCAGGATGTTGAGGATCAACTGGCAGCCCTGCGCATTCTTGACCAGGAATCCGGCCAGCAGGATAAGGCTGTCAGGGATGCAGAGCGGTCTGTGTCCATCTCGACCAACCGTTATAAAGGCGGCGTGACCACGTATCTTGAAGTCATTACTGCACAGACGGCTGAACTAACCAACCAGCGGACAGCAGCGGATATCACGACGCGGCAGTTTTCAGCCAGCGTGCAGCTGATCAAGGCGCTCGGCGGCGGCTGGGATGCCACGCAGCTTCCGCAGCATCCATAAGCTGCCGCTAATGAGCGGCAGCGGCTCCAATTGGCAGCGGTACGGTAGCGATCAGCTGGTCGACCCGTCCACTCGCCGCGCGGTATAGCGCGAACTGCCGGGTCGTAGCGCCGCGCAATTCAAACAACAAATCGCCCCGATTATCTGCGGCTGCGTCCACTGCGTCGATCAGTCGCATACGCGGCTGCGCATCCAGATCGTCGGCCTTGGTGATGTGGGTAAACAGCACCTGCGGCGTTCCGTAGATATCAGGCTGCGCGATGATGGTGACGTACGTGGTTTTGGCTTCGTCGCCGGCAGTTCGAGCAGTCAGAACGAGGGTGGCGCCTCCAGAGTAGGTCAGCTCAAAGGCGCGGAACTCTACGTCTGTCAGCAGGACTACGCCGGCTGAATGGGCCGCGGCTTTCCTGCGTGCGGCTGCTGCCTGCGCTCGTCTGCGGGCAGCGATCTGGGCGGGCGTAAGGCCGGTAGTCTTGGATGATGCAGCAGCCGTGGTCGTCTGCGTGGCGCCGGTCGAGGAGCGTGTTGTCGTTGCTGGATGCGTTCCTGAACGGGCCGCGGCAGGGGCCGCAGCAGTCGGCTTGGCGGCTGCTGCTTTCGCGACAGCCTGTTCCGCGATCGTGGTGAGTTGAGCCTTGAGCTTGTTGGCGTCCTGCGGATCAGCAAAGCTGTAGCGGAACGAATGAGCTGTGCGGTCGGTCGCATCGGACACGGCCACCATCTGTTCCAGGTTGGCGGGCGTGCCTTCCAGCCGTTCCGGCTCTTTGGCTTCATCACTGTGCCTGCCATGGCCAAGCTTCGGACGGTCGGGATCAACGCCGGCCGTGGCTGTCTCGCGGCTCCCGGTGGCGTCCGCGGTCACAGGGTTCGCAGTTGCCGACGCGTCAGGAGCGCCGCCGTCGCGTTTGCGCAGGGTAGGCCGATCCGGATCTTCCGGAGGATTGGCTGCGCCCGGAACACCGCTCGCGCTTTCCGGAGTGGCTTTCCGGAAGTGCGGCCTCCGATCGTCGCCGCCGTCCACAACCTGGGGATCGATCTTTGAGGGATTGAGATGGTGGATCGGAGCCGGCGCCGCGAGTGGCTTCCACGACCCGTAGCCGAACCAGCTGCCGTTGAGCTGTGCGGCCGAGGCTATGTCGAATCGGCTCTGCGGCAGCCCCGCCTCCTGCAACTGGTACTCCAGTCCGCTCTCGAGCGGCAGCGGCTCCGGCCGGGCAAGGTAAAGACCGCCATCCTCGTACGTTCCATCGTGGAAGACCGAGACAGGAATGAGCCGGCTGGCACTGGGCTTGCCCGCTTCGCCTGTCCACTCGAGAACGGCGACTGCGCGCAGGACCGGGCCCTGCTTCACCTGCTTCTCACTGTGGCCGGGATACTGGGCATGCAGTCCGATGAAGCTGAAGCCGACAGCTGCGGTCAGAACCAGGGGCGAGAGCCTGCCTCGGGGAGTGGAAGTTCGATAGGGTAGAGACTGCAATCGTCGAAAACTCATTTTTTCTATCTTCGCCCAAGTCTATGTATACCTAGCTTGTGTACACCTAGACGCTGCGAACGCGCACCAGGCCACCTCGCCGGGTAGATTGGCTTCAGTGGCGGGGAAACAATGGTTTAGACGGACAGCCACCGCAACAAGGAGAAACCCGAATGATTGAGAATGATGTAGTCGACGACTTCACGCTGGAAACAGACGAGGGAAAGACTGTCCATCTGTCCGACTATGCCGGCAAGCCGGTAGTGCTGTTTTTTTATCCCAAGGCGGATACGCCGGGCTGCACGATCGAGGCCTGCGGCTTTCGCGACAGCTTCGTAAAGCTGCAGAAGGCTGGAGCCGTGGTGCTAGGCATCTCCCGGGACACGGTCAAGGCCCAGCAGAAATTTCGTGAAAAATACAGCCTCCCGTATACGCTGCTGGCCGATGTGGATGAAAAAGTCTGCAACCAGTTCGGCGTGTTGAAGGAGAAGAACATGTACGGCAAAAAGGTAATCGGCATCGAGCGCACGACCTTCCTGATCGGCCCCGACCGAAGACTGTTGAAGGTTTTCCCGAAGGTCAAGCCAGAGGGGCATGCAGATGAGGTTTTGACGGCGCTGCATGAGCACAGCTCAACCTCTGCCTAGTAGCCTGAAGCGAAAGAAAAGGCAGGATTTAAGTGGATGTTACCCGGTAAAGGCGATCCCACTTAAGGGTAAGCGATGAGCCGAACGTTCGGTTGACCCCTCCACCTGCCTTTGTTAGCCTCTTTATAGGCATACAGGCACCTATCCCGCTGAATACTCTGCTCTTTGCGCGATCAGCAGGATGGCCCCGGGCGTTCACGAGTTACTTTCCGCCGGCCTGTGCCGTCCATTCTAAGAAGCTACGGTGTTGTCGATTGCGGAAGCGTTATTACATTATTTTTGTAGCGCGTGAGGAAGATGGCAGGCTGCGCAAGGTTCCCGTGCCGCTTCACTATGCCTACGTGTTTGTAGCAGCCGCAGTTGTGGGACTTTTTACAATCACGGGGCTGGCCGGCTCCTACACGCGCATGCTGGTCAAAACTGCTCACTTCAATGAAGTGCGATCGCAGCAGGAGGCCCTTCGACACGACTACCTGCATATGCAGGAGGTGGCGAAAGAGAAGGACATCCAGGCCGCCTCACTTGGATCGCTGGCAAGTCAGATCACGGCGCTGTACGGATTGCGCCAGAACAAGCTGACGCACGGCACGCCGATTACGCCGGCATCTGCATCGGTGGCCAAGGTAGCCAGGGCAGCGGGCAACTCCCCCGACGAGTTTACGCAGCAGCAGTACAAGGATTCGCTCGACCAGTTCTATTCACTGCGCGATTCGGCGATGAGTGGGCGTGCGACCCGGATGCTGGCATCCAGCTACGGCAGTCCGCTGGATAACGATATGCTCTTCAGTGTGGCCTACGCGCCCAGTTTGTGGCCGGTCGAGGGCGTGGTGACCAGCTCGTATGGGGAGCGGCTGGATCCGTTTAACGGTGAGGGCGCCTTCCATAAGGGCATAGATATCGCGACAGCCATGGGCAGTCCGGTCCGGGCCCCTGCCGATGGAACGGTGCTGGTGGCATCCATGGCGAATGGGTATGGACGCGAAATAAGGATTGACCATGGACACGGTATCCAGACGCTCTTCGGCCATATGTCCGGCTTTGCCGTGGTGGCAGGCGAAGAGGTAAAGCGGGGCGAAATCATCGGCTATGTTGGCTCCTCCGGTCGCAGTACCGGCCCGCACCTGCACTACGAGGTCCTGATCCACGACACGCCGGTCAATCCGCACAAGTACATGCGTGAGACAGCGACCGAGCTCGCATCTGCCCAGTTAGCGCTGGGAGCGCATACGGGCGGTAATTAGCAGCTGCAGGGCCCTGAAGACTGCAACAGAAAAGCCACCCCTCGG
>CAZZUX010000074.1:0-1210 GCA_964657395.1 uncultured Ktedonobacteraceae bacterium
AGCCTGCTGTTGCACGAGATCCACGACCTTTCCGATGCCGAGCAGGTGGCGTCTGACCTGCTTGAATCGTTGAAGGTGCCGCTGCATACAGATGGCTACAGTATTGAGTTTTCGGCCAGCATCGGCATTGCGATGTATCCGAAGGATGGCGAAGACCATGAAATCCTGTGGCGCAATGCGGATACAGCGATGTACCGGGCGAAGCATTCGGGCGGCAACCAGTACCTGTCGATGTCGCACGAGATCAGCGCGCTGGCGACAGAGGCCAGTGAGCTTGAGCGTCACCTCCGGATCGCGCTGAAGGAAGGCGGCCTGGAGGTCTACTATCAGCCGCTCTTCGACAAGGACGGGAACCTGAGCAGCCTGGAGGCACTCGTTCGGTTACAGCATCCGAAGCTGGGCCTGGTCGCGCCGGAGAAGTTCATTCCACTGGCAGAAGAAGTCGGTCTGATAATCCCAATCGGGAACTGGGTTCTTGAGGAAGTATGCCGCCAGTCGACAGAGTGGCGCCATGCCGGAATTGCTTCTGTCATGATTGCGATCAACGTGTCGCCGCTGCAATTGAACCGGTTCGACTTTGCCAGTCACGTGGTTGATGTTCTCGAGAGATACGAGATGAGTCCGGGTCTGCTGGGCATCGAGGTAACGGAAACGACGGTGATGCGGAACATCAGTGATGCGTCGCGCCAGATTGAAGACCTGGCAAAGCTGGGCATTGAATTCTCAGTGGACGATTTCGGAACCGGCTATTCTTCGCTGGGCCATCTTCATCGCCTGCCAGTGCAGACGTTGAAGATCGATCGCTCTTTCGTGGAACGGATCGCTGAACCGAACGGAACCTACTCCATCGTGCAGGCCATCATCTTCCTCGCGCACAGCCTGCGCCTGAAGGTAGTGGCAGAGGGTGTGGAGCGGGAAGACCAGTACGAGGCGCTGAAGAGGCTGAACTGCGATTTGTTCCAGGGCTACCTGTTTTCAGTCCCCATGCCAGCTTCCGGCATTGCCGAAGTGATGGTCGAGAACAAGCGTCGTCCGGTATCTACAAGCGCGCCAACTCATCCGGCCAAGCAACTGCGTCAGCTTGCCTGACAGCTTTTCCTTGTTCAGCGAGGGGTGTGCACCCAGATACCTGGCAGTCGATCTCTCCAGATCGTGGCGCGACGGCTCATGTGGCGCATGGCTGTGCTGCACTGCAGTCGGGATGAGATCG
>CAZZUX010000074.1:1310-14652 GCA_964657395.1 uncultured Ktedonobacteraceae bacterium
CACATCTGCTGCGCAGTGACCGAGAGGCCGAGGTCGTGCTGAGCTGCACTCGACATGTCGGATGGCTGCGGTAGACGTGTCAGGTGATTCTCGATCCCGATGATTGTGAAACCAGGAACGGAAGCTCATTTTGAATCGCGCAGGTCGAGCATGACGATTCTTCCATCCGACTCGATGGCACCGCCGGTTGCCGTTTTAGCCGCGAGAAACGGATTAGACGGAGTGACATAGGCCGCCGCGGAGAGGACGCCGGCATCGGCAAAGCTCTGCTCGATGAAGTCGCGTTCGCCATCGATTTTCGGGTCGACATGGTGGGTGATGCCGCCGTTGCGCTGATCTCTCTCGAAGCCTTCGTCGTGGGTGGCCGAGCCGACCCAGAGGGGACGTCCGTCCAGAACCTGGGTCGATTTCCAGACGCGCAGGTGATGTCTGACAGCAGCCACGGCAAAGGGAGCGGCGCGCTCGAAGGAAAGGTCCTGCGGGCGTCCGAAAAGGTAGAGGGTGCTGACTGGCATGCTGGTATAGGACTGGTGTTGCAGGGTTGCCAGAAGGCCCGAAACAACAGCTGCCTGGTCGCTCTTGTCGACGGCGACCCATCCCGCGGCCAGGAAGGCTTTCTGCACTTGGTCCTGCGTGCCGAGAATCGCGAAATTGACCATGTCGCCTGGATTGCCGATCTTGTCGCCGACGCGTCTCGGAATGTCGTTGAAGACGCTCGGAGAGACAAGCTTGGTTAGATCGGGAGCCGCAGTCGATGGCGCAGTCGTCGTGCCTTTCGCTATTTTGAGCGTGACCGCGTACGTGCCGGTTGTGGTGAGGTCAGAGCTGGTGTTGATCCGCAGGAAAAGATCGCCTGTGGCAGAGACGGCCAAATCCTTGCTCGCAGCAAGTGCGAAAGGCACAGTTGCATCTTCGCTCCCGATGCGGCCGATCAGCGCGCCGACGTCCGCTCCATTGTCAGGGAAGGAGCGAACCATATCTTTCCAGCCGCGAGTGGATCCTGCCGGCGTGATTGTCCTGCCGTCCGAAAGCGTGGCCGTGCCGGTAGCCGTGAACGAGAGCTGATCACCGGGGACGACCGTCACCTTGGTATCCAGCCAATCGGTGCTGGTAACAGTGAACTGGTAGGAGGCCTTGCGGGCTGCGAGAGTTGAAGCGTCCGGTGCCTTGAAGACGATCACCTGCACGGCGGATTTCTGGCCGGTGATTGGCGCCACTCCCGGAGCGGGCACCTGTGCGATGGCACCGAGGCAACCTAAGGCCATACTGCAGGTGCAAAGAATCAGGCCCGGTCTCCATCGCCTCATCATCGTCTCTTCTCCCTTTGTTCTCTGATGCATATGCCCTGGCAACAAGGCATTCAGCAGAATCATACCCGGGCGAGCCTTTGCACGGCTCAACTGCAGAAAAAGACCTTGAACCGAGGCCGGTCGGGTAAGCTGGGAGCAGCGAACCTGCGATATCCCCCAAGCTGGCCGCCTCAAAGCTGTTTTCTACAGAGCCTGCCCGCCTCACTTTCCGGGATACATCGCTTCGGTGCTTGAGCGCGTCCCACTTAACTTACGGAGAGCCGAATGAGAGTGCTGGTGGTTGGGGCTACAGGCAAATATGCGGGCCTGGTGGTACCGGAGTTGAAAGCAAAAGGCGTTGTGGTCAGGGCGCTGGTGCGGGACCAGAAGACTGCGGACCTGGCGCGGCAGCAGGGAGCGGATGAAGTTGCTCGTGGAGACCTGCAGGAACCGGAAAGTCTGCGCATGGCAGCGGCGGGCGTGAACGGAGTCTTTCACATCAATCCTGCGTTCGCACCGGATGAGGCCACGCTGGGCGTCTCGATGGTGGAGGCGGCACGACGGGCAGGCGTGAGCAAGTTCGTTTTTTCTGGAGTGATCCATCCATCGATCATCCGGATGGGGAATCACTCGGCCAAGCAGCCGGTGGAAGCGGCCATGTACGAGTCCGGTATGACGTTCACAGTACTGCAGCCGGCTATGTTCATGCAGACAATCCTGAATGGCTGGAAGGAAGTTGTGCAGCGCGGACGCTTTTCGTTGCCCTTCAGCCGGCGTGCCAAAGTCTGCTATGTGGATTATCGCGACGTGGCCGAGGCGGCAGCAACTGCTCTGACAAGCGACACGCTGGACAATGGGACGTTTGAACTGTCGGCGGCGGGCCTGGTAGACCGGTTTGACCTGACCGAGTTGATGAGTGCCGCCCTTGGCAGGACTGTCGAGGCCGGGGAACCTTCGTTTGACGAATGGGCCCGGATGGCGAATCTTCCGGAAGGACCCGTGCGGGACGGAATGCGGCGGATGTACGCCGACTATGACCGTTATGGATTCCCAGGCGGCAATGCAGTTGTGCTGCGCACCATCCTGGGTAGGGAGCCGCGGACGCTGACGTCCTTCTTCGAGGAGCAGGCCAGGCGCGAGCAGGTTGCGGCGTAGTCATAGCCTGCGGGCACGAAGCTGATCTGAGTACACCGCACGGATGGTGGCAGGACTTAAAGCTGATCTCCTCACCATGCCGGCTGCAAGCCTATGCGTCTCACAATGGAACGATACTGAGGGTCCGAATGTAGGAAGTCAAACGCCGGCCACGTCTGAAGCCAGACCAAGGATGGCGCTCGCTCCCGGCATGCTTCCTCAAGGAAGTGCAGAGTCTGATCTCTGCTTTTCAGGTTTGCGTAAGCCCAGGCAAAGTTGGCGGACCCGACATACTGACGACTCGCCTGATCGACAAGACTGTCGAGCTGCGCCCTGAGTATTGCCTGGTAGCCGCCTCGCTGAAAGGCACGTCGAACGGCCGCCGCAGCTGTTGGCCCGTCATCGATCCGCGTTGCCTCCTCCGTCTCGCGTGCCGCCTCCTGCTCCATACCTTTGTACTGGTAGATCTCTACAAGCTCCCAGTGAAGACTGCTGTCGTTGGGCATGCTCTCGAGGCGAAATTTCGCCTCCGTGAGTGCAGCTTCATAACGATGCATCCTGATGAGCACCTGTGTCATGACAGAAGGCCTGCCGACCGGGTCCAGCTCGTCAGACTTCTTCTGAGAATCGAGGGCGTCGTTCATACGATTCATCGCCTCGAAGATGAGGGTGCGAAGAAACCAGGCTTCTCCATAACCAGGATCGAGCTCGAGGGTGCGATTCGATTCTTTGAGAGCGGCTTCGGGATCAAATCGGCCGAAGAGGTAAACAGCGGCCATGGAATTGTGGGCATCAGGAAGGGAGGCATCCAATTCCAGCGCCCGCCTTGCAGCCGCGTCCGCCATTGGTTCGAGTTCCGTGGGACGCCCTGTGCCGTGAATGGCGCTTCGCTGATAGGCAGCTGACAATCCACTCCACGCTAACGCATAGTCGGGCTGAAGCTCAGTCGCTTTGCGCAGGTACTCGATGTCTTTCTCAGTGTTCTCCGCAAACCAATAAGAACGGCCCTTCAGGTAAGCATCATGGGCTTCGGGACTCACGTAGTGTTGGGCGGTCGGAAGCTTGACTGTGCTGTTCAACTGCCGGGCAACGCTCAGGGCTGCTTCCCGGGTAAGCGAAGCTACATCTTTCAGCTCCCGGTCGTAGCTGTCTGCCCACAGGTGAGTATCGCTGAAGGCCTGAATCAGCTGAACGTTCATGTGCACATGGTCAGTAGATCGGATCACGGATCCTTCAAGGACAAGATCGACACCGAGTGCTTTTGCGATCTCGGGCAGGGGGCGGTGTGTCCCTTTGTATTGCATGACCGACGTTCGCGAGGTGACGCGCAGCGTGGAGTTCTTTGCCAGCATGGTTATCAATTCGTCGGTCATCCCATCGGCGAAGTAGTCCTGAGAGGTATCCCCGGAGAGGTTCTCGAGCGGAATGACAGCGAGGGACTGGATCGATCTGGGCGCAGGGGGGTTCAGCGAACTCCTGAACCAGCCCAGGCTGATCGTTCCAATGGCAAAAATGACGACAATGGAGGCTGTGAGCGCCCATATCCATCGAGCGCGTCCGGGCAGCCGCATAGGTTCTGGAAGGTGCCTCAGTGCTGCGTCTGGTGCAGGTACAACGACTGTAGTTGCAGCTTGGGGGATCGGCGACGGACGGGGGTCAGTCAGGAGTGGCTCACTCACCTGGGTGGCTGTCGCGATGAAGCGATAGCCCTTGCCATGGACTGTCTCTACGAAGCGAGGCTGTTCGTGGTCATCCCGCAGGGCTCTGCGAATCTTGCGGATTGCCGTGTTGATCCCGTGCTCGCTATCGACGAAGACGCCTGTGCCCCAAAGACACTCAACAATCTCGTCTCTTGTGACCAGTTGGCCATTTCTGGTCGCCAGCAGGATCAGCAGATCCATCGGCATCTTTTCTAGCTTCAGCTCCTGGCCCGCCCGGCAGAGTCGATAGCATTCACAATCGAGTTCGCATTCATCGAATTGGATCAACCTGATTGCCATCGACACGCACTTGGCGCGTAGGATAGCACTCCGACTTCACACATGGCGTCAACCAATTCATGCCTGCGTGTGCCGCTCGACCGGAACGTTTGAATAGCCTCGCAAAGTACGCTGTGCCTGGCGGGGAAGCTCTTGAAGGCGATTGGCTGGCTTGCACTTAGAGATGCAAGCTCGCCACACAAGGCGTGACGAGGGACAAGTACGTGCAAAGGAAGAGCGGCCACCGAACACTGCGGTGGCCGCTCTGTTGTGTAATGTAACTGGAACTAGTAGCGGTAGGTGTCGGCCTTGTACGGACCGTCCGGTGAGACGCCGAGATAGTCGGCCTGCTTCGGGGAGAGCGTCGTGAGTTTCACGCCGATCTTCTCGAGGTGCAGACGGGCTACTTCTTCGTCCAGCTTCTTGGGCAGCGTGTACACGGCGACTTTGTAAGTGTCTTTGTTCGCCCAGAGGTCCAACTGCGCCAGGGTCTGGTTGGCAAAGCTGTTGCTCATGACGAAGCTCGGGTGGCCAGTCGCGCAGCCGAGGTTCACGAGGCGTCCTTCCGCCAGCACGAAGATGCTGTGGCCGCCATTCTTGATGCCGCCGTTGAAGTTGTACATGTCGACCTGGGGCTTGATGTTGACGCGCTCCACGCCCTTGGCTTCGTTCAGGCGATCCATCTGGATCTCGTTATCGAAGTGGCCGATGTTGCAGATGATGGCCTGGTCCTTCATCTTCTGCATGTGCTCAAAGGTGATGATGTCAACATTGCCGGTGCAGGTAACGTAGATGTCGCCGCGGCCGAGAGTGTCTTCGATGGTGGTGACTTCGAAGCCTTCCATGGCAGCCTGCAAAGCATTGATCGGATCGATCTCGGTGACGACAACGCGCGCGCCGAGGCCGCGGAGTGACTGTGCGGAACCCTTGCCCACATCGCCGTAGCCGCAGATGACTGCGACCTTGCCGGCAACCATCACATCGGTTGCACGCTTGATGCCGTCGGCCAGTGATTCCTTGCAGCCGTAGAGATTGTCGAACTTCGACTTGGTGACGGAATCGTTCACATTGATGGCGGGCACCAGCAGCTTGCCCTGCTCCATCATCTTGTAGAGGCGGTGAACGCCGGTCGTGGTCTCTTCGGAGACGCCGCGCCATTCCTTGGCGACCTTGTGCCAGTGCTGCGGATCTTCGGCATGCACCTTCTTCAACAGGTCCTTGATGACCTGCTCTTCCTGGCTGGTGGAGGGCGTGTTGACCCAGGTGTCGCCATTCTCAAGCTCGTAGCCCTTGTGGATCAGCAGGGTCACGTCTCCACCGTCGTCGACCACCATCTGGGGGCCAAGTCCGCCTTTGTGGTTCAGCGCCTGGTAAGTGCACCACCAGTATTCTTCAAGGCTCTCGCCCTTCCATGCGAACACCGGCACGCCAGTCGCGGCGATAGCAGCTGCTGCGTGGTCCTGGGTGGAGAAAATGTTGCAGCTCGCCCAGCGCACATCAGCGCCCAGGCTGGTCAGCGTCTCGATCAGGACCGCGGTCTGGATGGTCATGTGCAGCGAACCGGTGATGCGGACACCCGCCAGCGGCTTCTTCGCGGCATGCTTGTTGCGGATCGACATCAGGCCCGGCATCTCGTGCTCGGCGATGGAAATTTCCTTGCGGCCCCAGTCCGCCAGGGACATGTCGGCAACCTTGTAGTTCGTGGTCGCCAGTAGTGAGCCAGTCTGTTCGAGCGTTGCAGTTGTCATTCGCTTCTCCTCATATCGTTATATCATGATATGTAGATGCAAAAGTTGATTACATGATGTCCATCCTCAAAATACTTCGTGTCATCGCTGATCCGAACCGGTTGCGCATCCTGTTACTGCTTGATCGCGAGGAACTTTCCGTCGCAGAACTGCAGGAAAGCCTGGGCATGGGCCAGAGCACCATCTCCACGCACCTGGCGCAGTTGAAGCAGGCGGGGCTGGTGAACGATCGACGAACCGGCAAGAGCAGTCTTTATCGGCTGACCGTCCCGGAAGATGAGTCTGAGAGTGGACTCCTGCCTAGGCTCCTGGTGGAGACACGGCGGGAGATTGCCGAGGCAGCCACGGATGAAGCCGCCATGCGACTGGTGCTGAAGAAGCGGCAGGACCGGATGCGCACCTTTTTTGACAGCGTGGCTGGCCGCCTTGGCATGGATTATGCGCCTGGAAAATCCTGGAAGGGTCTGGCCGAAGCACTGCTGAAGCTGCTGCCGCCCATGGTCATAGCCGATCTGGGAGCGGGGGAAGGCGCGTTTGCGCTGCTGCTGGCGCAGCGTGCGTTGCGCGTGATTGCTGTGGATACCTCGGCGCGGATGATTGAAGTCGGCCGGGAGCAGGCACTGCGGCAGGGCATCCTGAATGTCGAATACCGCCAAGGCGATATGGAGGACGTGCCGATCGAGGACGGGACAGTAGACCTGGTGTTCTTCTCGCAGTCCCTGCATCATGCGCTGCATCCGGAGCGTGCAATGAGTGAGGCGATGCGCATTCTGCGGGACGGTGGGCGCGTGGTGATCCTGGACCTGGTAAAGCACCGGTTTGAGGAGGCACGGGAGATGTACGCGGATGAGCGGCTTGGCTTCAGCGAATCCGAACTGGGTGCCATGATGGAGGCGGCCGGCTTTGCCGATGTGCAGACTTCTGTCGTCCACAAGGAATCGGCTGCGCCGTTCTTCCAGACCCTGCTGGTGCTGGGCCAGAAACCGGTCTGAATCGATGAGCGTCTAAAGTGAAAACGCCACCCAATGCTCCGGGTGGCGTTGTGGTGTGGGTGAGGTGTCGGTCAGACTGCGCGGTTGCCGGTGATCAGGCGCAGCAGGAAGGTCAGGATGACCGCTCCAAAGATTGCGACGAGAATGCTGTAAATCAATCCGCCCTGCCCGGCGCCGAAGATGTGGCTCATAAGGAAGCCGCCGATGATGGCGCCTACGATGCCGACGATGATGTCCATCAAAGGGCCAAAGCCGCTGCCCTTCATGATCTTGCCGGTTAGAAAACCGGCGATCAGTCCAACAATGATCCAGAAGATAATTCCGTGTCCTGCGTCCATAACTTGTCGTCCTCTTTCGCGTGTTCGCGTGCAAATCTTTCTGCCCGTATTGGGATGCGCAAAAAAGTGGCGTGAATGGTCAGAAGATAAATAACTTGCTGGTTACTCTCTCCTGTGTCACCAAAAGGCCGAGCAAAGTAGGCCAGGCTACATGGAAAAACTCAGCGTTTCTGGCGCTTCTCGAGCGCCAGGAGAGCCTGCTTCCGCTGGGTGCCCCAGCGATAGCCGGTGAGACTACCGCCGGTGCCGACGACGCGATGACAGGGAATCAGCAGGGCCACGGGATTGGAAGCACAGGCGCGGGCGACAGCACGGCTGGCGGTAGGCTGGCCCAGATCGCGAGCTACTTCCAGGTAGGATTTCGTGTTGCCACGCGGGATAGCTGCCAGAGCCTGCCAGACACGCTGTTGAAAGACTGTTGCGCGGAGGTCAAGAGGCAGGCTGCTGCAGACGGGATGGTCGGTGAGCTGCGACAGTACAGTCTCCACTGCCTGCTGCAGGAGCGAAGTCTGCCCGGAGCGGGCAGCACTTTTTTCCAGGCTGTCCGCAAACTGGAAGCGCCTGCGCAGCTCAGCCTCGAGAGCTTCCGCTGAATCACCGAGTGTCACTGAGCAGATGCCGACGCCGGTGGCGGCTACCAGGATGTGGCCGAGGCTGCAGGGTGCAGTGACGAAGACGATCGTCTCCCCTCGACCGCCATCGCGAAAGCGCGCCGGGGTCATGCCGAGTGTCTGCTGCGCACCGCTATAGAGGCGGCTGCCTGCGGAGTAGCCAGCCTCGTAAAGCGCAGCCGTTATGCTGGCAGGCCGAGAAGATTCCGATTGATCGGCAACGATCCTGCGGAAGCCGGAAGCCCGCCGGGTCATTTGAAACTGTCGCGGTGTCATACCCAGGAGCTGATGGAATTTTCGCTGGAGGGTCATAGGCTTCATGCCGGTGAGCTGTCCCAACTGCTCGAGAGTGACGGCGCGATCAAGATGTTGCAACAGATAGTCACATACCTGCTGGATGAAGGCAGAATCCTGTTTGCCTGCGGGCGCGAGCGGGCGGCAGCGCAGGCATGGGCGAAAACCCTGCACCAGCGCCTCGGCAGCACTGTTGTAGAACGAGACATTCTTAGGTGCGGGCCGCCGGCTGGGACAGGCGGGCCGGCAGAAGATGCCGGTAGTGTTGACCGCGTAGACAAAGCGGGCTTCGGGGTCGCGGGCTAGAACGCGTGCCCATGCATGCTTCGGGTCCAGCGAACCACTGGCTTTCACCGGTGGAAGCGGCATGTTCTGGCTGCGACTGGCGTGCATGTCGGGTGTGCTCGAGGAGTTCATGCCTTCATGATCGTACCGTCGACCGCACTCGGCTATCCGGAAGCTGCGTGCAAATTCATTTTGCACTTGATTCGCGACCGGGTATCACATTCGAAACGGAAAATTCTTCACCAGTTCGGTACAAGATCGGGGGATGCCATTTTGGTCCGGTATACCCCGCCTAGTGGCATCCTCTTAGCCCTCCGTTGTATGGGTGTGTACTCAAACACGTGACAATAATCGTCACATTATGAGAGTCAATCTGTTCGCAAACGTCGCCACCAGTCAGTCACCGGAATCGGGCCCTTCGCCGGTGATGCTCACCATTAAGCCAGCGTGCGGCCTTCCGGGAACTTACGAGTACAAGACGGACAGTGCTGCGCTGCTCAACATGCTCCATCGCCGAACGGATCTGAACGGGTCTGTACTGAGCCAGTTTCGCAAGAACCTGATGAGTTCGAACACGGTTCGCCTGCTGGGCGTCGACATCAAGGACCAGGCGCTGGAAGAGATCGGCTACTTTATCGATTAGCGGGGACCGGCCGGCGTGGCCGCCGACCGCGGGTTGACCTATGGATTCACCAAAGTACCCAAAGGTCATTCCCGCCGGGCTTCCTGTTGCCGGCTTTTTCATAGCGAGTCGCATCAGCCGCCTGCTAATGTGGTGCTCGAGGCCAACCTATGACATCGCCCTCGCTTGTTGACCTGGAAGCTCATTCGGGAGCGGCTGCCTGGCAGCCAAGTATCCGCTGCGCTCCGGAAGTATTCGAAAAGAACCTGAACCGGCTGCCGTTCGAGGTGGAACATACGCTGACGGGGAATCCCCTGTTCGCGGTGCCCAAACTGGTCGAGCTGGCAGTGCAGATCAACAACCGTAAGGATCCGCATCGCCAGTATGGTGATGTTTCCTGCCTCATAGGCAAGCCGAAGCTGGGCGAGGGTGCGCTCGAGAGTTCCGAGTTCGCACCCTCGGTGCAGGAAGCAATCCAGGGCATTGAGAACTCCGATGCGTGGCTCATGCTGAACCACATCGAGTATGAGGATGAGTACCGGCCGATTCTTGAAACGACGATCTGTGATGTCCTGCGTCTGACTAGGCGCAACCTGCTGAGCAAGGTGAAATGGTTTGAAGCGATCCTGTTTGTGACTTCTCCAAATCGGTTGACGCCCTACCATATTGATCGCGAATGCGCGTGGCTGCTCCAGATCCAGGGCAACAAGGAGATTCACCTGTTCAACCGCGCCGACAAGGACCTGGTGCCGGACCAGGAGCTGGAGCGCTACTGGGCTGCGGACAACCAGGCGGCGAAGTACAAACCTGAACTTGAGGATCGAGCGATGGTGTTCCAGATGCGTCCCGGCACTGGAGTGCATATCCCGGTCAACACGCCGCACTGGCTGAAGAACGGGAACAACGTCTCCGTCTCAATGAACGTCAACTTCGTCTTCCACGATTCCGAATGGGGCAACATTCATAAGGCGAACTACCATCTTCGGAAGCGCGGCCTGGCACCACGGCCGGCCGGGGTGAGTCCACTGGCCGATGCGGCCAAGAGCCAGTTGATGTATGTGGGACAGCGCATGAAGCACCTGGTGCGAGGCACGGAGTATGTGCCGGCGCGCGCTAAGGAGCAGAAGGCGCGCATCCGAACGCTGCTTGAAACGCGCAAGAGACCAGGCTGACCCATCCGGATGGGCTCCAGAGTCTCGCGGTTTGAGCAGGCGTCGAGGCTGCCCGGATATCAGAAGCGACTTACGGAAACGTCTGTAACCTGCGAGCATTCCGGCACGTGATCGAGATGCGGAGCCGGCTCGGCGAATGAGACGACCGTATAGGGATGGATCTGTTCGTCCGTTTCGCGGCGGAAGACAATGCGGCTCTTGTACTTGCGATGATCGCGATCGTCGCGATTGCGGTATTCGATTTCGCAGGTCGTGGCTTCCGCGGCTCTCCAGCGATACTCAACGTGCTTGATGCCAGTCGCCTGATTCCACTCGGAGTAATCCTGCGCGTAAACTGCCGGCGTCAGGATCAGCAATGTCAGGAGGCTGCCGCAGAGTGGTATGGCGGCATGTTTGGCCGTCTTCGGGCGCCTTTGCTTCATCGATATCCTCACCCTTCAACTTAATCTTGCAGATTGGGCCCGGATCTTAGAGCCAAGGTAAATACAGCCGTCTCCACCCGCAAGTGACAGATTCGATTCCCGCGCAGGTCGATGAAGGGTGACTGTGAAGGCGCAGGAAGTTGTCTGTAACCGGATCAGCCGAGCGTGACAGGCAGCGAACGCAATCCGCGGAACATGATGGTCGAGATGTGGGGCGGGTCGTTGTCTTCCAGCCAGGTAGCGGGGAAGCGGCGGGCGAATTCGCTCAGGACGATCTGTACTTCCATGCGGCCGAGGGCGGAACCGATGCAGGTGTGAATGCCATGCCCGAACGCGAGCGAACGCGGACCCGCGCGACGCAGATCCAGCCTTTCCGGATGGGTGTAGCGGCTTTCGTCGTGGTTGCAGGAGTTGAGAATCAGAATGACTTTATCGCCGGCACGAACCAGGCGTCCGCCCACCTGCGTGTCTTCCAAGGCCACACGGGTGGTGCTGAAGACGGGGCCGTCGTAGCGAAGGAATTCGGTCGCCGCAGAGGCGTGGATGGATGGATCCGAACCCAGCTGGTGGTACTGCTCAGGATGACGCAGCAGGGCCAGCAACGAGTTGCCGAGTAGATGGGTGGTGGTGCCATGTCCTGCAGCCAGCAGCAGGATGAGGTTCTGGATGAGGTCTTCCGAATCAAGACGATCCCCACCCTGCTGCAGGGCAATGAGATCGGACAGCATGTCGTTCCCGGGATTGCTCCTCTTGACCGCGATCAGCCGCACCAGGTAGCGGATGATGGCAAAAATAGCCTGCTGCGCCTCGTACAGCATGGCCGGAGTCAGCACGGCGCCGCTGATGAGCATGCCGAAAGCAAGAGACCATTCCAGGATCTGGCGGTGATCTTCGCGCGGGATGCCGAGCATATCGGCGATCACAGAGATGGGCAGGGAGACAGCAATGTCTTCCATGAAGTCAATGCAGCCGCCACTTTGTTCAGCCTCGTCCATCAGGCGGGTGGCCACCTGGTGGATCTGCGGTCGCAGCATTTCCATGCGAGCAGGGGTGAACGCCTTAGAGAACAGGGAGCGGAGACGCGTGTGGTTTGGCGGATCCTGAAAAAGCATTTGTCGCCGGAGACCGGCCATGACCGGATGCACGCCGCGGATCTGTTCCTCCTGAGACACGATCCACTGGGCAGAAAACCGTGGACTGGCGAGGACCGCTGCACTCTCTTCGTACCTGGTGAGAATCCAGCTGCGACCGCGGGGATCTTCGTGGACGGGAGACTCGTGACGCAGCTGCCGCAGGACCGGATAGGGGTCCGACATCAGCTCGGGTGTTAACAGGTCGTTGAGAGTGAAAGTTTCGATGGCTGCGGCGAACATGAGGTCCTCAACTGGAGACAGCGGTAGGAACGGTGTAGCTCAGGCCTGAGGCAGCAAGGATCAGGAACGTTCGCGCAACGGATGGTGCGATTCGATTCTAGAGTCAGGGCGTACCGGGGAGGAATACCGCTTTACAGGGAGCCCGGTTCCTTTAGATACGTCGAGGTTACCTTGCGGTCATAGCTGGTAACCAACTGTAAACCGGCATAGGACGGCTTATGCTCTCGCGATGTGTCTGGCAGGTGAACCGGAAGTAGTTTCAATCGTCACGCCGTATCTGCAGTGTCGAAGGCTTCGTAATCGGCCAGGTGAGCGCGAATGACGGCATAGCATTCGCAGGAGCGTTTTTCCAGGCCTTGTCGATCGACAATCGAGATGACTCCGTAGTTATATTCAATCAGCTTCTCAGCCTTTAGCTGCGCGGCGGCTATGGATACGGTAGGTCTTGCGCCTCCCAGCATGTGGGCCAGGAACTCCTGCGACATCTTGAACCGTTCTGCATTGACACGGTCAGCAGTGATCAAGAGCCAGCGCGCCAGCCTCTGCTCAAAGTTGTGGGTGGCGTTGCAGCCTGCGGACTGGGCCGCCTGCACAAGTTGGGCCTGCACGTAGCGTAGGGTCAACCGCTGGAATAAATGATTCCTGTTGAATTCTTCCTGGGCTAATGCCAGCTTGCATTCGTATCCCCAGCCGGCAACCTGGGTGTACACACGGTTCAGGCTGTGCCTGGTCCCCATAAGCGCCGAGACACCGATGACGGATTCGAAGCCGAACATGCCGACTTCCACCTGGTGTCCATCGGCAAAGGTCGTCGTCATGGAGGCCATGCCTTCTTCCAGAAAGTAAAGGTTGCCTATCGGCTTGCCGGCATCTTCAATCTCCCGGCCCACTTCAAACTGAACCTGCCCGAGCTGTAACCGCTCGATCAATGCAGGGCTGAAGCGACTTAGCAGGGTGTTCTTGAACTTGTGGGTTTCCACCAGGGGAGTCCTTGGGCCAGGGATAAGCTGTGGCTTGAGATGCTCGAATCGCGGCGGCCGTCATGGACGAATGTATATTTTCGTACGAACTCGAGCGTCTTTC
>CAZZUX010000074.1:14752-19035 GCA_964657395.1 uncultured Ktedonobacteraceae bacterium
CTACCTGGCTGCGGCGTGGCTGGGAAGGAACAGACTGAAGACGGTTCCGCTGCGCCCCTGCGCGGTGGAGCTGCGGACTCGCAACGCGCCTTGATGCCGGTCAACAATTTCCTTGCTCACCCACAGGCCGAGACCGGTGCCCCCGATGCCCTTCGTGGTGTAGAAAGCCTCAAAGACGTTCCTGAGAACTTCCGGCGGCATGCCGCTGCCGGTGTCGGCAATGGCAAGGTGGATGCCCTTCTGACCCGTCTTCCAGTTGGTAGAGCGACGTGCCCGGACGATCAGGCGGCCACCGGCGGGATGCATGGCATCGATGGCATTGCCAACGAGGTTGTTGAGGACCTGCCTGATCTCACCATCGAAACATTCGATTTCCAGGTTTGTGCACTGGCCTCGTTCCACATGAACGTGAGAGTTGATGAGCCGTCCCTGGTGGATGGAGAAGACGCTTTCCAGCAGGTCGGCACAGGTGACCTTCCGCGGCCTGGTGGATTGTTTATGGAAGCGCAGTGTTTGGTTGCTAATGATGGAGACGCGCCGAAGCTCGCGCTCGGCAGTGTCGAGATATTCCTGCAATGGACCGGGTTCGGAAAGGGCGCGGGCGAGAAAGAGCAGGTTGGTCACGGCCTCGAGCGGATTGTTGATTTCATGGGCGATAGAAGCCGCTAGACGTCCGACGGCGGCCAGCTTTTCGCTCTGGATGAGTGCTTCTTCGGCACGCTTCCTGTCGGTGATGTCCTGTCCCTGCACGATGACGCCACGCACGTTGCCGTCGGCATCGAGATCGGGCAACTGGACTACGCTCAGGACACGATCCTGATCGAGAACGCGGATCCTGTATTCGAACTGGGTGCGTTCGCCTGACAATGCTTTCATCAGGTAAGGGCGGATGGAGTTTGCTGCGTCCTGACCGAGGACTTCATCGATCGTCCGGCCCATCATGGAAGAGGCAGACCGCTTGAACCATTCTTCATAGGTACGGTTGACCCGAACGTAGCGTAGATCACGGTCAAGGTAAGAGATGTATGCCGGCAAGGCATCGGTAATGACCTTGAGCAGCTCTTCGCTGCGCACGGCGATTCCCTGCGAAAGGCGCAGTTCCTTCTCGCTCTGTTCAAGGGCGCCTTCTACTTCCTTCCGCGTAGTGATGTCCTCGACGACAGCGAACATCCGCCGGGGAGCGCCGGCTGGCTGGATGAGGCGGCCCTTGGAACGGATCCAGCGAGTGGCATCCGGGCGAACGATCCGGTAATCGAGATCGTAGGAGTGTTTTCCTTCGAGCGCTTCGCTGAAGTGCTTTCCGACACGGATGCTGTCATCAGGGTGCAGCAGGTCCAGCCAGTAGGTGACCGAACCGCTCAGGTCAGGCGAACCGAAGATGCGGTGCATTCTCTCATCAGCGACCACGACCCCGGTATCAGGTTCGTAAGACCACATGCCGAGCTCCGCGGCTTCCATGGCCAGCTCGAGCCGCTCTTCACTCTCGCGTCTCGCTTTGTCCGCGATCACGATCGAGCTGACATCTCTGACGATGTCGAGAACACCTTCAACGTCGCCGGCGGAGTTGTAGACAGGCGAGTAGCTGTAGTCCCAGTAGGCGTCCTGAAGTGTGCCGTTGCGGTGGATCGGCACCATGAGCGCGCGATGGTAGATCGCTTTCCCGGAGGCGCGCACATCCATCATCTGCGGACCGACGATGTCCCACGCTTCCGCCCAGGTCACGCGCGCAGGCTGCCCGAGAGCATGAGGATGTTTATCCGTAAGGATGGGAATGAGCGCATCGTTATAAAGAACGACGAACTCAGGTCCCCAGAAAAGCTGCATGGGTAAGGGTGACGCGAGGATCATGTTGGCGGCGGTGAGGAGGCTCTCGGACCACCCCTGGATGGGGCCCAGGTGCGTGCCGAACCAATCCAATGAGCGGATGCGATCTGCCATCTCGCCATGCGCGATCATGGTACGTCCACCCTGCGCTGCTTTGCTGCCGTCCCTGCTCAACGTTCTTCCACCACTTGCCCGGCGGCCTCCGGGACTGATTCTACCGTGAGGCTTTCCGGGGCCATTCTTTGAGGCTGCTAACGTTTCCAGGTCTTTCCTGGCCGTGCCGTTGCATACATCTCATTGCCGATCTGATCAAAGAGGCCGCGAGGATCATCGCCGACCCGGTAGAGATCGAAGTGAGTGCGGTCGGGAATATAGGTGAAGTGCGCATTAGCGTCGAGTTGCTGAAGGACGGCTTCAAATTTGTGGGCGGCTCCATCGAGATAGAAGGTGTCCGCAGTACCGACGAAGAGATGAATGCGGCCTTTGAGCATCGGGCCGAGTTGTGGCCAGCGGCTCTGGACGATGTGCGAAAGGTCATAGTGATCATGCCAGTAGGCAACGACTTCGGGGTGCACGTCGCCGGTTTTGCGATCGAACATGGGCACGGGTGCTCCGCTGGTGGAGCGGGGTGAGAAGACCCAATCAAAGGAAGCGACCTGGCCGCCATAGGTACCAAGCACTTCTTCGAGCTTCGCAAATTGTTCGAAGGTGGCAACTACCTTGCCCTTGTCGCGCATGATGGGCGTGGGCGTGCCGTCGGGTTTGCGATAGACGTTGGCCTGGGGAGCGTAAAGGTCGGAGCCGGTGAAGTCATGGAAATCACTGGGATCGGGCGAGGTGGACCAGGTGCCGCCAAAGATATTCGGGTAGTTGACCTGAAGCTGGAGCGTGGCCCATCCGCCGCTGGAGTGGCCGTTCAAGAGGCGGCCGAAAGGTTTGGCATCCATACGGTACTTCTTCTCGAGAAAGGGCAGGTACTCGGTGGTCAAGGCAGCGCCCCAGGGGCCGTTGTTGACCGAATCGGCAAACTCGTGAGTGCCCTGCGGACAGGATTCGTCGAGCATGACCCAGATCATCGGCGGCATTTTGCCGTCCTGCATGCGTTTGCGGATGGCCAGGCCTGAGATGAGCGCAGAGTCGAGCGATCCTCCGAACCCGTGGGTCCAGTAAGCGGTCGGATAGGAAATGGAAGAGTGCTCGTCGTAGCCCGGAGGCAGGATGACCCAGGACTGGATGTTCACAGTACGGCCCCAGAAGGCACTGAGCAGAGGGCTTGGAAAGATCTCCCTCTGCGCGACGCCGCGGGAGACCTGGGCAAGAGCTTTCTGGAGGGCCGCGGTGCGCTGACTCGATGTTGAAGGGTGATGATCGAGGGTGAGGGTCGGCTCGGCGCCGGATCCCGGAGTCCATGCGTTCAAAGCAACGACCGGACTGATCCAGTCTGAGGGAGCGCGCTCGCTGTAGGCGTACGAATGATCCGTGTCGAGGACGGCCTGGGCTTCGTAGTCGCCTGCGGGCAGCGTATGGAACGCCGCGGGATAGGCAAGCGTGTCAGCATCCACTTCGATGGTGGAACCAGGCGCAAGATCGGTGATTTCAGTGGCGCTGACCGAGGTGTTCTCCGGACGAAACTCTTCCGTAGTGACTTCTTCATCGTGCGTCGTCGCCAGATCGCCTTTCTTGACGAAGAGAAGCAGTCGGCCCGAGAGATGCGCTGGATTGTTGCCGGCAGACTGGATGCGGAAGAAGACATGGGGATGATCAGCTGCAGCTATGCCAGCAGCAGCGTTATGTGCGATGGGCGCCTGTGCCGTGGAGGCGAGGCACCAGGAGGCGGCGAGGATGGCTGCACAGTGCTGAAGTCGACCTGAAAGCATGGGTGAGGATCTCTCCGGGATAAGTGAAGCCCATCATACCGGGACCACCTTGAGCAGGCGGCGCCTATGGATCCCTAATCCAGTTACAAACCTACCCGTTGACCTGGCTGGGTTGATTGCCCATCGGTGGAAGGCTGACGGGCGAGATTTGCTGACTGCCACACCACGAGCAGAAACGCTGGCCCTGTGTCACGGCCAGACCGCAATGATAGCAATGCATCACAAGCGGCTGGCGCATCACGAAGTAGAGCAGAAAGCCCAGCAGATGCGGGAAAAGAATTACCACCAGGCTCCAGAGGAAGGGCCGCATGGCGCGCTGGCGAGCATCGGCATAGACGTAGCCGATGCACAGCAGCCAGGTGGCGATGAAGATCCCGCCGACGAGGCCGCCTGCACTATAAAGCGCAAGGTGGAGCGGCAGATTATGCGGATCTGAGTTGAAACCGGCAACGGCAATGCCGGCAACAATGGTGCAGGCAAGCGCACAGATCGCAAGGATCTGCATAGGTTTCGGAACGACTGCAAGGAAGGCGCGACGGTTCATGAAACCCTTTCAGTTACAAATATTTTTGGGAAAACGAC
>CAZZUX010000075.1:0-19033 GCA_964657395.1 uncultured Ktedonobacteraceae bacterium
GTCAACACCTTTGACCAACAAGGTTCGTTTGGCTTGTCCACGGCAGTCACGAATCCGGCCGGCGTCCAGACCCTGGAATCCTGCGCCGCAGGCTCGACGAGCTGCGCGCCCTCACCCCGCTACACCGGTCGCAACACGCTACCAGTTTCCCTCATGCCAGGTGCCGCGCCCTCCACGCAGGCGTTCCCCTACACGGCTCCTCAGGGTAATTTTGCAATCACGTGGGGACTGGACAGCAAGCTGAAAACGCCTTATTCGGAATCGATCGACGTCTCCGTCCAGCGCCAGCTGCCTGGGGGCTTCACGCTTGAAAGTGCTTACGTCGGACGTCTTGGACGCCATCTTCTGCAAAGTCTCGATCTCGCAGAGCCTGTCGACTTCACTGATCCTTCCGGTGGCGGCGATTACTATAATGCCGGCGCCAAACTCTCCGCCGCTGTCGACGCCAACGGTGGCGATCCGACAGCTGTGGTGCAGCCAATTCCTTATTTCGAGAACGTCTTTCCCTTCATGGCGGGCACTAGCACGATCGGGCCCAGCGCGACCCAAGGTATCTATTCGAACGAATGGGCACCGTATCGGGCTCAGTACGGCGCTACCACGGCACTCGCCGATATCGACTTCTATTGCGCGTACGGTTGCCCGGCCGGCTACCAATCCAAGTTCTGGCAGGACCAGTTCTCGTCGCTTTACGCCCTCTCCACTATCGGCATGAGCTATTACAACGCCGGCCAGATTACCCTGCGCCATCCCAGCAGTCACGGATTGCAGTCCGACATCAGCTACACCTTCTCCCGATCCATTGACATGGGTTCCGACACGGAACGTACCTCTGAGTTGACCAACGGGTTCGGCAACACTGCTAGCAACATTACCAACACCTGGAAGCCCTATCTCAGCAAAGGCGTCTCCGACTTCAACACCAAGCATCTGCTTACCGCGGACTTTGCCTACCAACTGCCAGTAGGACGTGGGATGGCCTATCTTGGCGGTGTGAACGGCTTCGTGAACGCGCTGGTGGGTGGATGGCAGCTCTCAGGTATTGTTCGCGCAACCAGCGGCCTGCCGTTCTCCTTCTTCGAGCCCGGTTGGACGACGGATTGGCAGATCGAATCCTATGGCGTCGTAACTAATAAGGCGGCGGTGAAGCTGCGGCGCCATTTCGATGCCAATGGGAATCCTCAGTTCTTTGACAATGCCGCAGCCATCAATTCCGGCATCAACTCCGGTACTCCGGAACGCCTGCCTTACCCGGGCGAAGCAGGGCAACGCAATAACTTCAATGGTGACGGATATTTCGGCCTGGACGACGGCTTGGCCAAATCCTGGAGCCTTGAGAAGTACGGTTCGCTCAAGTTTGCCTGGGAAGTCTATAACGTCACCAATACTGTGCGATTTGATCCGCAGTCAGTCGGAAGTGGTCTGACCAGCGGCAATCTCGGTATCGCCAGTGTTCTCCTCACTCAACCACGTCGTATGCAGTTCTCCCTGCGCTACGACTTCTAATCGATAGATTATTGGGAGACTCCAGGGTGCCCAGGTCTTGAGTCTGAGACCTGGGTGTATCCACGCTCCAGTTCCTCTGCCATCTCCAGCAACTGGCATACGGTCGTCCAGTTTCGCGCTGTTCCCGAAGTCCCCAATGCCTCTTCGATCGGCGGCCACTTCAGCTTTGATAATCCCTGGCCCGACGGATAATAGATAAAGATCTCGCTGCCTTTGAGGCGAAGCTCCTCCGGCTTCACCTTCATCGCCTCTACCAGTTTGCGTTTCGCTTCGCCCGGATCCTCGTAGAGGAACGTGACCTGGACCTTGCCCGGCTCGGTCAAGACATGATCCGGATAAGGGTTGAAGTTCACCACCTTCCGCATCTCTGCCGTCGACCTCAACACGACTGGCGCGGCAAAGCCGAACTTTTCTTCGATGGATGTTTCCAGCTGCGAGCCAAGCCTGGAAAGATTCTTCTCCTTCGTGCGAAAGACGACGTTCCCACTTTGCACATAGGTCTGCACGTCGTTGCAGCCATTGGACGAAAACAGCTCGCGCAGCGCCTCCATCTTCATGCGCCGCTTTCCAAGATTGACCCCGCGCAGCATTGCGATAGCGACTGCCATCACCCGGCTCCTGTCATCGGGCCTGCTCCTGCTGCTTCGTCAGCGCCGCCTCGAATTCACGCCTGCTCTTTTCGACAAACGCCTGGTAGCCTGTCGGATCAACGAACGCACCCGGCTGCTTCTGTGCCAGCTTTTCTTTCAGCCCGAACATGCTGCCATGGGATGCCAGAAAGACATCGCAGGGCAGCATACTGAGAGTTGCGAACGTCTTCTCGTAATCTGCCGCGATGCCCGGATAGCTCTCCTGACGCACCAGCCTGTAACTATCGAGCACGCTGGTACTGCCGACGATTACGACCTGATACGTCCGGCCATCCTGCGCCACCTGCATCGTCCATGTCGTGCATCCACGGGTGTGACCGGCGGTTTTGTGCGCTACCAGGATAGTGCCCCCGAGCTTCACCTGGTCGCCGTCATGCAGCATGCGGTCTACCTTCGCTGTCGGGAAGCGGTACTTCGTCTCGCGGCCGAGGGCAAAATCATCCTGGCCACCGCTTTGCACTACCGGAACATCGCCATCCATCACCATGTAGTGCGCGCCGGTCATCTGCTTTATTCGGGCACTGCCGCCGGCATGGTCGAAGTGGCCATGGCTGATCAACAGGATCTTCGTAGCGCTCGTACGAAATCCCAATTTCTCGATACTCGCTTTGATCTGCGGAGGCGAACTCTCAAGGTTGCTGTTGATCAGGATATTGCCGGAGGGCGTCACGATCAGGAAGGCTGCCAGATCCTGGCTTCCGACGTAGAAGAGATTGCCCACAATGCGGAAGGGCGGCACGATCGTCGTCCATGCCGGATCCGCCGCCTGCGCCCACACCGGGGTGAGCACGAAGGATGCGAGAAGGAGCAGGCCACGCAGGAGCGAGCGCATGCCAAGCAGCATCGCACACTGCGGCGGATTTCGGTTTTGCTGGAAGCTATTTCGTCAATGGCATGTGGAAACCGCGCGACGCCTTGCTCGTCGAGCGGAAGACAATTTTAAGTTTCTCGCGATCAAGGATCTTCGCTACCTGGTCACGCGCGTGCTTGGCCCATGGTCCGCTGGCGTCCAGCCGCAGGTAAGCGGTCCAATGCCGCAGCGCCCGGCGGCGCTCGGCACTGCGTTCGTAAGCCAGCGCGAGGTTGTAGTGAGCATCCGCATACTTGGGTGCCAGACGGACTGCTTTCCGGTAAGCTTCGATCGCTTCCGGCAATCGCTGCAATTCGTCCAGCACGTTGCCCAGGTCAAAGAAGGCAAGCGCGTACTCGCTGTCAGCGAGCGTGGCGCGGCGATACAACTGCTCGGCCCGCAGGAAATGGCGCTGGTTGTAACAGATGGTCCCCAGGTTGATGCAGGAGGGCGCATGCTCCGGATCCATGGAGAGCACCTGCTCATACAGCAGGGACGCCTCGTCGTTCCTGCCCGCCTCTTCCATCTGCACTGCCTGCATGAACAGGGAAGACGCATGAGCATCGCGGCTGGCCTGGCGCGCCGTACTGTCTCCGACTTCAGCCAGTGGTCCATCCACGGCTCCATCAAAATCGAGGAGGAACTGCCTGGCGATCGGTTCTACCACGGCTCCAAAATGGCGGAAGGCGACCCGGGATCCATTGACGACCGCGCTTGATTCCAGCAGCGGTTCGCTCACACCGGAAACGGCGCGCATGGCAGTGACCGAAGCCTGGATTGTAGCGGCCGAGATACGGCGTGCGCGAAGGTCGCGCAGTTTGATCAATTGACCCAGATCGGCAAAGCCATATTCGACTTTGACTGGAATCAATCCCGCACGTTCCCAGGCCTGCAACTCCCGGGCACGCACACCCAGCATACGGATGACATCTTGACGGAGGTATCGGGTCACAAAGTGTGCTCGCTTGTTTAAACCGTCCGTTGTACGTCCAACCACGCCTAATTCACGACCTGCTGAGGCGATTATGCGCAGTGACGCGTGCGGCCGCAAGCACCTGGCTTCGAAAAGGGGTGGATAACAAGGTACCAATTGAAAATTGTCTCAAGGATGCTCAGAGCCGGTGGGCAAAAGGCTTTCAAAAAACAGAAGGCGGCGATGCCAGGTCGCCGCCAGGGTAAGTCGTCGTGAGGAGAGCTAGGATCCGGATTTCTTTTTAGATGCGGGTTGTTTCCTGCCAACGATTGGAGCGGCTTGCTTCTCGTCCTCTTCGCTCTTCTTCTCGGACTCCTTCTCTTCAGGATCCTTCTCTTCGTCCTCCTCCTCGTCCTCGTCTTCCTCTTCCTGGGAATTTGCCTCCTTCAGGATTGAGGTAGCGCCTGCCAGGATGCCCTTGGCGGCAGCCTGTTCTTCACGAAGACTTTCGGTTAACAGGGTGACGATCTCGCTTTCCTTCAGGGTCTTCGCCATGGCAATCGCCGCACTATAACCGGCTATTTCGTAATGCTCAGTGCGCAATGTGGCGCCGATGATCCCGGCGTCCTTGAGCGCGTCTTCTTCGTCTTCTTCCAGTGCCTCGGTGACTTCCTTGATGCAGCCTTCCATGCCGCTGCAATGCTTGCCCGTCGGCTTCTTGCCCAAATGCTCGAAGGCCTGGCGTAGGCGAAGCACCTGATCCTTCGTCTGAGCCAGATGTTCAGTCATGAGCTCCTTCAGTTTTGCGTCCGAAATCTCTTTAAGAACCTTCGGCAAAGCCTTCGCCTGCTGGTTCTCGGCGCTGTATAGATCCCGCATTTCATCGATCAGAACTTCCTGCAGACTCATTGGCACTCTCCTGAGGTGTGTAGATGCGCGCATGTGAGTTCGTTGAAATGATTCTCTCCACAGAGCTCCCATTCGATTAAAAAAATGTTGCATGCGACAAATTTCCCCAAGCGAAGGCAGGCGGCGTGCAGAGTGTAATCAATGGAAGCGGTGTCTGAAATGGAGCTGCAGGTATAGAAACCGCCTCGTCGGTGGTGAGCCGAAGGAGGCGAAGCGTGACTGTCGTCAGGCCGTCATGGCGGGGAAGAGATAGCAGCCAATCACGACCAGTGCAATCGCGACTGTTGTCACTCCACGAGGCAGCTCGGCTAGTTCATCGGCCATAACAGTCATCGTAATTGGCAACGTCGGAAGAACAGTGGGATCTGGTTGGGCCGGTGTGGGACAGAACGTGACCTTTGGCGCTAGTGACCGGATGAACGCCGACTCGGCAGAGTGGGTTAAAAGAACTCTATCCCACTTTCTACGGCGATCTCGTCTTGCAGATCGCCTGGCGTATATGCCGGGGAGGCTGTCTTAGCGCTTAGGAAGGCATCGTGCACGTCACGTTCGGATTGCATGGTGTAGTACTGGTCAGGGCCGGGATCTGCTTCCAGCGTCTCGCCGGAGGATGCTGCGTCGGCCAGGGCCTCAGCAGAGATGGATCGAATCACCTGTTGCGCGCGTCTGGCGGACTCCGCGAAAACGGGACCGGCGCGGAAATCCCGGCAGGTTGCTTCAAGCTCACCGAGGATGCGCTTGCCGGAGGTCGCGATGCTGGTAACGACGGCGGCGGCGCTTTGTCTGCCAGTTAAATGGAGATCGCTCACTCCGGTGCGCAGGTCCTCCATCCAGTCTTCTGTGGAGGATGGGTCGCTGATGTCAAGGCTGCTCTCCACTTTGGAGATGCATGTCGACAGGCTCGCGGCTGAGGATAGGCCCGCCAGTATGGAATCCGATTTCTCCCTGGAATCAAGAGCCAGCTGCTGCACGGAAGTTGCGAGAACAGCCAGGCAGTTGCCGGCATCTCCGGCGTGGGCCGCACAAATAGTGGCATTCAACGCAAGCTTCAGGATCTGTAATTCGAAGAACTGAATTTCCTGCAGAGGTTTGCGGATGCTGCCAATCGCTTCCTGCAGCAGGACCTCTGCTTTCGCCGTCGTGGAAGAAGCATTTTCGCATTGCTGCAGACCCGCAAATACGGCTGCGTAACCTTGCTCCACATTCCCGAGGAAATTCTGATCGGTGTCTCCCGACAGCTTGACGAGTTCCTCGCTGTCTTCTGAAAGCTTTCGGATGTGCATGGCTACCTGGTCAAGGCTCTGCATGATCGCTGCCACAGCAGCCGAGAATTTCTCTCTCGTATGGTCAAGCTGCGCATGCTGTAGATCAAGGATGAATGCGCGGGATCGGCTGCTTCCTGCCTCAAAGCAAGGCCCCGCACCGAATGTCTTCACGGTTTCATTGGGATTGCTCGGCTGCTCAACCAGGTGGCGCAGTGCCTGGACAACATGCTCCACCTGCTGCCGGGTAGTGTCATGAATTTGCAGCGCCACGATGACCTGCCGGAAATGGGCGGCTATAGCCTCGTAACGCGATCCCAGTGTCGACGAGAGATCCCGCGCGTCCTGCAGCTTTGCCGTGAAGGAAGAGAGCTGACCTGATATCCCGGAGATAAGCGAAGGGAGAGTAGCAGCCTGGTCTGTTGCTATCGTGGCAAGTTCCAACATGGCACTATCGATCGGCGCGAGGAAAGAGTCCGCAATTGCCAGTGAATTCTTCACCCTCGCATCGAGAGACGTTGCTAAAAGTGACATGTCATTCGCCAGTGTCTCGAATGCAGAACCGGAGTCGGACAGCCTGCTTGTTTCGATGCGGATCAGCACTGCCATCGTCCGGAAGAGAGTGATGGTCACTTCAAAGCTCGCGAGTTGCTGCTTCAACGGCGCCAGGGTGTTTCGCATCGCGTGTATTCGGCTGGAATGTTCGCTGGAAGCAGCCGTCATGGACACCGAATGAGCGAGCACCCGGGCAAGTGCACTGATGGAACGCTCCACACTCTCACCGGACATGATGTCTGCCAGACTTTCCAGCAAGCCTCGAATGGCTTGCGTCGAAGCGATCAATCGCGCGAGTCTCTCACCAGTTTTCAGGAAGTCTTGCTCGGTGCTTTGACTGAGAAGTTCAAGATCGTTGATGACCGGCACCAGTCGGCCAGAAATGGAAGACGCACGTTTCTGCGTGAACATGGGTTCAAGCGCGGGAAGCCTGCGTAGCACCAGGCGGATGGTCGAGGCACGCAGGATGGTGAGCCTGGAGAGAAGGCCGGATGCTGCGATGTCGCCCGCATCAGGCTGCGCGGCCGGCGGAGCCTTATCGACAAACATCATTGGGTATATCCATCGGCCGGCATCCTGACGCGTTCAGAACCAGCACGACACGGCCGTCTCCCAGGATTGCTGCACCTTGAAATTGTCTACATTGGACCAGCCCGCCGGTCAGAGGCTTCACCAGGACTTCGACTTCTGTAATAAACCTGTCCACGACAAGGCCATATCTACGCTTGTCGGCCTCGATGATGGCGATAGACGCCTGCAGGGACTTGGTGGGAACAAGATCGAGCAATTTCGCCAGGTCCGTGATCGGATAGATCGAGCCGCGAACGTGGGCGATGGCGAGCGAGCCGTGGCGATGAACAGCTTCCTGGTCCACTTTCACCATGTCACAGACGCTGTTCAAGGGGAGGATGTATTGCTGGCAGCCAGCCTCGAGGAGGATGCCCTTGGAAACCATGAGGCTGGTCGGCAGCTTGATGAGGAAGGTGGTCCCGCTGCCGGGTCTTGACCTGATCTCGATCGTTCCATGCAGGTTCCTGACATTGCTTTGCACGACATCCATCCCGACGCCACGTCCGGAAATATCTGTAACCGCAGCTGCTGTCGAGAGGCCGGGCAGAAAAACCAGTTGGTAGGCAGCCTGGTCGCTCATCGCTGCAGCCGCCTCGCTGGTAAGCAGTCCTTTTTCTACTGCTTTGCGCTTGAGCCTGCCGGCATCGAGTCCCTGCCCGTCATCCGTGATCTCGATCGAAATACCTCCTGCCTCGTGCTGTGCGTGCAGCTTCAGGCATCCGGTACTGCTCTTACCCTGAGCAATTCTTTGATCCGGCGTTTCAAATCCATGATCCACTGCATTGCGGATGATATGCACCAGGGGATCGCCGAGCTGCTCCACGATCGTCTTGTCCAATTCGATGGTCTCGCCTGTTACAACGAGGTTGACTTCCTTGCCGAGAGAGCGGGCGAGGTCGCGGACCAGCCGGGGAAACTTCTGAAACACTGTCTTGACTGGCAGCATGCGGATCGACATCACGCTTCTCTGTAACTCGTCGGCGATGCGGGAGACATTGGAACCTGCTTCCTTCAGGTTCTTTGTAAAGGCCGCCAATTGAAGCTGGTCAGTACTGCCGGACTGCTTCTGTAGATCCTCGAGCATGAGTGGAAAGACTCCACGTGCCACCAGCAACTCGCCGACGATGGTCATCAAGCCGTCCAGCTTGCCCTGGTCGATACGAATCGTCGCCGGGGGAACTGGCGAGAGCACTGACTCCGCGGAGCGGCGATCCTCTACGCGGCGGTCTCGTCCAGCATCGTGCTTGTCTTTAGGCGGGTCGGTTGCGGAGGGCTTGACCCGAATGGCTGCTGGATCCCCGGGGGGACACGCGGCCAGTGCTTCGCTCGCCGGCAGCGTGTCGACATAAGTACGCATGGTTCGCAGCGCGGCCTGCAACTCAGCGATCTCTTCTTTATGCAAAGCGATGCTGTTGTCGGCACTTGAAGAGAGCAGTTGTATCTGCCGGCTGAGCAGTGCCTCGAGGTCGGCCAGCTTTACATAGCGCGCAGCTGTATCGAGGGTGCGGAGGGCACGCAGGTAAACCTCGCCGGCTCTGCTGAGGCCGAGATCATCATCTTCGCCTGGTGTGACGATGCGTTCAAGGCAAAGCTCCATGGTGGCAATGCACTGGGTGGCTGTGTTGTGAAACGCGGCAGCCGTGCCATCCATGCGCGCATCTGCGAGGATGTGGCTGGCTTCGGGTGCAATGCCAAGCCGTTCCAGGAGGCTCGGCGAAATGCCGTGGTCACCTTCACCCCGAACCAGGTATTCGAGAAGCATGCGCATTGCGGCGGACGCTTCGAAGCAGATGTCCGTTATGGTCTCGGCGTTCGCCGCGGGCGTCCCCTCGCGCCATGATTCAAGCATTGATTCCAACACGTGGCTCATCTGCGCGAGAGAACGTAGCGGCTTCAACGCGGCCGTACTTTGCGCCGAGACATGGGCGTGCAGTAGAGCTGCATTCCCTTTGAAGCTGTGGACACTGCGAAACAGCGCGTCCAGGCTGGACTTTGAACCAGGCTCCTGCCGAAGGCACACAGTTTCAAGCTCCATGGCTTCGAGATGTTTCCTGCCCTCGGCGACAAAAGTTTCGAACATGTCAGGAGGCACGGAGCCAAGCATCGCCACCGCATCTGCCTGGTCGTCACGTCTGCGAATCGCGACCTCGCCCTCATCCTCCACAAAGATGAAGACACTTTCGACTGCCTTAAGTCCGCTGCCGGTGACCAGCTGAACTTCCCACCACAGATAACAATTCTCTGGCTCGATAGCATCTATCGCCGGTACCTGGTCGGTATGCGCAGTAACGTGCGCCGCACCCAGCTGGCGCAATTCGTCGAGGAGCGTCACAGGGTCTGTCCCTGAATAGAACATGCCTTGCCGCGGACGGAACGTGATGTGATACGCTTCGCGATCGGATACCGAAGGAAGCTGATCCCCAACAAATTCTGCGGTGCTTGTTCCCGTGATCGGCATCAGGCGCGCAAGAGCAGCAGTCACTTCGAGCTCTCCGGGAGCCGCGCTCGATGCAACGGCTTCATCCGTGTTCTCATTCAGGATGAGCCTGATCACATCGCAGGCTTTGAGGCCGCAATCCACGAGGTCAGGAGTAATAGCAAGCTGTCCTTCCCGGGCCAGGTTGAACGCCTCCTCCATGTTGTGCGCGAACCTGGCCAGATGCATGCAGCCGGCGGTAGCTCCGGATCCCTTGATCGTATGGATCGCGCGAAAGACACGATGAACCAGGGACTTGTCGTCGACCGCCGACTCCAGCGCCAGCAGGGATGCATCCAGTTCAATCAAGAGATCGAGTGCTTCCGCCCTGAAGGCAGTACGCATCATCTCCATTACATCGACAGCAGGCATCATCGGCTCATTCCTCGCTTTGTTATCGAGTCGAAGCTCAACGTACGACTTTCCTGACAACTGCAAGCAGCTGGTCCGGATCAAATGGCTTCTTGATCCAGGCCGTCGCCCCGGCCGCCTTGCCTTCCTGCACTTTTTTCGGATCTGATTCGGTTGTCAATAAGACCACGGGAGTGAACTTGTGCTCCAGTCTCGCGCGGACCTTGCGAGTCAACTCGAGGCCGTCCATCACCGGCATGTTGATGTCGCTGAGGATGAGCTGCAATTCCTGGCCCTCCAGCTTCGAGAGTGCATCGGCTCCGTCTACGGCCTCGATCACTCCATAGCCTGCGCCTTCGAGAACGACACGGATCATAAGGCGAAGACTTGTGGAGTCATCCACTGTCATGATTGTTTTCACACAGCCTCCCTTGCAGTGGGCAACTCATGCAGCAATCCGGTTCGTTCCATGGCATCCATGAAGACTCCTGAAGGTGGGTCGAAGGAGATGGTCCCTAGCGACTTTTGCAACGAGCAAAGCAGCTGGAGGATGCATGTGTCGATGTCTTCAAGCCCGCTGGTATCTATATCGACCGGGCCGCTGGATTCGGTTACCCGGACAAGAGTCTCGGCCAGTTCGCCGGCCTGGCGGATCGTCATCCTTCCGTTCAGCGTCAGTAACTGCCTGCCATTCCTGTTGAGAACAGAAAAGCTCATCGCATCTCTCCTTTGCTTCTTTTCGCTTCTCGCTTCAGCTGTTCCCCAGCACCATGCGGATGTTTGCAAGCATCATCTCCGGGGCGCACGGCTTAACCAGGTACAGGTTTGCACCTGCATCGAACCCTCTGCTCTTCTCGCGTCCTTCGCTCTCCGTCGACACGATAATGATCGGAAGCGAACGGTAGTTGGCGTCAGCGCGGATGCGCCGGACAAATTCGTAGCCATCCATGTTGGTCATGTTTACGTCGCTCAGGACCAGGTCGCAGGCATTGGCATACAGCTTTTCGAGACCATCGCATCCATCCACCGCCTTGAGAACGCTGAAATTGGCCTGTTCAAGTATGTAAGCGTGATAGTTTCGTACAAACTCAGAGTCGTCGACGACAAGGACTCTCTTTCTTTCAGCCGCACTACTGTCCATGGATTACTCCTTCATGTAGACCAGGTGAGTTCCGAGACGCTTTAACTTGAATGCTGTCGTCACCCGCCCGATCGACTCCGAATGACCGAGGAAGATATAGCCGCCCGGATTCAGCGCGTTGTAGAAGTGGTCGACGACTGCTTTGCGTGAAAGATCGTCGAAATAGATCAGGACGTTCCGGCAGAAAATGAAATCGAAGTTTCTCATGGCCCGCATCGCGATCCGGTCGCTGAGATTGAGGTGCATCGGCCTGACCAGTTCCGCAGTCCTCTTCCTGACCACGTGCTCGTTGCCGCTCGCGATCAGGTACTTATCCCGGTATGACTGCGGAACATCATGCACGGAGCGCTCACCGTAGCGTGCCGCGGCGACTTTCCTCAGCATGTTTTCGTCGATGTCCGTCGCAGCGATACTGCAATCCCAGGACTGCGCCTGCGGGAAGACTTCCTGCAGGATCATGGCGAGCGTATAAGCCTCTTCGCCGGAAGAGCAGCCGGCCGACCAGATACTCACCCGCCTGTCTCCGCGGGCATGCTTGGCTGAGAGCACTTCCGGCAGGCAATGATTGGCAAAGCCCTGCAACTGGTCGTATTCACGAAACATGTAAGTCTCGTTCGTCGTCACCAGGTTTGCCAGCGCCTGCATCTCTGTGCCCTCGGGGTCGGCGTAGGTGACCCTG
Source organism: uncultured Ktedonobacteraceae bacterium (assembly GCA_964657395.1). GTDB lineage: Bacteria > Acidobacteriota > Terriglobia > Terriglobales > Acidobacteriaceae. Next base: position 11,863 of record CAZZUX010000075.1, read on the forward strand.
AAGATGTAGTCCCGGAAGTCCTCGATGCCGAGGGCTGCCATCCGCCTGGCCACGCGCGTACTCAGGAAGTAGACCTTCTTCTCATCAAAGTGCAGACCCAGCTTCCGATAAATCTGGACGCAGAGCTTTTCAATCTGGTCAGCAGATACAGTCACGCCCGGCCCGCTCACCGGGAGGCTTCCGCATCGGTCTTCAGGATGCAACGCGCAGCAAGCAGCGCCAGGATCTCGCTGTCGCTCTCAGTCCCGGCATGAGCGATCAGGATGGAGCGGGCATCAGCCTGGTTGCAGGTGAGCAGTATCTCGACCGCGGCCAGTCGCACATAACGCCGGCTGTCCGACAGGTTAGAGACGAGGGAGGGGTAGACATGCTCCTTCGACTTCCAATGGCCTAGAACCCTCAGAACCTGGCAGCTTGAGCGCGGGTTCTCTGCGCTTTCGATCATGGTGCGCAGAACGGGAAATATCCTGTCCAGAATCTCATCGCCGGCTGCGAAACCCTGGTCCCGCGAAAGAGCAAGCAGGATTGAATCCAGAACAGCGCTGCCTACTTCACTTCCGACGGCCATATCACTGCCAAGGCAAGCGCAGAGTTCATCCAGCGGAAGATCGGCTCCCAGAGCATCCATCGCGCGTAAATAGGACGGAAGCAGGAATCCCGGCATGCTCGACGGCCGAGGCAGACAGCGGTGAATAGCACTCGTGCTCTGCGCGTGTCCGATGTTGCCCAATGCTTCCAGGCACGCGACGATCAGCATGGGATGGGCTTCCCGGTCGAGCAGGTCTTCTATCTTCCCCCGGAAAGCAGCCGCACGAAGATTGCCGAGATTGTGAACAGCAGTGATGACCACGTTTACGTCAACATCAGCCAGCGCCAGTGCGTAGATGGCATCCGTTTCGGTACCCGGATGATTGCTCACCACATCAAGAACGAGCTTGCGCAGATTTTGGTCGCCGGTCTTCATGGTTTCAGTCAGGAAGGGAATCGTCCGCGATCCTTTCCGGCGCAGTAGGTTCACGGCCTCGTTCCGGATGGATGGTTCCTTGCTCTTCATCAACTCAATTGCGGCTTCGATCACAGCATCTGCCTTGAGGCGCGTCAGAGCCTGGAAGATGGCATCCTGTTCGCGGCGTGAAGGCTCCCGGCCAAGACACTCAACCAGCGCCTGCAGACCGTCTGCGGCATCGAGATACCCGATCTCTTCTGCTGCATAGCAGCGGGTAGCTTCCTCAGGATCCCTCAAGCCGGCCAGCATAGGATCTAGAGCACTCAAGCAGTCCTCCGCACGGCCTTTAGAATTTCTCCCGCCACCTGGTAGCTCGGGGCAACCACACAGGCGCCTCCGCGCTCGAAAGCTTCTCTCGGCATGCCGTAGACCACGGCTGTCTGCTCGCTCTCGGCGATGGTGTAGCCGCCTGCTTTGCGGATCGCCACCATCTGGTCAGCACCGTCATCCCCGATGCCGGTCATCAAAACGCCGATCGTATCCTGCCCATAGATGCCAAGTACCGACTCCATCATCACGCTGACGGATGGAACAAAGAGAGTTGCCGGGACCTTGGGCGTCCGGATGACCACTTCTCCTGTGATCTTGCGGTGGAGGCAGAGATGCATTCCGCCCGGCGCAACGTAACAAACACTATCCTCGACCGGCATGCCCGACCGGGCTTCTACGATGCGCAGCGAACAGTGCTCATCCAGTCTCTTTGCGAAGGATGCTATGAAGGATGCGGGCATGTGCTGCACCAGGAAGAGACTTGCGGGCAGGTCTGCCGGAACCAGGGGCAACACCTCCTGCAAGGTTGCGGGACCTCCCGTAGAGATACCGATCACGACTGCCTTCGGCCGGTCACCGGGCCTGCGGCCTGGAGAGGAAAGCGCGGGAACCGGGGCGGCCGGTTGACGGCTGGCGCGGTTGTTATGGCCGTCCCTGCGGCGATCCACGATGCCCCTCGAAGCTGCAGCCTGGAGCTTGGTCACCAGCTCAGCAGCGGCCGCGCCCATATTCGACGAGACAGTACCGTCAGGCTTCGCAACGAAGTCAAAGGCGCCCAGTTCCAGGCACTCGAAAGTAGTTGCTGCCCCTTTCTGAGTCAGCGACGATACCATCACGACCGGGCAGATTTTCTCGTCCAGGATCAGCTGCAATGCCGTGATGCCGTCCATTCTCGGCATGTTGATATCCATGGAGATAACGTCCGGCCTGAGTTCGCGCGCCTTAATCACGGCATCTTCACCATCCCGGGCCATGCCGATCAGTTCAAGACCCGGTGCTTCGCAGATAATGCGCTTCAAGGTCTGCCGCATCAGTGCGGAATCGTCTGCCACCAGGACACGCGTTTTAGACATCTTGATGAACTTCGCTTACGCCGGTGGCTGTTGCTTCATGGTCTTTCTTGTGGAGGTGAACCAGCTCAGCATGTTCTTCTGAGGAGAGGATGCTGACTACATCGAGCAGCACGATCATGCGTCGGCCGTCGTCGATCTTTCCTATGCCGGAGATGAAGTGGTGTCCGACGCCGGATGAAATCGCCTCCGGCGGCGGTGCGATGTCCCGGGTCGCGAGGTTCAGCACCTGCCGCACCGAATCCACGATCAGGCCGGTTCTTACCCCGCCAAGATTCACGATGATGACCCGGGTGCGATCATCCGCGGGTTTCACCGGAAGATCGAAGCGTTTTCTCGTATCCAGCACCGGGATTACTTCGCCTCTCAAGTTGGTCACGCCCTCTATGAAGCTCGCCGTCCTGGGCACCCGGGTAATTTTTCCAAGGCGGTCAATCTCCTGGATCTGCGAGATCGGCACTCCGAACTCTTCGTCCCCCAGCATGAACGTGACGAGCTGCGTTTCGTCGAGGTGATGCTGTCCTCCGGCTGTTTTGCTTACCGCGACGACGGGCGATAACTCGCCTTTTGAATCTGGGCAAAAATCGAGCGTCTGCAGCTTTTGTTCCTTCATCAGACTGCTTACATCGAGCAGCATGATCAGTCTTGAGCCGTCCTCCAGCTTGGCCACTCCGGAAAGCTCCAGCCCGCCAACCGACGCGAACATGGGCACGCGTTCGACCAGGTTTTGAGGAATGTTCAGCACTTCGTGGACATGGTCCACGACTAGTCCCAGGACAGTGCCGCCCGCATCGACCACGATGATGCGTTGGTCCTCCTGGATGTTCGTCCCGATCTGCTGTTCGAAAGCCAGCAGGGCGGAGAGAACCTGCTGACTGCAGGCAAGAATGCTTTCTGTGCTGGCGCGGGTGCCGCCTGCCTGGTCACGGGCAACCTCAGGGTTTTGTGCCTGTAACTGTTTAAAAACTTTCTCATTCCATCCGCGTGCCGTCGACAGTGTCTCCATCAGCGACTGGCTGGCACAGTTCGTCCCGGCGAGCCAGGCCCGTAGGTGGCCTGGCGCCGACATGTCCATCTTCAGCGTCTCGACGCCGGCCTTACCCGCCTGCGCAATCCACTGCTCGTACTGCATGCGAACGCCGCGGCAGCCTTCATTGAATTCTCGCGCCAGGGTGGGTTGCTGCAGCAGCCTGCGCAAATCAATGACGGGCAGTATCTGACCTCGCACCGTCAGCACGCCAAGGACATAGTCCGGCACATCGGGGACTTGTTTCGGAGTTTGCACCCTCAGGATCTCGCGTACATCCTCGAGAGGGACACCATACTCCTCCCTCGCTATGCGAAAGGTAACCAGCTTTTTGATGGCAGTTGCCGTGTCGACCTCCCGGGTAGGAGAGAAGCCGGTGGCCAGGGAAGGACCGTGCGGAGTGGAGTCCGAAGCGCTGACGGCATCGGCGGGAGCGAGACTGATGTCGCAAATGCGGCTAGCATTGAGTGACATGACAATGCGACGGCCTTGATCCAGCTTCACCACACCTTCCAGGTAGGCAGAGCTGGTGCCGCGGATCGCCGCCGAAGGCGCTTCTATTTCGCTGCGCTGCACGCGCACCACCTGCATGACGCGATCCACCCGCATACCAGTCTTGACGCCCTTCAGGTCGACGACGAGAACGCGTGTGCGATCGGTCTCTTCTTTGCGCTCCATGCCAAACCGCGTCCTCACGTCAATGACAGGCAGGACTACTCCCCGCAGGTTCGCGATGCCATCGACATATGCCGGGGTGCGCGGAACTTTCGCCATCCTGGGAAGGCGAATGATCTCCTGAACAGACATGATGTCGAAGGCAAATTCTTCTTCATTTAGGAGAAATGTGACGAGCTGGCTTTCATCGTTCAGTCCAGCCAACGATTGCACTGTGTCCTTCTGCATACCGGATCTCCTCGGTTCAAGCTGACAACTACCCGTTCTGCAATTCATCCGCCTGGGAAGCAATATCCTCGATGGCCTGGGCAATTTCCTGTGCTGCCTTCAGCGCCTGTTCTGCTGCGCTGGCTGCTTCGGTAGAGGCTCGTGCTGTCTCCTCAGCTGCTGTTGCAATCTGCTGACTGGCAACTCCAGCCTGCGCCAGACCGGCAGCTGCTTCAACAGATGCTTTGCCGATCTCCCGTATTTCATTCACCACAACATCGGAATCGCGCGTAATTTTTTCGAGGTTGGCAGTCGATGCCTTCGCCCGCTCTACCTCGGCACGACCTTTATTGCCGGATAGCTCTATATCAGTGGCTACCTTCGCGATCTGGGCCTGTACATTCCGGACCAGGTCCTTGATGCGATCGGCGTTCTCACTGCTTTCGTTGGCAAGAGAGCGGATATCGCCCGCAACGACCGAGAATCCCCGGCCATATTCGCCGGAGCGGGCAGCTTCGACGTTGCCGCTGACTGCAAGCATTTTCGTCTGTACCGTGACCATCACGATGGCATCGACGATTTTGTCGATTCTACGAGTCCGCTCTTCGAGCTCGAGGATGTTCTTCACCGATCCCACGGATGCATCGGCACTCATCCCGATATTGACGATCATGGCGTCCACATCAGACCTGTTGCCTGCCAGCAACTTCTGGGTCGTTAGCGCCTTTTCGACACTCAACTCCGCACGGTCTCCCATTCCCTTTGCTGCGTGCAGCATCTGTTCACCCAGAGCGTTTGAGACCTCTGCGGCTTTCGCTTGGTCGTTGGCAGCCTTGTTGATCTGCTCGATTGCTGTCGCAATCTGCTGTGAGGATGCCTTGAGCTCCTCGGCATTGGTCGACAGTTCCTCGGCAGTCGCTGCCAGCTCTTCAGCGGATTTCTGTGCATTGGTGGACGTTTTGAGCGACTCTGCTGTCTCCGCCAGAGACCGTGCTGCGTCGCTCATCTCTGCATACGCCTTGGACTGTTCCTGCGTCGACTTCTGCGCTTCTTCGCACGCCGAAGTTGTTTGCTCTGCCGCTGCGGCAATTTCCTCTGCGCCCCGCAGGTAATTCTTGGCGCCCTCCAGTGCCTGCGTCGCATCCTTCTGTATCGCGGCACAATTTTCCTGGATCAATGCGAAGTCGGCCACAATGGCAAGCAGATCCCGGGTAATCATCCTGGCTTTTTCAACTTCGTCTCTTCCCTTGTTGCCGGCGGACTCCGCATCTGCTGCGACTACCTTGACCTGGCTCTGGATTTCATTGACGACTTCCTGGATGCCCCGCGCACTCTTCTCACTGATTTCCGCAAGATTGCGTACCTCATCTGCTACGACTGCAAAACCCTTGCCGTGCTCACCCGCTCGAGCTGCTTCAATGGCTGCATTCAGGGCGAGCAGGTTTGTCTGGTCGGCGATCCGTGTCACTGCGTGCACAATCTTGCTGATCTCTTCGGACTGGCGCTCCAGTTCTCCGATCTTCTTCGCGGATTCGATATTCGCGTCGGCAGCCTCACCAATCCCTCGAATCAGGGCCTCGATATCAATGGTTGTCGACTTCACAAGCAACTGCGATTCGTTGACGCGTCGCAGCGAGCCTTCGGCGCGGGAGTTCGCCAGGTCGGACGCCTTTTCAATCTGGTTGATCGCAGCCCGTGACTCTTCTGCCGCGGCAGAAGCCTGGTCCGCTCCGGCTGCAATGGTGTGCATGGTCTTTTCCATCTCTTCTACAGCGCCGGTGGCTTCAGCGATCGCGCTTGCCACCTGGTCGGTAGCAGCAGAAAGCTTTTCCGCAACCGCCTGCGACCGGGCAACCGTACGTGCGCGCGCCTTGTCCTCAGCCAGCTTCTTGACGGTGATCCGGTTCTGCCCAACGTCATCACGGTACGCGGCCACCTGCACCACTTTCTTTACCGGCAGCACAGCCGCCGCCTTCTGCGGGCCCAGCCGGTTCAAGGCAAGACGGTTCGTCATATCACCATTGCCGTTTGTGTGTACCTCTGCGTATTTCTGGGTCATTCGTATCTCCGGTGGTCGGATCCAGCCGACTGCGTTTACGCTACGGGTCCTTTATCGGCAGAAATCCTGGACGCACGAGCCGCCATGCCGGACCGTCCATTTGTGTCCAGTTGCGGCATTTGCAATTCTGAACAGCGGGGCGGTCCACTGACTCCCGACAGGACTTTGCGGTTCAAACACTGCCCGGCACGTGGCGACCAACGAACGTGCTGTCGCTGAAGGGAAGGTGGAACTTACCCCGTTGGACGGCAGGCAACCCTGTGACTTGGGTCTCGGTCGAGGATGCCCCAGGGTACCAAGAAGCCGCGCTCTGTAGCGCTGTCAGAGCAGACGCGTGAGGTGCTTGTGAGGAAAACTCAAGACAGGCGAGGGGTCTTTCCATCCATGCGTCGGCCTGACAGCCACCGCAATACTTTGCCAGGCAGTGGCGGGCATGTGTCCGCAGAGCAGCACCGACGCAGGTCCGAACTTGTCCTAAGATCTCGTACTGTACTGCCGCCGTCACCCCACATGCGACCGACCTGCTGCATGAGCCTGGCAGCCTCAGCCTAGTCCAGGCAACCACGGGCTCACTCATTGCAAGGACGAGCAAATATCATCCTCTGGAGCATGCAGCAGCCGGTGGACATAGTGACGCGAGAAAATCCCGACGTACCGTGGGACTCATCAAGGCAAGTGAGCAACAGGTGGAGATGTCATCTGGATCGTCGGGAAGTCATACAAACCATGTACATCAGTCAGCCGAGGAGTGACGCGCCCTCACTCTTAGCTTTCCTATCATCGCTGACGTTTGTTGGTAAAGATGGAGCCGACGATCCGGATTGAACGGACGACCTGCTGATTACGAATCAGCTGCT
>CAZZUX010000076.1:0-18983 GCA_964657395.1 uncultured Ktedonobacteraceae bacterium
GCGCATGACAAGGAATTCTGGGTTGCACCTCGCCCGGAAGCAACGATACCTGTACAGCAAGGAAAAGCATGAGCAGCAATGGCAGCAATGGAAATGGGAATGCTAATGGAGCCAAGCTGCATTCGATTGCACTGACAGAGGGACCGAACCGGGCAGCGGCTCGTTCGATGCTGCATGCGGTTGGCTACACGCGGGATGACTTGAGCAAACCGATCATTGGCATCGCCAACACCTGGACCGAGATCGGCCCATGCAACTACCATCTGCGCACTCTTGCCGATGCTGTGAAGCAGGGTATTCGCGAAGCGGGCGGCACGCCGATGGAGTTCAACACCATCACGATTTCGGACGGCATCACAATGGGAACGCAGGGCATGAAAGCGTCCCTTGTGAGCCGAGAAGTGATTGCAGACTCTGTTGAGCTGGTGGCCCGTGGAAATCTGTTTGATGGCCTTGTTGCAATCGCCGGATGCGACAAGAACATGCCTGGCACGGTGATGGCGCTGGCTCGACTCGATATCCCGTCGCTGATGCTGTACGGAGGCTCTATTGCGCCGGGCAACCTGGACGGCAAGGACCTGAGTGTGCAGGATGTGTTTGAGGCGATTGGCGCGCACTCACGTGGCACGCTCTCCGATGCAGGATTGCTGGCGGTAGAAGAGAAGGCCTGTCCGGCAGCCGGAGCGTGTGGCGGACAATTTACGGCAAATACGATGGCCATGGCGTGCGAGTTTCTTGGGATCTCGCCGATTGGCATTTCGGGAGTGCCCGCGCTGGCGCACGAGAAGCTGGCGTCCTGCCGCGAGGCTGGACGGATGGTGATGGAGCTTGCGCGCAAAGGGATCAAGCCTTCGCAGATCATTACTCGCGAGTCGCTGGAGAATGCGATTGTGAGTGTTGCGGCATCGGGTGGTTCCACGAATGCTGTGCTGCACTTCATCGCGATTGCGCATGAAGCCGGGCTGAAGTTGACGGTCGATGACTTTGACGAGATTAGTAAGCGCACGCCGCTGCTCTGCGACCTGAAGCCGGGCGGTAAATACTTTGCTAAGGATTACTACGAAGCAGGCGGCAGCCTGTTGCTGGCGTCGCGCCTGATAGAAGCCGGCAGACTGCATGGCGATGCGATCAATGTGACGGGCAAGACGCTGGCAGCGGAAGCAAAGAAGGCGGTAGAGACACCTGGCCAGAAGGTGATCCACACACTGGCGCAACCAATCAAGGCGACTGGAGGCCTGGTGATTCTGAAGGGCAACATCGCTCCGGAGGGTTGCGTGATCAAGGTGGCGGGACATGAACGTCTTGAGCATCGTGGCCCTGCGCGAGTGTTTGACTCCGAGGAGCTTGCATTTGCTGCTCTCGATGCCGGCAAGATCAAAGCGCATGACGTTGTTGTGATTCGCTATGAGGGTCCGCGCGGCGGTCCGGGCATGCGAGAAATGCTGGCGATCACCGGGGCAATCGCGGGCATTGCAGAGTTGTCGAATACAGTTGCTTTGCTGACGGATGGCCGGTTTTCCGGTGCCACGCGCGGGCTGATGGCGGGGCATGTTTCGCCTGAGGCAGCACTGGGCGGACCCATCGCAGCGATAAAAGATGGCGACATGATCCATTTCGACATCCCGAATCGAAAGCTGAGTGTAGAGATTCCTGATGAAGAGCTGGCTGCACGCATCGCCAAGTGGCGTGCGCCCGAGCTGCAGTACAAGAGCGGCGTCTTCCGCAAATATGCGGACAGTGTCAGTTCAGCTTCTCTCGGAGCGGTCACGAATTAACTCGTTTATGCAGGATGGAATGATATGGCAGATCCAATGAAGGCTAACGATCCAGGGTTGACAGGACGTGAGAATCGTCCGGCCAGACTGACCGGAGCGGAGATACTGTGGGCGACTCTTGAGGGCGAAGGTGTTCGTGAGGTCTTCGGCTATCCCGGCGGCGCGATCCTTCCGATCTACGATGCGCTGCGCAAGTTTCCGATCAGGCACATTCTGGTTCGGCATGAGCAGGGTGCGGTGCACATGGCAGATGGATATGCGCGCGCTTCCGGACGGGTCGGGGTGGCGATGGCAACCTCGGGTCCAGGCGCAACGAACATGGTGACCGGCATTGCGACGGCAATGCTGGACTCCATTCCGCTGGTCTGCATTACGGGGAATGTTTCAAGCAAGGTGCTGGGTTCCGATGCGTTCCAGGAGGTAGATATCACGGGCATTACGATGCCGGTGACGAAGCACAATTATCTTGTGACGCGCGCTGAAGACATTGCACGCGTGGTGCGCGATGCATTTCGAGTTGCGACTTCCGGTCGACCTGGGCCTGTGCTTGTGGACATCACCAAGGATGCGCAGCAGGCGACTGCCGATTTCGACTTTGCCGCTACTGCTTCCCGTGCTGCGAAGCCGCACCCGATGCTTCGCGCTGATCGCTCGGCGATCACTGAGGCAGCGAGGCTGATTCTCGAAGCCAAGCGGCCCGTGATTCTCGCCGGCTACGGGATTATCAAGGCAGGTGCCGGTGAACAGGTACGTACACTGGCGGAGCGAGCAGAGCTGCCAGTTGCCTGCACGCTGCTGGGACTTGGCAGCTTCCCTGCTTCGCATGCACTGAGCCTGGGCATGATGGGCATGCATGGCGAGAGCTGGGTGAATGAAGCGATCCAGGAAGCCGATCTCCTGATTGCGTGCGGGATGCGCTTTGATGATCGTGTGACTGGTACGCTGGCCAGCTATGCACCGAAGGCGAAGAAGATCCATATCGATATCGATCCGTCGGAGATCAACAAGAATGTTCGCGTAGATGTGGCGCTTACCGGCGATCTAAAGGATGTGCTCGATGCGATGCTGCCGCTGATTCCGTCGCGAGATGGAGCCGCATGGCTGAAGAAGATCCGCACCAGCAAAGGTGATGCGGCGGTACGCGACATCACGAACCTGCCGGACACCGGGCATCTTTATGCTGCGCATGTGATTCACGATCTGTGGCGGGAGACGCGCGGCAATGCAGTGGTCACGACCGACGTGGGTCAGCACCAGATGTGGGAGGCGCAGTATTTCAAGCATGAGCAGGCTCGTTCGCTGGTGACAAGCGGTGGTCTCGGCACGATGGGATTTGCGCTGCCGGCCGGCATTGGTGCGAAGGTGGCTTGTCCGGACAAAGAAGTCTGGGTGATTGCGGGCGATGGCGGCTTTCAGATGACGGCGTGCGAGCTCTCGACGATTGCACAGGAGGGGCTTGACATCAATATCGCGATTATCAACAACGGCTACCTGGGGATGGTGCGGCAGTGGCAGGAATTCTTCTATGAGAAGAATTATGAGTCTTCGCCGATTTTGTCTCCAGATTTTGCGATGCTGGCAGCGGCGCATGGAATTGCGAGTGCAACCGTAAGGACGCGTAGTGAAGTCCTGCCGGCGGTGCGGGAAGCAAGGGAGAAGAAGGGGCCGTTCCTGATCAATTTCATGGTGGAGAAGGAAGAATCGGTATATCCGATGATTCCCGGCGGCGCAGCTTTGCACGAGATGATTCGCAGGCCTCATCCCTCGGGACATAATCCGCTGCTCGAAACGGCAGAGGAATAGGGCATGCTGCATACCTTTGTCGCTCTTGTCGAAGACAAGCCTGGCGTGCTCACACGGGTCGCTTCCCTCTTTCGTAGGTTGAATATCAATATCACTTCACTCACTGTTGGAGCTTCTGAACGGGCGGATGTTTCCCGCATGACGATCGTTGCGGATGCGCCGCCGACGGCAACGCATCGCATCATGGCGTCGCTGTACAAGCTTGAAGATGTGATCGAAGTCGATGACATCGACCGCTTCTCTTCGGTGAGCCGTGAACTGGCGCTGATCAAAGTTGCGGCAAATGTGCAGACGCGTTCTCACCTGTTTGAACTGGCTGATGTTTTTCGCGCACGCATTGTCGATCTCGCTCCGGAGTCGCTGATGGTCGAGATGACGGGAAGTGCAAGCAAGATAGAAGGCCTGCTCCAGGTGCTTGTTGAAAGCGGCGACAAGGTGCTGGAGGTTTCCCGCACGGGTCGCATGGTGATGCGGCGGGGTCATCACACCAGTCGCGTGATGGCTGCGTTGCGCGATACCAGCAGTGGTACAGCAAGGCCTCGTGACAGCGGCGTCGAACCGGATCTTCTGGATCTTTTACCAGAAGATCTTCCGCAGGAAACAGAATAGAAGCCGCGACTGCTGTGCTGTATTGCTAGAGTTCATCAAGAGATTCAGAAATCAAAGACAAGGAAGACACATGCCGAAGACTTACCACGACCAGGATGCCGATCTCTCACTGATTCAGGAAAAGAAGGTAGCCGTCATCGGTTACGGTTCCCAGGGCCATGCTCATTCGTTGAATCTGAAGGATTCGGGCGTCGATGTTGCAATTGGTCTTCCGGAGAAAAGCAGATCGGTAGAGAAGGCGCAGAAGGCCGGCCTCAAGGTGCATTCGATTGCAGACGCGGCGAAGTGGGCTGATGTGATCATGATGCTGGTGCCTGATCAATCGCAAGCAGAGGTGTATGAGAAGCACATCAAGCCGCACATGACTGCCGGTAAGACGCTGATGTTTGCGCATGGCTTCAACATTCGGTTTGGCTTTATCGCACCGCCCGAGGGTGTGGATGTTTCGCTGGTCGCACCCAAGTCGCCGGGGCACCGCGTGCGTGAGTTGTTCACGGAAGGCGGAGGCGTGCCGGGGCTGATCGCGGTCCACCAAGACGCTTCCGGAACTGCGCATGAACTTGCCTTGTCCTACGCAAAAGGGATTGGGTGCACGCGCGCCGGGGTATACGAGACGACATTCAAGGAAGAGGCAGAGACAGATCTTTTCGGTGAACAGGCAGTGCTGTGCGGAGGAACTTCCGCACTGGTGAAGGCCGGCTTTGAGACGCTGGTGGAAGCCGGGTACGCTCCGGAGATGGCCTACTTCGAATGCCTGCACGAGCTGAAGCTGATTGTCGACCTGATGTATCGCGGGGGCTTGGCCTATATGCGCTACTCCATCTCAGATACAGCGGAGTACGGCGACTACACGGCTGGCCCGCGTATTGTTACGGACGAGACGCGTAAGGCAATGAAGCAGCTGCTGAAAGAGATCCAGGACGGAACGTTCGCGAATGCTTTCATGGCAGAGAACAAGGGCGGCAGGAAGAAGTTCCAGGCGATGCGGGATGCCGAGGCAGCTCATCCTATCGAGAAGGTGGGTGCGGAGCTGCGGTCGGCGATGCCCTTCCTTGATCCGATCACGGTGGAGAAGCAGCAGAATCCTCATGCTTCCGAGACTGTGCCCGCCTGAGGGATCTAACTGGATTCAACGAAAGGAGGCGACGTCCGGCGCGCCTTCTTTTCGTTCAGCGGTGTTGGAGAGCGACTAGCGATGGTATGCGCGAATCACTGATCTTTTCTGTACTGGCCCTGCTCATGATGCGAAATGTACCTGCTTACGCGAACGATTGTGAAAAGCATCCGGCGACACTGGCCGCGATGCAGGATTGCTATCGTCCGCTGCTGTTGATCGCTCCAAGTGGTTCAGACACACGATTGAAAGAGCAGCTGGCCGAACTGCAACAGCATGCGTCGGCACTCCGGGAGCGTGATGTGATGGTAGTTGTCCTGAGCAAGGCCCCGCCGGAGCTTACAGGATCGTTGCCGATTGCCAGGCTTACGGAGCAGGATGCCGCAGCTGCTCGAAAGCAATTCGGACTGACTCACAAAGAGTTCGCCGTGGTGCTTGTCGGCAAGGATGGTGGCGAGAAGTTCCGGCAGAGCAGTGTGCTCACCGCAGCGAGGTTGAGCCAGAAGATCGACGGCATGCCGATGCGGCAGGACGAGATGCGGCAGAAGTAGGGAGTCTTCCTCGAAGCGTCCATTCCCTGCTTCCTGTGCCTGTTCGACCGCTTTTTTGCACCCGTCGCAGGCGTTTTCATTTGTCTTCAGCCAGCTTGTAGGACAATGAAGGCGGAGCGTGCGGGTATGGGATTACAGGCTGAAATGAAGATTGCAAGCGTGGATCGCAAAGAAGCCCTGGTCGAAGCACTACGCAAGGTAACGCCGCTGCATGGTCTCACCGATCAGGAATACCTGTGGTTTGCTGAGCATGGTGTGGAGAGTTTCGCTGATTCCGGGGTAACCCTTTTCGAGGAGGGTGCTCCGGCTACCTCGATGACGATTGTCCTGAGAGGGGAGATCCAGGTACGGCGGGACCACGGAGTGGGTGCCTTATTCATTGGCCGTGCCGGTCACATCACAGGGCTGCTGCCCTTCTCTCGAATGAAGCAGTATGGAGGAAAGGGCTACACCGTCGGGCCGACCTGGGCACTCACGTATGACCGCAGCCTGTTCCCGGATATGCTGAAGGCCATTCCTTCCATGACGGAGCGGGTGGTAGCCATTCTGCTGGAGCGGGTTCGTGAAGTGACGCGCATGGAGCAGCAGTCGGAGAAGTTGCTGGCTTTAGGCAAGCTGGCTGGGAATCTCGCTCACGAATTGAATAATCCGGCCTCTGCAGCCCAGCGTGCTGCGGGCAGCATGCAGAGTGAGCTCAAATTCTTTATCGATAATTCGCTCAAGCTTGGACACCTCTGCCTGACGGAGGTGCAGACGAGCGACCTGAAGGCCTGGTACCAGGGCATTCTGCAAGAGGTTCCCGACCGCGATCAGCAGGAATCTTCGTCCATCGCGTTACGGGAAGATGCGATACAGGACTGGTTGAGCACGCGCAACATCGGAGAAGGCTGGAAGATTGCTCCCGAACTGGCAGAACTTGGCGTCGCTCCTGCACAGCTTGATCAGCTTCCGCCTTCGATTACACCGGTGATGATTGAGACTGTGCTGCTGCAGATATGTTCGGGCCTGCGGGCGGAGGGCATGGCTTCAGCGATGCTGGACTCGACCGAACGGATCTTTACATTGATACGGGCTATCAAGGATTATTCGTTCCTGGACCAGGCTCCCATCCAGGAACTGGATGTACCGCAGGGTATTGAGAGCACGCTGGTGATGCTGCAGTCCCAGATGGAACATGCCCAAGTGATTCGCGAGTACGAGCCGGGTCTGCCATTGATTTCTGCCTACGGCAGTGAGCTGAACCAGGTGTGGACTGCGCTTATCGAGAACGCTCTCGAAGCGACAGACTTTCGTGGGCGCATTGTGATCAAGGTGAGAGTGTCAGGTCAGATGATGCTGGTGGAGGTGTGGGACGATGGTCCCGGCATCCCGAAGGAACTGCAGGCCCGGATTTTTGAACCTTTTTTCACAACCAAGGCGCCGGGCAAAGGGCTTGGACTGGGACTGGATGCTGCGACTCGCATCGTTCGCTCGCATCGCGGCTTTCTGACGGTGGATTCTGTGCCTGGGGCTACCTGCTTCCAGGTTCGGCTACCCGTCGACCAGGTGCAGGCTTACTAAGTCGCTCAGCTACCTGGGAGATGCGGTTGGTGGATGTTCAGGGCTCCAGGTAGGACTGCCTGCGACGATATGTTCGATCCTGAGGTTGGGAAAGAGCGTTTTAAGTTGCTGCGTATATAGCTCCACTCCAGGCTCCTCTGACATTTCGTGGCCCAGCATGATGAGGGCCTTGTGGCGTCCCTGCGCAGTGGCGTCACGCACGTATTCCACTGTCTCCCACTCAGGTACTTCACCGACGATCAACACATCCACATCCTGACGCCGCAGAGCATCCAGGTGCTTCTGCAGGCCTGCTGCTCCTGGCAGCAGAGCAACGTATGTGATGTGTTGACCGGGATGGCCGACGATGCGCATGGTAGGTGCACCAAGTGTTTTCTGCAGATAGAGGGCAAGAGAGCCGAGGGTGGTCTGCGGAATGGCGGCGAAGAATGGATCGCGTGGCTGGATATAGTTCTGCCATCCGAGAGCCTGGATCAGGCCCAGAGCCAGAGGGTCAGGCAATGCCTCGTGCACGGAATCATGAAGGCGATAGACGACCATATGGTGCTGTTCGATGAAGGCGCGCTTTTCCAGATAGACCGAGTCATCCTTGAAGAGCCGGATGTCGTCGGGATGGTTATAGAACGTGGGTTCGTGCGTGATGACAAGATTGAGTCCGCGGTGATCTGCCTCGCGGAGAACGTCCATGGTGTCGAGGAAGGTGGTGGCGATTCCTTTGACCTGTGTAGCCGGATCGCCTGCCTTGATGGTATCGACAGTGTTGGCGTCTGCGGCTGCGGGATAGCGTTGTTGAACCTGGTGTATCGCTTCGGCAGCTGTCAGCGCTTGCGCGGAGGAAAAGAGCGGCAGTGCTGTGATGGCTAGCGGGATCCACAGTCGAATGGCATTCAGCATTGAAGTTCTCTATGCCCTCAGGGCTTTTTGCGTGGGTTGCTGCGCGGAGTTGTACTGCGACGACGTAACAGGAAAACGATCATGGTAAGCGTGGCACCGAGGGGCACCCAGGCGAACTGGTACCAGTAAAAGAAGGGAAAACCGAAGAGCATGGGATCGCGCCGAGCGTAGATGCCGGGGACGAGCAATCCTAGCGCGGGGATCAGCAGCAGGGTGTCTCGTGCATGCAGACCACTGCGTGCGCTTGCCGCTCGGCTGGACCGTTGCGGATTTTTGAAATCAGGGAGGGGCATCAAAACTCCACCAGCGGCGAGGGTTGAGTCAATGGGGCGAGATGGCTGTTGTCTTCATAATCAGCATCGTCGGTGGCGTCGACATGGCGAGCTATGCCGGTAGCATCGAGGATCGGCGTGAGGATGAGGCAGCATAACAGGTTCAATGCGAGCGCGTAGCAAGCGGCGTATGCAGGATAGATGTGACCGAAGAGATGCAGAGCGTAGGTGGAGCCTTTCATGTGCAGGCTGATCTCCATGCCCGTGCTGGCTGCCATGCCCACGGCCCAGCCTACCAGTAAGGCAACGTGGTGAAAGCGGCGATGCCACAAGCCGAAGACGATGGCGGGGAATGTCTGCAGGATCCACGCGCCGCCGAAGAGTTGAAGGTTAATTGCATACTGTTGAGGCAGGAAGAAGATGAAAGCGAGTGCGCCCAATTTAACGACCAGCGACGTGAGCTTGGCGACCTGCGATTCCTGCCGGGGAGTTGCATCTTTCCGGATGTACTCACGATAGAAGTTGCGCGTGAACAGGTTAGCTGCGGCGATGGACATGATGGCTGCAGGCACCAGGGCGCCGATGGCAATGGCAGCGAAACAGAAGCCTGCAAACCACGGCGGGAGAGTTGCTTCGATCAGCATCGGGATTGCCATGTTGGGAGTGGCAGGATGCAGACCCGCGACCAGTGCCATCAGGCCCATCAATGCGATGAGGCCAAGCAGTAGAGAGTAGGCGGGTAAAAGCACCTGGTTGCGGCGGATGGCATCGCTGCTTTTTGCGGCAAGGATGGCTGTGACCGAGTGCGGATACATGAGGAGAGCGAGCGCCGAACCGAGAGCGAGGCTGGCATAGGTGCTGTAGGAAGCTTTTGGCAAAATCAGGGATCCGGCCGGGTGCCTGGCAGCGAGGACCGGCCCTGCTGCTTCAAAGATGTGACGATAGCCGCCAAGTTTATAGGGAATGTAGGTGACGGCAGCGAGCACCATGATGTAAATCATGGCGTCCTTGACGAGCGCGATGAGTGCCGGCGCACGCAGCCCGCTTGAGTAGGTGTAGAGCGCAAGAATGAGGAAGGCTACGAGGAGTGGCCAGTCGCCGGTAAGTCCCATCTGGGCCAGCACGACATTCATCCCGATCAACTGCAACGCGATGTAGGGCATGGTGGCGAGTATGCCGGTCAGAGCGACGGCAAGGGCCAGCCAGTGGCTTCCGTAGCGGCCTCTGACAAAGTCGGCGGCAGTGACAAAGCCATGCTTTCGCGAGACCGCCCACAATCGAGGCAGTATGAGGAAGCCGAAGGGGTAGACGAGGCAGGTGTAGGCGAGCGCAAAGAAGCCCATGGCACCGGCACCGAAGACCAATGCGGGCACTGCGATCACGGTGTAAGCAGTGTAGAGATCACCACCGATGAGAAACCAGGTGATCAGGGTGCCGAAGCTGCGGCCGCCCAATCCCCACTGGTCCAGCAGATCCAGGTCGCCCCGTCGCCACCTGGAAGCGAGGAAGCCGACGACCGTAACGAGCAGGAAGAAGAAGATGAAGACTGACATCTCAACGGCATGCATGGCCATAGGCGGAGAGGAATCCTATAAGTGTCGCCCAGCTTAAATGAATGCCCCAGGCCTCGGAAGTGAGACATGGGGCACTGGTGAATACCTGGCAGACAGGTGCACGATGAAGCGGCTGCCGCCGGACCGATCGGACTTCGGAGAGACCGATCGAATCGAGTGATTCTTGGGCACCGATCCTACTTTTCGATCTCGACTCCGCGCCAAAAGGCGATGTGATTCTTGATGTTCTTTGCTGCCGGCTTGGGATCGGGATAGTACCAGGCGGCATCGGGGTTTTCCTGTCCGTCTACCAGCAGGCTGTAGTAACGCGCCTGACCTTTCCAGGGGCAGGTGGATGTGGTTGTGCTTGTGCGGATGTACTCCCGCTTTACTGCGCTCTCGGGGAAGTAGATGTTGCCTTCCACCGTTTCGAACGTATCGCCTTCAGCGATGATCTTGCCGTTCCATGTTGCTTTTGCCATAGTGCTCTTGTGCTCCTAGAGGCCGACGTGCGGCTGATTGATGGTGGATGCACCCTTGAAACGAGAAAGGACGCACAGAGGCGCCCCTTGCCGTCGTGATGCGAAACTCAAACGTCCCTGGTCTCTAGTTCATCTTCATTCCGCCATCTGCAGGCGGCGCTACCTTGCCAACCTTGACGACCTTGTCAATGTGAACGGACATCGCGGTTGCGTCGGCAGTGGCCATTACGGTGACTGACTTACCTTCATCGCCTTTCACGGCATCGGGGTTGTCGATCGCCCAGACCTGCTTCTTGGTGTCATCGATAAAGACTGCCTTGGCACCGCCGGTTATGCATTTATTCACACAAGCAGCGTCCTGCGCCGAGCTGTTATGCGTGGCTCCACATTTAGAATCACCAACATAGCCCATCAGCTTCATGGGTTTGGCGCTCATGTCTGCGGCCAGTGCAGAGCTGCTACATAGCAGAAGGACTGCGAAAGCTCGTTTCATCTGAATTCCTCCATACGTCCCACCGAGTATGCTACCTGCCTATGAATTTTGGCAAGCCGGGATGTACTTCTTTCAAGCTGCTCCAATGGGGGCGGTTGCTCTTTCGACGGGGCGCCGCCTTTCGATTCCCCTGGCAGCCAGATCCAGGTTGGTACGAGCTACAGCGTACCTGGAAACCAGAAGTTCGGTCTTCACCAGGAAGCCTGGCATGTGTTCGCGTACTTCCGCGAGGAATGGCTGGAACTTGGCGAGGATAAAGGTATTTTCAGTATTGCATTCGAAGAACATGTCGCCATCGAGGGCGCCGCGCGTGACGAAGGAGGCGGCCATTTCCCAGTAACTGTTGATCTGACGTAGATATTGATTGAATTGCGAACCGAAGGCTGCATGGATCGCCAGGATCTCCTCTGCGGAAGACGGCCAGAAATCCACCATGATCCAGTGCCGGGCGGCACGCATCGTCGACTCGCGACGAAGCTCGTAGAGGTGCATGATAATTTCCGCGTCTTCACCGGAAGCCAGGGTCGTCGATTCCATTTCTACTCCATTCCTATACGTGCAAAGGCAAGCTGCTTTTCCGGCCTTACTGTTATTGCGTTACGGTTTCAGCTTCAGCAGGCTCTGCTTCAAAGCGCTCTACGATGGGGGCATCACCAATCCGCTTATTGAAGGTGCAGGTGACAGTCGGAGCTTCCTCTGCTTCGCCCTTTTTCATGCGCTTCTTTGGTGCTGCCTCTTCCTCGGCTGAGGGCTTCCTGTTATTCGGGCAGGTGAGATAGATGCCGGACTTCAGCGTTTTTTCGAGCAAGTACGGACTGTGACACTCCGGGCACTCCTGCGCAACAGGCTTGTAGTTCGAGGTGAAGTCACACTTCGGGTAATTAGTGCAGCCATAGAAGACGTTTCCGCGACGCGCCTTCTTCTCAGCGATGTCACCCTTGCCGCATTTCGGGCAGGTGACGCCGATGGTGTTCTGCTTGATGTACTTGCACTTTGGATAACCACCGCAGGAGACAAACTCGCCGAAGCGGCCATGCCGGAGGACAAGGTGATGCTCACCGCATTGCGGACACATTTCTTCCAGTGGTTGAGGCGGCTTCTGCTGCTCTTTCGAATCGAGTTTTCGGGTGGTCTTGCATTCCGGATAGCCGGTACAGGCCATGAAGGTACCGAAGCGCCCACGTTTCAGCACCATCGTTTTGCCGCAGTTTTCGCAGTATTCTTCTGCACTGTCGGTGTCCTGCGTGTCTGCTGTTTCAAGGTCAGGCAGATCAATGATGTTCTCTTTAGTAAATGTGCAGCTTGCGGGATCCTTTTTATCGTAGGCGCTGCACGCGAAGAACGTTCCGAACTTGCCCCACTTTAAAACAAGGGGAGAGCCACAGCGCTCGCAGATCTGGTCCGTGGCCTTCTCCATCCGCTTCACATTTTCCATGTGCTTTTCGGCGTGGAGCAGCTCCTTCTCGAAATGGCCATAGAAGCCCTGGAGCAGCGTGGTCCAGACTTCCTTGCCGTCTTCGATGTCGTCGAGCTCGGTTTCCAGACGAGCGGTGTAGGCCGGGTCGAAGATGTAGGGAAAGTTGGCGACCAGGAGGTCTGTGACGACCAGGCCGATCTCGGTGGGTACAAATTTGCCGGCGCGGCCGATGCCAACTTTACGTACGTACTCGCGCTCCTGGATGGTGTTGATGATGGCGGCATAGGTCGAAGGCCGTCCGATGCCGCGCTCTTCGAGGATCTTGACCAGCGACGCTTCATTAAAGCGTGGTGGTGGCTCGGTGAAATGCTGCTCAGGCTCGATCTCTCGCAGGTTCAGCTTCTGCCCGGCGTTCAGGTCGGGAAGCTTGTTCTTGAGTGCGTCGTCGTCCTCGTCTTTCGCGTCCTTGGCCTCTTCGTAGACTTTCAGAAAGCCGTCGAACTTCAGGATGGAACCGGTGACGCGGAAGTCATAGCGGCGGTCGGCCCTCGCTTCCACTTCAACAGTGGTTTGATCGAAAAGCGCCGGCAGCATCTGCGAAGCAACGAAGCGCCGCCAGATGAGCTGGTAGAGCTTGAACTGCTCGTCGCTCAGATATTGCTTGATGTCGTCGGGAGCCATTTCGACATGGGTAGGACGAATGGCTTCGTGCGCATCCTGAGCGTCCTTTTTGCTTTTGAAGGTATTCGGCTGATCCGGCAGATACTGCTTGCCGTGCTTGGAACTGATGTATTCACGTACCTCGGTGATTGCGTCCGGGGAGACACGGGTGGAATCGGTACGCATGTAGGTGATCAGACCAGTGGTGCCTTCGGACCCGATCTCGATGCCTTCATACAGACGCTGTGCCACGCCCATGGTGCGCTTGACGTTAAAGCCCAGCTGGCGCGAGGAATCCTGCTGAAGTTTGCTGGTGGTGAAGGGCGGCGTAGGACTCTTCTTACGTTCGCTGCGTTCTACTTCGCGGACCGACCAGTCCGCCTTTTTGATCGCTTTGAGGATTTCCTGCGTGGCCGCTTCGTTTGGAACGGAAGCAGAGCTGACCGTCGGGATGGTGGCGCGCTTGCCATCTACGCCGACGAAACGGGCGGTGAATTCGGCACCTTTTGGTAGAGGGTTCAGATGTGCATCGATAGTCCAGTATTCGACTGGATTGAAGGCCTTAATTTCGCGTTCGCGCTCGACGATCAAGCGCAAGGCAACGGTCTGAACGCGGCCGGCGGAGAGACCACGCCGAACCTTGTCCCACAGGAGCGGAGAGATCTGATAGCCGACGATGCGGTCGAGGACGCGGCGAGTCTGTTGTGCGTCCACCAGGTTGCGGTCGACAGCCCGCGAATTCAGGAACGCCGCTTTGACTGCCTTGGGCGTGATCTCGTTGAAGGTGACGCGATGGATCGTTCCTTTGGTCGCGTAGTCACGCAATTCATCTTCAAGATGCGCAGCAATTGCCTCGCCTTCGCGGTCAGGGTCGGGCGCCAGGTACACTGCCTTCGCGCCTGTTGCCAGTTTGCGCAGACGGTCCATGACCTTGATCTTGTCGGGCATGACGATCAGGTCCGGCGTGAAGCTGCCGTCTTCGAGTTCTACACCAATTTTGTTCTTCGGGAGGTCTTTCACGTGGCCTAAGGAGGCTTCCACGATGTAGTCCTTGCCGAGATATTTGTTGATCGTCTTTGCCTTGGACGGCGACTCGACAATCACGAGGGATTTACTCATTGTTGATTCCTTCCAGCGGTGCGCCTCCACCAGGTATGTGGAGTACCGCCGATTTCTGGAAGCTACCACGCTACAACCGAAGGCGCCAGAGCCGTCCATCGGCAGGGCTGCCCGCGTGGCAGCGATTTGAAGCCGCACAAGCTGACCTCGACGCCACCCTCCCCCTGTACTTACGGTGAGGCTTGCCATGGCAGCCAGCGGAGCTGAGACGTCACCCTAATCTGACGCCGCTACATGCGCCGGACGTAATTTTTGCCGGGAAGTTGTTGAATGTGGCGGGCCAGCTCAAGTTCGAAAAGGGCTGTAAAGACTTCGGCGGACGTCAATTGCGCTTCCAGCAGTTCCATCATTTCGTCGATCTGCATGGGTTCGTCATGACGCAGCAGGCGATAGACGAGAAGTTCCTGCTCTCTCATTGGAGGCTCTGTGAATAAGGATGCGCCGGGTTCCGCTTTGGATTCAGACCGGTCGTCCCGAGGCAGATCGGCCTCGAGCTCAAGCCTCACCTGGGTGGGAAGGTCTTCCCAGACATCTTCCCATGTCGCTGTCAGTCTCGCGCCCTGCTTAATGAGCGTGTTCGGGCCCCACGAGTTTTTGTTGGTTACGTTGCCGGGAACAGCATAGACATCCCGATTTTGTTCCATGGCACAGCGGGCGGTGACACGGGTACCGCTGTTTTCCGCTGCTTCTATGACTAGAACTCCCACGCTGAGGCCACTAATTATGCGGTTGCGTCTCGGAAAATTCTGGGGCGCAGGAAAGGTGCCGAGAGGAAGTTCCGAAATGATGGTGCCGCCGGATTGGATGATCTGTTCAGCAAGTGACTTGTTCTCTTTGGGATAGATGACGTCGATCCCGGTGCCCCAGACAGCGACAGTCGAGCCGCGAACTGCCAGCGCACCCTTGTGGGCAGCTGTGTCGATTCCGCGCGCCATTCCGCTGAAGATGGTCAACTTGCGGGACGCCAGGTCGCGGGACAGCATCTCCGACATGCCAAGGCCGTAGGGAGATGGCCGTCGTGTCCCGACAACAGCAACGCCCGGCCGGGACAGGTTGGTCGGATCACCACGCAGCCACAGGACTGGTGGCGGATCGAAGATCTCTTTCAGCCGGACCGGATACTGCGGGTCAGTATAGGTAAGCAGAGTCGCGCCGGAAGCGACCACTTCCCGCCATTCCTTGTCTGCCGTGCGTCGCGCGCTGCCGTCGAAGATAAACTGAGCCGATTCGGCTGGGAAGGCCAGCGATTCGAGCTCGGTCAAGGCCATAGTAAAGATGCGATCAATCAGGCGGGTCTCGCGGAAGGCGCGCAGAATACGCTGCGGACCAAGACCGGGGGTGAGTACCAGGGCTAGCCAGGCAAGTTGTTCGGCAGCGGGCAGCTCGCTACCTGAGACAGGCGACGAAGCAGTATGCGTGGCCATATGAGTTCCTTGCGCGAGGACACACGCAGGTCTCTTCCTTTGAATTCGAATGAATAGTTGGCCAGAGACTAGGCGCGAGCCGAGGGTATGTCAATGCCCGATGCGTGCCAAAAGCATATCTGCAACTAAAACTGAACCGAATTGGCAGATGAAGCCCTGCGCGAACACGTGCGCTTCAGGGCGATACACTGGTAGCAGGAAGCACTTTCTTGGAATCTCGACTTCGTATTGCTGCCATACGGTTTCTTAATCCCGCGCCGCTGATGTGGGATTTTGAGCACCCGCCGCATGAGCAGGAACTGGCTCGGCGATATGATGTTCGTGCAATGATGCCGGCGCAGTGCGCTGAACGTCTTGCCCTTCCGATAGAAAGCCTAGAAGCATCGGATATCGGCCTGGTGCCGATCGCATCGTATGCTGAGACGCCAGAGCTTCTCATCATTCCCGGCTGCACTGTTGCTTCGAAAGGAGCCATCCGTTCCCTGCTCCTGGTTCACCGGGCAGACCTTCCATTGAGTTCCATCCGTACGGTCGCAGCGGACATTTCTTCGCGAGCTACCTTGGCGTATGTGCAAATTCTTTTTAAGCGGTACTGGAAGCAGCCGGTCCACTACGTATCTCATGCGCCGAACCTTGAAGACATGCTGGCATTTTGTGACGCTGCGGTGTTGATTGGAGATCCTGCGTTGTTGGCCTTGGAGGATCGAACGGCGCGGGGAGTTCGGACAGGCGAGCGCCTGACCTATATGGACCTCGGGTCAGCATGGCGCGCCTACACGGGGCTGCCATGGGTTTCTGCTTTCTGGGTGGTGAGGGAGGAAGCTGTTGCGAATGAAGCAGAACAGCACAGGGTCCGCGAAGACTTCCTGCGTTCAAGGGACCATGGTCTTGCAAATCGCGAAGCCCTGGTTCAGGAGTGGTCGGCTCGCATTGCAATACCTACGGATACGATACGCACGTATCTGAACCAGAATATCCACTACATCCTGGACGAAGAGTGTGTTGCTGCGATCGAGCATTTCTTCAAACTCGCAGCCGAGTGCGGAGTGTTGCCATCAGCCCCTGCCTTGCGCTTTCTCTAAGTCACCACAGAAGAGCGGTGGTGCAGGGCTGAAAGCCAAATTGTCAGTTCGGAGCGTCTGCCATCCAACAATTTGCGTCCAATGGGTGTGATCCTTCTCGCTGCTCAACAGGCTGCTGTCCATGCCGCTCATCATGGGGCGCACCATCAATCGGCGTTCCTGCGCTGGGTTATCCACCTTGGAGCAGTTGGAGTCGGCCTGGTCTCGTTCCTGGACGGCTGGGTCATCCCTCTGCCGATCCCCGGCAGTACGGATTTCCTTCTCCTGCTTCTTATCGTCAGGCACGGAAATCCGTGGCTATTGACCATGATCACGATTGGAGCGTCGATCGTGGGAGGATTTCTAACCTGGCGGATAGGGAAGGCGGGTGGCGAGGCGGCTCTTGGCCGTTTCGTTCCAAAGCGCATCCTGAGGCGTGTGGAACGTTGGGTGAAGGCGCGTGCCTTCGTGGCTGTGACCATTGCGACGATCCTGCCTCCGCCTGTGCCGCTCATGCCGTTTTCTCTGGCATCCGGTGCCCTAGGAGTGCCGCGACGTACGTTCGTGCTGGCCTACGCTCTGGGTCGCGGTATTCGCTACAGCGTTGTGACCTGGTTGGGAGTGACGTATGGCCGGGCCATCCTGCATGCCTGGCGGATCTACCTGGCTGACTACGCGGGCGTCATAGGCTGGGGCATCGCTGCGATTTCGGTGGTTGGCGTCGCATATGGAACGTACAAATTCCTGAAGATTCGTCGCGAACTGGGCAGTCAGCCAGCCACCGTTGAAGAAGCCGCCGCTGAGGCTGCATAAGATGGAACTAGATCTCCCACCGGAATAAGGCGGCGCCTGAGGTGATCCCCGCCCCCACGGACGCGATCAACACCGAATCACCCTTCTTCAGCCGCTTTTCCTGGCGGGCTGTCTCCATGGCGAGCGGGATGGTAGCTGCGGTGGTGTTGCCGTAGCGATCGATATTGATCAGGACCTGATCGTCGCGTAGACCCAAGCGCTCAGCCGACCCTTGGATGATGCGCTTGTTTGCCTGGTGGGGCAGAAAGCAGCCGAGATCGCTGACCGTCAGATGGTTCCGGGAAAGGAGACGCTCAGACATTTCTGCCATTTTCCGAACGGCGTATTTGAAGACTGCTCCACCGTCCTGATGAACGAAATGCATTTTCTGGGCCACTGTGTCTGCTGTGGCGGGGTGGAGGCTGCCTCCGCCGGGCATGTAGAGGGCCGTGCCCCAGGAACCGTCAACCTCGTGCACATAGTCCATAAAGCCGGTCTCGTCCTCGGCTGCGGGCTCGATCAGCACTGCACCGGCTCCATCGCCAAAAAGGATGCAGGTTGAGCGGTCCGTGTAGTCGAGAATGGAGGACATGGTGTCTGCGCCAATGACCAGAACCCTGGAGTGCGCACCACTTTCGACCAGCTTGGCGCCTACCTGCAGCGCGTAGACAAAGCCAGAACAGGCCGCCGAGAGATCGAATCCCCAGGCACCTTTTGCGCCGATCTTGTTTTGAACGAGGCAGGCCGTGGAGGGGAACATCATGTCCGGGGTGACAGTGGCGATGATGATGACTTCCACGTCGGCACCAGTGAGGCCTCGCTCGGCCAGGCAACGATTTGCGGCTTCCACGGCCATATCGCTGGTTGCGACACCCTTCTCGACTACATGGCGCTCCCGGATGCCGGTCCGGCTGGTGATCCACTCGTCGTTGGTCTCGACCATCTTTTCGAAGTCATGGTTGGTGAGAACGCGGGGCGGAACATAGGTGCCGAGGGCGCTGATTTTGGCGGAGCGCAAGGTGCGGCGGACAGGTTGTTCGGCCACTTGAGTGTTTGCTTTGTGTTCAATCGAGCCGTGCGCGGCGGGTGCTGCCTGGTCCAAATCCGTTCTCCATCTGACGTGCTCCTACATTCTATGACAGGGACTTACCGTCCGGGCGGATGCGCCTTCGCCGCTCATGCCCCCTGGTCGCGCTGATTCGGTCGAGGCTGAAGATGTGTGGGCGGAATTTATGTAAAGCAAGGAAGGTTGCGGAGGAAGGTACGACCAAGGGGAGCATTGCGGCAAAGCCGCAGGTGGTCTTAGAACGAGTAGAGTACCGGGGGACCTACTGCGCACGTACTAGCCCGTTACCGTTGCTTCCTTCCGGACCTGGCGGGGTTGGCGGGATTACGTCGCGTAGG
>CAZZUX010000077.1:0-18951 GCA_964657395.1 uncultured Ktedonobacteraceae bacterium
CAGTGAGTGTTTGCGCTGACGACGGATAGTCTTTCAAGCGGTATTGAGCGGTGCCTAACACGGTAAGTGCTCCGCCGTGATGGGGGTCGCGAGCCAGGACCTTCCTGGCTTCCAGGATCGCCTGCTGAAAGTCTCCGGACTTGAGGAAGATATCTGCCAGTTGGAAGTGGGATTCTGTCTGATTTGGCTGCAGGGTAAGTGATGTGTTGAATTGTTCCTTCGCCTTATCGTTATTTTGTTGCAACTGGTAGATGCGGCCCATGCCGTAGTGGGCTGTGGCGTCGGAAGGAACGGCTGAAAGGTAGGTGGCCATCGAGGCCTCGGCTTCGGAAAGCCGGCCGCTATCCAGCTGAATGCGGGCGTGGAGATAGACGGCCTTGTCTTCCGATGAGCTGAGTTGAAGGAGCCTGGTGACGGCTTCGTCCGCCTCCTGGTACAGGCCCAGTTCGTCTTCGAGGACGCCGAGATCGTACAGAAGGCGAGGATTGTCGGGAGCAAATTTGCGAGCACGAAGTAAGTGGCCGAGCGCCGCGTTCATGTCTTTTGCGGCACGGGCGTTGAGTGCGAGGTGTTCGGATGCGCTGACCTCGCCGGCTTGTGCCGCCGGGTTGGCAGGATCTGCGGTGAGAATTGCTTCGTAATTGTCCCGCGCGGCAACGAAGTCTTCCTGAGACAGAGCGTTTTCAGCTTTGGCCCGGTGCCCCAGGTCCGGCGCACCCTGGAGTAGAAGCGCGATGGCCAGCGTGAGCAGCATGCGGAAAGTTTAACTAACGAGTGCCGGAGGGTTTCTGAAGGGGCTGCGAAGTTGGCAGCGGCCGGCCGAAGTTGGGAGTGCCATCGGGGTTCCAGGTAAAGCGCTGGGCCCGGGGAGAGCGGAAATTGCTGCAGCCCTGACCGGAGGCAGCGTTGGCGTGGTAGAGAATCCAGTCCTCTTTTCCATCGGGAGACTGGAAGAAGGTGTTGTGCCCGGGACCGAAGACGCTAGCCTGCGGATCTTCCCAGAACACGGCGCTGGTGGACTTGGTCCAGGACCTGGGATCGAGTAAGTTGCTGCCGGCGTCTGCGGTCAGCATCCCCAGCTCGTAGTAGTTGGTCCAGCAGGCGCTTGCGGAATAGATGAGGAAGATCTTCCCACCGTGCTGCAGGATTTCCGGGCCCTCGTTGACGTCGATATGCGGAGTCGGATCGTAGCGGGTGTCCCCTTTATTGAGGTCGCCGACTTTTTCCCAGGCAAAATCCGGTGAGGAGATGAGGGTCCGATGGCCGTCGATGGTCCAGGGATTGGCGAGCCTGGCGATGAAGATACTTTGTGTGCCGTTGGTGTCTCCGGCCCAGCCTGACCAGATGACGTAGTGCTGGCCGGCGTTGTCGAACTCGGAAGGGTCGATGGCCCACTTGTCGGAGGGGTCGGCGAGTTTGCCACGCATGGTCCACGCGCCCTGCAGCGGATTGGCGGAGCTATTTTCCAGGACCCAGACACGATGGGTGTCATTGGTGCCGGCGTCGGCTGCGAAATAGATGTACCACTTGCCTTCGACGCGGTGTAGTTCGGGTGCCCAGATTTCCTTGGAGTAGGGACCACTTGCGGGCGGGGTCCAGACGACCTTCTTTTCGGCGTTCTGCAGGTCAGTGATGTCGCGGGTTCTCCAGATCGTGAGATTTCTGCCGGTGGTGTTCATGTAGTAGTAGTAGCCGTCCTCCTGGACGACGGAGGGATCGGCGCCGGAGGGGAGGAGCGGGTTGGTGAACGTGCCGGCCGCGGTGGCAGGTTGCTGCTGCGCGTAGATGGAGGGGACGGAGAGGGCAGCGAGCAGGAGCAGAGCTAGAGTTTTCATTAAGTTGGACGACTTTCCAGTCGAAGGGATGCAGAGGCGTGGGGGAGGGCTGCCTTGCGCGGTCCGGTTGGAGGCTCATACCCAGGGAACTGAAGCTTTTGTTTGTCAGATCAGTTTGCGGCACGGCTAAAGCGAGGGCCTGGCAGAGTGGACGTTCTGACAGGGGCCGGACGCTGTCAAGGCATGCAGGCGACAGTATGCCAAACTTCGGTTCCCGCTTTGATACCCGAAGACTGACCCGGACGCATGCAAATGTCGGTAAATACGGCCCTCGGACTATAGTTTTGTACACACAGATACCGAATCCCCTTCTCGGCTGCAGGTAGAGTCACCAGCACCTGAAACGAAATGGGGATTGTTTCACCAGCGCTGACTAAGGTACTTCCTAAGATGAGGCATATTCATCCGGGACGCGTGCCCGGACGGGTTCAGGACTGGCAGGAGTTTTCATTGAGTGGCGAAGCAGGCCTCGACGGATCGAAACAGCAGCATACTCCCTGTTCCGAAATCAAACGGCCTGATGGTAAAGCCGTAGCGGCAGGGGTGAGCAGTGGCGCGCGCGCGAATACGAGCGAGCCATGGTCCGAGGGCGTGGCCATTATTGGCATGGCTGCGCGCTTCCCCGGCTGTGCGTCTGTTGACCAATATTGGGAGAACCTGTTGGCTGGAAAGGACCTGCTGTCGAAAGCAGGTGATGAAGATCTGCGGCTGGCCGGAATTGATCCCGGTTCGGTGGAAGCGGAGCACTTTGTCAGGTCGGGAACATGGCTGGAAGGTGCGGAGGATTTCGATGCGAAATTCTTCGACTTCTCTCGTCGTGAAGCCGAGATCATGGATCCGCAGCAGCGGATCTTCCTGGAGTGTGCGTATGAAGCCCTGGAACACGCCGGGATGACGGGCGACGGCGAGCGGACGGGTGTCTTCGCGGGCAGCGGCATGAATACCTACATGTTGCAGCTGATGGCGAACCCCGGGGTGCTGGCATCGGCCGGCGGATACCAGTTGATGCTGGGGAACGACAAGGATTTCCTCGCAACGCGCGTCGCTTACAAGCTCAACCTGCGCGGTCCGGCGGTGGTGCTGCAGACGGCGTGCTCGACGTCCCTTGCAGCCGTGCACATGGCATGCCAAAGCTTACTGTCCCATGAGTGCGACAGCGCGCTGGCGGGTGGGGTGTCGGTGATGTTTCCGCAGGTTGCGGGTTACGCCTACATACCAGGCATGATTCTTTCGCCGGACGGGGTATGCCGGCCGTTTGACGAGTCGGCACGCGGAACGGTTCCAGGCAGGGGCGCCGGCGCTGTGGTGTTGAAGCGGGAGAGCGATGCGCTGGCGGATGGCGACACCATCTATGCGGTCATCGCCGGTTCTGCCTGGAACAATGACGGATCGGAGAAGGCGGGTTACACGGCGCCCAGTGTCGAGGGGCAGGTGGGAGTGATCCGCGCGGCGCATGCTGCGGCTGGCGTCGGCCCTGACCGAATAGGGTACGTGGAAGCGCATGGAACGGGCACGGAGCTGGGCGATCCGATCGAAGTGGCCGCCCTGGCGCAGGCGTTTGGCGAGCGGCCGGAGGGTGTGACGCGCTGCCTGCTGGGTTCCGTCAAGTCGAACATGGGACATGCCGATGTAGCGGCCGGGATCGCCGGGCTGATCAAGACAGCGCTGTCTCTGCACCACGGCAGGATTCCGCCGATGTTGCATTATGAACGGCCGAACCCAGCGTTGCGCCTGGACAGGACGCCGTTCCGGATTGCGCAGGAAGCGGAAGAGTGGCCGGACGCCGAGGACAAGCACTGGGCGGGTGTGAGTTCCTTTGGCATTGGCGGCACCAATGTGCACGTGTGCCTCAGGAGCGCGGAGCGGACGGCTTCAGCAGGCAAGGGCGGGTCAGCGGGAACGGAAAGGTCGGGATGGGTCTTCAACCTTTCAGGAAAGACAGCAGCTGCGGTGGAAAGCAGTGTGCGTCGGCTGCTCCAGTATGTGGAGAAGACGCCGGATGTAGCGCTGCCTGTTGTGGCGGCCACCTTGCAGGAAGGCAGGCGCACCTATGCGCACCGCCATGCGGTCGTCGCCCGCAGTCATGAGGAGCTGGTCCGGGAACTGCGCGGATTGACGGAGAAGAAACGCGCGGTCAGCGTGACGGGTCCGGCCTCCGGGGGTGGAGAGGAAGGTGCTTCCGTGGCATTCCTCTTCCCGGGGCAGGGACAGCAGTTTGCAGGCATGGCGGCTGCGCTGTATCGCGAGGATGAGGTCTTTCGTGGCTGGATGGAACGCGGCGCGGCAGTACTGCCAGAGGAGTTCGGCAAAGAACTGCTGGGGTTTGCAACTGGGACTTCTTCAATTCCTGAAGCTACGGGAGCAGACGCGGGTGTGTTGCCGACCAGCATGACGCAGCCGCTGCTGTATCTGGTTGAGTACGCCCTGGCGATGCGGTGGATGGAGACGGGTGCGCAGCCTACGGTGCTGCTGGGCCACAGTCTCGGCGAATTGACGGCAGCTGCTGTTGCCGGGGTGTTCACGTTTGAGGCCGGGCTTCAGCTGGCCATGGCGCGCGGCAGGTTTATGCATGAGGCCGAGGCAGGCGCGATGCTGGCAGTGAGCCTGGGAGTGGAAGAGGCGCGCGAGTTCCTCACCACAGAGTTGTGGATTGCCGCGGAGAATAGTCCAAAACTGACAGTTCTGGCGGGAGTGGAGAGCGCGATTGCGGATCTGGCACAACGCCTCGCGAGAGCGCGGGTGGCTGCAGTTCGGCTGGCTACGGACAGGGCGTTTCATACGCCGGCAATGGCACAGGCGGCGACGCAGTTCCGGAATGCAGTAGCAGCGACCAGCCGGAAAGCTCCCAAGCTGCCCTGGCTTTCGAATGTAAGTGGTACGTGGATCACGGCGGAACAGGCGACCAGCCCGGACTACTGGATGGAACAGATGACAGCGCGGGTGCGGTTTTCCGAGAATGCTGCCGTCGTCGCGCAACAAGGATGCTTTCTGTTGGAGGTGGGTCCTGGGAATGCTCTGGCGACTCTGATTCAACAGCAGCCGCTTGCGCGCAGCAGGGCGTCTGCGTCCAGCCTGGGTGCGCCGAACCGGACAGTGGATGATTGGCTTACCTGGCTGAAAACGGCTGCGCGGCTGTGGGAGGAAGGGGCGCCGGTCGACTGGAACGCCTTGCCACAGGAGCGAACGGCATGGAGGAAGATGGCCCTGCCGACCTATCCGTTCGAGCGTGAGCGTCACTGGATGGATGCGGCGCCCGCGCTCCCAGGGACGTTGCCCGGGGCGGTTTCAGGTATGTTGCCGGTTGACGTGCCGGCTAAGCGGAAAGATGTAGCCTCCTGGTTCTATGTGCCGGGGTGGAAGCGAACGCCGCTCTCCTCGCTGGGCCGGACGGAGCAGAAATCACTGAAGGATCGACTCTGGATCGTTCTGGAAGACAGGGAAACATTCGGACCGGTGCTGGCGGGTGAGCTGGAAGCAGCGGGCGCTCGGGTGGGGCGGCTTGCGGCAGGAGAGGTGTCGCGGGAGCAGCTGGATGATTTCTGGAAGCAGCAATTGTCGGATGGGCCTGGAATGAAGGTAGCGCTGGTGGATTGCCGGACGCTGCAAGGCGCTTCCGGGCAAGAAGCCGGCACCTGCGAAGCTGAGGCAGAACAGGCGTATGGAGAATTGCTCCTGCTGCTGCAGTCAGCGCAGAAAGCCAGGGTGCTGCTGACACAGGTTGAGATCATCCTGAATAATTTTTTTGAAGTGACCGGAGAACAAGTGGCAGGGCCGGAGCGGGGCGTGGTGGAGGGACTGGCCAGGGTAGTGCCGGCGGAGTTTGTAGGCGTGCCGGTGAGGCTCATCGATCCGGGAACGGCAACGGCTGGTGAGCCCAAGCGGGCGGCCTTGGAAGTGTTGGCGGAGATGACGGGAGTCGTTGCAGGTGGGAGCACTGTTGCCTTCCGCCATGGCCGGCGGTGGGAAAAGACCTGGGAACCACTGCGGCTGGAGGCAGCCGCCCGTTCCGTGCTGCGCCGGGACGGAACGTACGTGATCACGGGAGGACTGGGCGGCATCAGCTACCTGCTGGCGCGGCACCTGATGAGTCGTTATGGCGCGAAGGTGGCGTTGATTGGCCGCAGTGCCCTGCCGGCGAGACAGCATTGGGAAGAATGGCTGACGGAGCATGGGCGAGGCAATGCTATTTCCCTTCGCATTGAACGGGCCAAGGAGCTAGAGCAGCAGGGCGGCCAGCTCCTGCTGCTGACGTCCGACGTAGCCGACCAGGGGGCTATGGAGACTGCGTGGCAGACGATCGAACAAAGATTCGGACCGGTGCAGGGAGTGGTGCATGCGGCGGGATTGCCGGGCGGCGCACGCATTGCAGCGCAGACGGTTGCCGGGGTGAGCGAGGTGCTGCGGCCGAAGGTCCAGGGTAGTGAGGTACTAGCAGGCATTGTCAGAAAAGCACATGCCACACGGCCCCTGGATTTCCTGCTGTTTTGTTCGTCAATCAGCGCAGTACTGCCGGTAGCGGGCGCCGCGGACTATGCGGCGGCGAATGCGTTCCAGGACTCGTTTGCTTTGTGGTGCCGTCAGCAATGGCATCTGCCTGCCGTGTCGGTGAACTTTGATGCATGGCGCGAAGTAGGCATGGCTGCCGAGATGGAGATGCCGGCGGCGATGCAGCACATGAAGGACCAGAGGCTGGAGACGGCGATGACACCGGAGGAAGGTGTCGAGATATGCGAGCGGATCCTGGCGAGCGGGCATGTCCAGGTGCTTGTATCAACGGTGGAGTTCCCGAAGCTGCTGGAGATCGCGCGGGCTGCCTATGCGCAGCCGTTAAGCGGGATAGAGCAGGCAGACAGTGCCAAGCTGGTGGTCGGGGCGGCGGGTCCGGACAGTACAGCGTCCGAGGAGACGCAGATAGTGATGTCGATCTGGCAGGAGCTGCTGGGGGTGTCTTCGGTTCAACCCGGGGACAACTTCTTCGCGCTCGGTGGTCATTCCCTGCTGGGCACGATGGTGCTGGCTCGGATCCGCGAGCGGTATGGAACTGAATTGACGATTCGAGCAATTTTCGAGGCGCCGACTCCAGAGCGGCTGGCCGGATTGATCCGTGAGGCACGCGGGGAACGAAGTATGCACGAAGAACCGCTGGCCCTGGCCGGCGAGCGGGAAGAATTTGAGTTTTGAGGGTGTCGCATCGGGCAGGACGAATGCGTAAGCTGGACAGGCTGACAAACGGACATGGTTGCTAAAGGGAAAAGGGGCGATGCCGCTGCGATTACAGACTGAGGAACAGACCAGGGCGGCCATCACGGCCCAGGTGTCCGCTATCTGGATGCGCGCGGTCGAGCGCACAGATATTACGGAGCACCAGGACTTTTACGCCTTTGGAGGCAATCACTTTCTTGCGCCGGTGATGATCAACAGTATCAACCAGGAGTTGGGTACGGATCTGAAGGTCACTGACCTGGAGCATGCAAGGACGATCACCAACCTGAGTGAACTGATTTATATCAAGCAAAACCGGGTGGATACGTCGACGGTGGTGCCACTGAGGAACGTTCACGGTTCGCGACCGCCGCTTTTTCTGATTCATGGCATTGGCGGCAACGTACTTGGCTTCTATTCGCTGGCCAAGCAGCTGGAAGAAGATCAACCGGTGTACGGAGTGCAGGCCCAGGCGTTGCTGACGGACCGAGAAGCAGTCCTGAAGCTGGAAGAGATGGCAGCTCAATATGT
Source organism: uncultured Ktedonobacteraceae bacterium (assembly GCA_964657395.1). Classification (GTDB taxonomy): domain Bacteria; phylum Acidobacteriota; class Terriglobia; order Terriglobales; family Acidobacteriaceae. The sequence goes on from CAZZUX010000077.1 coordinate 7,569, forward strand.
GAGAGACATGCGGGCAGTCTGCCCGGAAGGCCCGTTCCACCTGCTGGGGTTTTCCTTCGGCGGTCTGGTGGCGTATGAAATTGCGCAGCAGCTTTCGATCCAGGGAGTGACCATTGGCCTGCTGGGCATGCTGGATACCCGGCAACCAGAAAGGATGCGACGCTCCATCGCGAAAGGTTCCGTGGCGCACCGGACATGGCTGCGCCTGAAGATGATTTATCTGCACACCGCGAGACGAAACGGACGGTTGCGCTATCTGTGGCGGCGGTTGAAAGAGCGCAGGCAGCGGATGAGATACATGCTGGCGGCGAAGCGAGGGGTGAGTACGATTTCGAGTACGGTGCGCAATGTGCTCGAGATTAACAGTGTTGCCGGCACTTCCTACAAGGTCCGGCCCTATCCGGGAAGAGTGGTGCTGTTCCGGGCCATGGATAATCCGCTGGAACGGGATCTGCCGCTGGACCTTGACTGGAGCCGTTTTGCCAGCGAAGGCGTGACGATCCACTCACTGCCCGGCGATCACGGCCAGATCCTGCACACGCCGGGTCTGGGGGTGCTGGCGAGCCAGTTGACGGCTGCCCTGCACGAGGCGGAGATGACTGCGGGAACGGCGCCGGGCAGGGCGAATACTAATCGCGTAGATGAACGGATCACGATGGAGTTTTAGGTCGTTGGGGCGCCGTCATTCCTTTTCGAATGTGAATTCGATGTCGTCCGTGGCTTCCGGATTGCTGCACTGATTTGAGGACAGGTGAAAACTAATTGAAGAGCACCGGTAAAGACCCGAAGGCGGAACCGATCGCCATCATCGGCATGGGATGCCGCTATCCGCAGGCAGTTGGCGTGGAAGCGCTCTGGCAGCTGCTTGTCGGGGGCGAGGATGCGATCCGGCCCTACCCGGGCGGACGCTTCCGCGAGCTCGACGAGGCCTATGCGCAGACGGCAGCAGGGCACGGACCTCTGGCGACCAGCCTGGGTGGATTCCTTTATGAGATTGACCGCTTCGATGCCTCGTTCTTCGGCATCTCTCCGCGGGAGGCAGAGTTCATCGATCCGCAACAGAGACTGTTGCTTGAGGTGAGCTGGAACGCGTTGGAGGATGCGGGTCAGACGCGGGAGCAGTACCAGGGATCGCGCACGGGTGTGTTCACCGGATTGTGGACGACGGAATATGAGGATTACATCTTCCAGCATTCCGCCAAGCCCGAGTTCTACCTGCTGACAGGTGGCGGGCGCTCGACGGCGTGTGGGCGGATATCGTTCACGTTCGGGTTTGAGGGTCCCAGTATTTCGGTGGACACGGCTTGCTCCTCGTCCATGGTGGCAGTGCACCTGGCGTGCCAGAGCCTGCGTCAGCGGGAGTGCGACATGGCGCTGGCCGGCGGCGTGAACGTGATTCTTTCGACGAACTTCACGCGTCTTTTTACCAACGCCGGCATGCTTTCTCCGGATGGTCACTGCAAGTTCGGCGATCGGTCGGCGAATGGGTTTGTGCGCAGTGAAGGCGCCGGGATGATCGTGTTGAAGCGTCTTGCCGATGCGGAAGCTGCGGGCGATGCGATCTACGCAGTCATCCGCGGAAGTGCTGTAAATAATGACGGCCGCAGCAGCGGTCTGCTGGTCACACCAAGTCGTGAAGGCCAGCGGCTGATGCTTGAGGAGGCGTGGCGGCAGGCATCGATCCGCGGTACGGACCTGAGCTATATCGAAGCCCATGGAACGGGGACGCATGTCGGGGACCCGGTGGAAGTGGGAGCGATCTGCGATGCGCTGCAGGCGGATCGCGCCAGGCGCGGTGCAGGCAAGTCGAGTGAGCGCGTGCTGATCGGCTCGATGAAAAGCAATATCGGTCATACCGAGTCGGCTGCCGGGGTGGCGGGGATTATCAAGACGGCGCTGGTGCTGAGTCGCGGCATGATTCCGGCCAGTCTGCATCATCGCGAGCCGAATCCTGAGATCGACTGGACAGATGGCCCGATCCAGCTTGCCGGAGTCAATACTGCGCTGCCGTATAGAAGCGAGGGTGTTCGCAGGTTCGCAGCAGCAAGTTCGTTCGGGATGACGGGGACCAATGCGCATATCGTCCTGGAGGAATATGTCGCGGAGGATGTGTCCGTCAGCGGTCCGTGTGAGACGGCCGGTAACCTCGGCGGATACTTTCTTCCGGTAAGCGGCCATTCGGAAATGGCCCTTCGGAACAACTGCAGGAACTGGCTTAGCTTCCTGGAGAACCGTCAGCAAGAGGAGATGCCTGGCGACAGGGACAGCTGGCTGGCAGCGGTATGCTGGCGCGCCGGACAACGACGCACGCACCTGACGCATCGCTTTGCCGCTGTCGGCAGCGGTGAAGAGGCCCTGCGATCGCACTTGCGATTGTTGGTGGATGGCGAGACGCCTGCCGAGGTGGGAACGGCCGACAGCGAGCTGCCGCGGGTCGTGTTTGTTGCGCCCGGGCAAGGTTCGCAATGGGACGGCATGGCGCGTGACCTGTTGCGAGAGAGTTCCGTTTTCCGCGATAGTTTTGCTTTGTGCGACCGGGCAATCCTGAAAGAGACAGGCTGGTCCCTGCGGCAACGGCTGGATGCTCCTGAAGCCGCGGAGTGGCTGAAAGAAATCGATTTTGTGCAGCCGGCGTTGTTCGCCATGAGCGTAGGACTGGCGGCGGTGTGGCAGTCTGTGGGCGTGAAGGCGGATGCAATTGTGGGCCACAGCATGGGCGAAGTGGCAGCTGCCTACCTGTGTGGCGCGTTATCGCTGGAGGAGGCGGCCGCGGTTATTTGTCGCAGAAGCCGTCTGATGCGGACGCTGAGCGGGGCGGGCGCGATGGCCAGCGTCGAGATGCCGGCACAGGACTTGTCGGAATGGATTGAACCTTTTGGGGAAAAGGTTTCGATTGCCGCGATGAATAGTCCTGGAACAACGGTGATCTCGGGCGACGCGGAGGCGATCGACCAGGTGCTGGAGTGGCTGGAGTTGAAGGAGATCTTCTGCCGCAGGATCAAGGTGGATGTTGCTTCGCACAGCAGCATGGTGGATCCGATCCTGGTGGAGCTTCGCGAAGAATTGAAGATGCTTCGTCCAGGTTCTGCGGAATCGGGGACTACCCTTTTTTATTCGACGGTGAATGGCCGGTTTACGGAAGGGAGCGAGCTGGACGCGGGATACTGGGTGCGTAATCTGCGGGAACCGGTGCGGCTGTCTGAAGCGATTCGTGCGCTCGGCGGCGCGGGGTATACCTGTTTTGTTGAATTGAGTCCTCACCCGATCCTGACTTCCGCGCTGGAAGCGTGTCTGCGCAGTCTCGGCGACAGGCAGAGTGGCGCACGGATCGTGCTTCCGTCGCTGCTGCGTGGACAACCGGCCTCGACTGCTTTGCTGCAGTCAATTGGCCGCTATTGGTCGAACGGTGGTCAGGTCCAGTGGGGCGCGCTGACGCAAAGCGCTCCACGTCGTTACGGCCACATGGTGCAACTGCCTGAGTATGCCTTTGACCGGGAACGGTTCTGGCCGCAAGACACGAAGCATATTGCAGCGGCCGCGGAAGGCCAAAGCGATCACGGTGTCCCGCTCACCCCGCTCCTGCATAGCCGGAGAGACGTTGCCGGGGAGCCGGGTACCACGCTATTTACGGTAGATGCCGACCCTCGGAAGCTGACGTACCTGGCGGACCACCGCGTAGGCGGCGCTATCGTTTTTCCGGCAGCGGGGTATGTGGAAGCCATGCTTGAAGTAGCGTCGCTGCTGATGCCCGGCTGTAGTGCCGCGCTGTCGGACGTCTCTTTCCTGCAGGCCCTGTACCTGTCGACGACGGAGCCCCAGGAGATCCAGTTGATGGCCAGGCGCGTGCCCAGTGAGACCCCGGTCTTCAATGTTTCCGTCATGGGGCGGCAGGGGACGGGCGAAGGCGGGTGGACCGAGCACTGCACGGGAATTATCTCGATGCATGCGGCGCAGCGAGATGCCGAGTTGCCGGCCGTACTGCTGCGGGAAGAACCGGCGAACGGGCGACCTGACCCAACCCGTCGTAAGGGAACGGCCGAACAGCATTACAGGATGGCACGTCGCGGCGGTCTAGAGTATGGGCCTGCGTTCCAGCGGATTGAGGGCTTCGAATCGACGGTGGCAGATACCAAGCCAACCGCGAAGGCAAGTATTCGCTGGAACCACGAGGTGGAAGCGGGAGGCTACCTTCTTCATCCCGCGCTGCTGGATAACTGTTTTCAGACCATGATGCCGCTGCGTCCCAGGTTGCAGGGCCTGTCGCAGGATGATTTGTATCTGCCACTCTCACTGAAGGAGCTGCGGTTGATCGTACCTCCGTCGGAATGGAAGCAGACCCGTCTCGAACTGGTGGCCGAGGCGAGGTATTCGGACGCGAATGCGGTGACGGGTACCCTGCTGCTGGATCTGGAACTTAGGACGGCAGAGGGACGCGTGCTGGTGGTTGTTGAGAAAATGACCGTCCGGCGCGTGAAGACAGCGCAGAACAAAGGTACGGTTGAGAATCTGTTTGCCATGGACTGGACGCCAATCGCTGCACCTGTGGCTCCAACGCCGAGTGGTTCTGCGGGAAAACACTGGCTCATCTTTGCGGATGAGGATTCTGTTGCGCATGCTTCGATGCTGGTGCGCGGGCATTCCAACCTGGCGGGGCGATGCACAGTCGCCTGGCGCGGTAATCAGTTCCGAGCACTGGAGGTGGCTGATCAGCGGCTTAGACTTCTGGGCGCTGATGAGTATGAGTTGCCGTTGGAGGGGGGTGCAGCACTCGATAAGCTTTTGCAGCTTGTGACCAGCGAGGCCGGTCGCATCAGTGATGTGGTCGACCTATGGACACTTGGGCCCGACGCTGCGCCGCAGCTGCCTGCTTCGGGAGCAGAGTCGCCATCGCCCAACGAGTTGCAGGATCTGATGCACGCCCAGGCGCAAGGAGTGAAGTTTGTACCAGCCCTGGTGCAGGCGATCACGCGGGCAGCATGGAATATGCCGCCGAAGCTGTGGCTGATGACACGAGGAACGCAGAACGTGGCAGGACGCGAGGCCGGTATTCAATTGGCAGGAGCAACAGTATGGGGGCTGGGCGCAACGGTTGCGAAAGAGCATCCGGAACTCAGGCCTGTCCTGGTCGATATGAGCACGCGGTCGGACAAGAGGGAAGTCGAAACCCTGATCCGCCTGATCTCTGCGAGCTACGCCGTAACGCCGTCAGGTGCAGGAATGGCGGAGGACCGATTTGCCCTGCTGGGTGAGCAGGTGTTTGCAGCGCGGTTTATCGAATGCGCGGGCGGGAAGGCGGAAGAGGTTTTGCGGCCGGTACAGGCAGGCGAAGGCTTCTGTGTGGAAACAGAGCGGCCGGGAGCGCTGGACCAGTTGCAGCTGCGGGCTGTGCCCATGGAAGCGCCGGGGCCCGGCGAGGTCGCGATCGAGGTGGCGTTTGCCGGGTTGAACTTTATAGACGTGACCAAGGCCTTGGGTATCTATCCGGGACTGGAGCCGGGCGCGCCAGTGCAGATGGGCGGCGAGTGCAGCGGTTGCATCACAGCTGTCGGCGCAGGCGTGGAGCATCTTCATGTGGGTGACGAGGTGATCGCGCTGACGCCATCACCGACACGGGTAGGCCTGCTGGTTTCGCATGCCGTGGTGCCGGCGACGCTGGTGGTGAAGAAGCCGGATGGTCTGAGTCTTGCCGAAGCAGCCGGTCTGCCGATTGCTTACCTGACTGCGCACTATTCCCTGGTGGAGCTTGCCCGCATTGAGGCTGGCGAGTGGGTGCTGATCCATGCCGGCGGAGGTGGTGTGGGGCTGGCGGCAGCGAGGATCGCGATTGAACGCGGAGCACGGGTGATCGCCACGGCGAGTTCGCCTGAGAAGCATGCGTTTCTGCGGGCATGGGGTGTGGAGCATGTGCTGCCGTCGCGATCGCTGGAATTTGCGCAGGGCGTGCTCGCGATCACGGGCGGCCGCGGGGTGGATGTGGTTCTGAACTCGCTGGCTGGAGACTTTCTGCTGAAGAGCCTGGAGGTGCTGGCACCCTGGGGCCGTTTTGTCGAGCTGGGCAAGCGGGATATCTATGAAGACAGGCGCGTGGGTCTGAAGGTGTTTCGTAACAACATCGCTTACTTTGCGGTGGATCTGGCGGCCCTGATCGAACACCGGCAGCCGTATGCCGCGCGCATGCTGCAGGCAGTGATGACAGGACTGGGGAGCGGGAAGCTGGCAGTGTTGCCGACGAAGACGTTTTCGTCGAGGGAGCCGGCCGAGGTCTTCCAGTACATGGCGCAGGGAAGGCACATCGGCAAGCTGGTGCTTGCGTTTGCAGGGGAAAGTGCGGCCATGCCGGTGCATCCGCCGCGGGCATTGCCGGGGGCGACGCTTTTCCGCCGGGATGCAACGTACATTCTGACGGGCGCGCTGGGTGGCGTGGGCTCGGCCGTGGCCGAGTGGATGGCCGCGAACGGAGCGGGAGAGCTGGTACTGGTTTCGCGCCGCGCTGCGGGCATTGCTGACGAAGAGTTGATGCAGCGAGTGCGGGCGGCCGGAGCAATGGTGCGGCACAGTCGGGTCGATCTGCTGGATGCGGGTGCGACGCGGGAGTTGATCGAGGAGATTGGCCGGAGTGGACGGCGATTGCGTGGCGTGATGCATGCAGCGGCGGTGATTGATGATGCCCTGATCATGGACGTCGATGCGTCACGCTTCAATGCAGTGCTGGGTCCGAAGGTGACCGGAACGTGGAATCTTCATGACGCGACGCTGCGAAGTGAACTCGACTTCTTCATGTTGTTTTCTTCCTTCGCAAGCATCTTTCCGCAGCCTGGACACGGAACCTATGCTGCTGCGAACAGCTTTATGGATGCGTTCGCAGGATACCGGCGGGAACGGGGGCTTGCGGCGTGTTCGATCAACTGGGCGGGATGGCTGGGGCTGGGACTTGCGAAGGAGAGCGGAACGGCAAGAACGATTGAAGCTTCCGAAGCCGAAGGCCTGGGCAGTTTCGATCGTGACGAGGCGCTGTACCTGCTGGGAGAGGCCGTAAAGGCCAACCCGGTACAGGCTGCGGCTGTCCGCGTGGATATGCATACGATGCGCGAGCGGTTCGAGATGGTGCCGCCGCTGTTTCGCGGGTTGGCCGAGGCGGATGCGCATACGAACGGGCGGCATGATGAAGCGAAACAGTCGCTGGAACAATCACTGTCCATGCAGCTGCGGGAGGCGAGCCAGGACGAGCGGATCGAACGGCTGATGGAGTTCCTGCGCCTGGAGACCGGACGTGTCCTGAGGCTGGCGCCGGAGAAGGTTCCGCCGACCCGGGCATTCGGACAGCTGGGTATCGATTCGCTGATGGCGCTGGAGTTGATTCGCCGGGTCAATGCGTCGACCGGGCTGGCACTACCGGCAACGGCTGTTTTCAACTATCCGACGGTAGTGGCTTTGTCGGGTCACATTCTGAAGCGGCTCGGCCTGGAGACATTGGCAGCGCCGGCGTCTATCCCGGAGGTGCGCAATGGCCATCACGACCTGCAAGCGAGCCATCGCAATGGGCACGCGGATGTCCCGGTGGATGACGTCTCAGAGGAAGAGGCATTGCGTGCGCTGATGACGCCGGGAGATGACGTCGTTGGCCGCTGACAACAGGCAGGGCCCGGAAGCTTCCCTGAGCGCGGCGCGGCTGACGCTGGTAGTCAAGCGCGCCCGCGCGGAGGCCGGTGCATCTGCCGGGCTTTTGCTGGCGGAACCCATTGCCATTATCGGGATGGCGTGCCGGTTTCCGGGGAAGGCTGATACGCCGGAAGCTTTCTGGAAGCTGCTCGCAGACGGCAGAAGCGGGATCCGCAGTATGCCGGAGGATCGCTGGAAAGGCGCGCGCGAGGGTCTTGCTCCGCAACTTCTCCTGGGAGGCTACCTGGATGGAGTCGATCGCTTTGATGCCGAATTCTTCGGGATTGCGCCACGCGAGGCGCATGCGATTGATCCGCAGCAGCGGCTGTTGCTGGAAGTGTGCTGGGAGGCACTGTCGGATGCGGGTATTGCGCCTAGTGCGCTGAACGAGACGGCGACAGGCGCGTTCATTGCGATCTACAACGGCGACTATCTGCGCATGCAGCTTGACAAGGATGCCGTAATCGATGCGCACACGGGAGTGGGTGCGGCGCATAGTGTGGCAGCTGGCCGGCTGTCGTTTCTGCTGAACCTGCGTGGACCCTCGCTGGCAGTGGACACGGCATGTTCGTCGTCGCTGGTGGCGACGCACCTGGCGATGCAGTCGCTGCGGCAGCGTGAGTGCAGCCTGGCGCTGGTGGGTGCGAGCAGTCTGAAGCTGCTGCCGGATGAAGTGCGGACCTTTGCGCAGTGGGGAATGCTTTCGCACGATGGCCGTGCCAAGACCTTCGACGCAGGTGCGGATGGTTTTGTGCCGGGCGAGGGCGGCGCCATGATCGTCCTGAAAAGACTCTCGGATGCGATTGCGAATGGCGATACGATTCGTGCAGTCTTGCGCGGCAGTGCCGTGAATCACGATGGCCGATCGAGCGTGCTGACTGCGCCGAACGGGCCGGCGCAGGAAGCCGTGATCCGCGATGCGCTGCGCGATGGCCACCTGACGGCAGCGGATGTGTCGTACGTGGAGACACACGGGACAGGCACTTCGCTGGGAGATCCGATCGAGGTAGAGGCGCTGGATGCCGTGTATGGCGAGGCGGGTGCTGGTAAAAGCGATGCGGGCGCCTGCCTGCTGGGCGCTGTGAAGACCAATGTCGGCCACCTGGAAGCCTGCGCGGGACTGGCGGGACTGATCAAGGTGGTCCTGGCACTCGAGCACCAGGAGATTCCGCGCAACCTCAATTTCGAGACGTTGAATCCGCAGATCCGGCTGGGCGCGCAGAGCCGGCTTCGCCTGGCGACAGAGTCGTCGCCGTGGCTGCGGACGGCGGCTCCGCGGTATGCGGGAGTGAGTTCCTTCGGACTGGGTGGCACGAATGCGCACCTGCTGCTGGAAGAGGCGCCGACGATGCCGAGGATGGGCAGCGCGACCAGTCCATCACAGGAGTCGCCGGAGTATTGCCTTCCCATCTCTGCACATACGCTTGAGAGCCTGGAGCGAATAACCACCGACTATCGTGAGATGCTGCGACAGCCCGGATGCGAGTGGGGAGCGCTGGCTGGTGCGGCGGCACGGCATCGGGATCACGGACTGTTTCGTATTGCCGTCGCAGCGAGCACAGCGGCGGAGGCGGAACAGAAGCTGGAGCGCCGCCTCGTTGAAATGTGGGGCGCAGATCTGAGAGTTGTGCCGGAAGCGCGTTCGACGCAGGCCACGGAGGGCAGCCGGCCGAGAAAGATCGCGTTTGTCTTCTCCGGCCAGGGTTCGGTGTGGAAGGGAATGCTGGATGATCTGCTGAAATTTCCGGTCGCTGCGAAAGTGTTCTCAACCTGCGAGCAGATCGTGCTGGAGAGTGCCGGATGGTCTTTGCGCGAGGCAGCTGCAAACGAAGCAATGCTTGCGGACACCAGCCGGTCGCAGGCGGTGTTGTTTGCCGTGCAGATGGCGCTGGTGGAAGTGCTGAAAAGCTGGGCAATTACGCCCGAAGCAGTCGCAGGTCATAGTGTGGGCGAAATCGCTGCAGCAGTCACATGTGGTGCCCTCTCGCTGGAACAGGGGCTTCGGCTGGCATTGCAGCGCGGCAGGCACATGGGTACAAGGGCCAACGCTGGCGATCCCGCCCTGGACGAGGGCCGGATGCTGTCGGTTGAGATGAGTGCGTATGAAGTGAATGCGTTTCTCAAAGCAGCGGGAGGTTCGCAGGGATGGCAGGCGGTCGAGATCGCGGCCATGAACAGCCCACGGTCGACGGTGTTGTCGGGTGCAAAGACGGTGCTTGCTTCGATTGCTGCTGCGCTGGAGGCGCAGGGCACAGCCAGACGCTGGCTGGATGTGGAGTATGCCTTCCATAGTGCTGCCATGGAGCGGGCAGCCGAAGCATTGGTTTGCGAGCTTGGAGAAGACTTCAGGTCAGTTGTGCCGAAGATGCCGATAGTGTCAACGATGACTGGGAAGCCCTGGAAGAGCGGCGACGGCAATGCTGCTTACTGGGGGAAGGGCGTACGGGATCCGGTGCGCTTCCAGGCAGCTGTGGAAGAGTTGCTGGGCCAGGGCTGCGCGACGTTTGTTGAGATTGGACCGCATCCGGTGCTGCTGAGGGCTTTGCAGGAATGTGTGAGCTCGCAGCCGGATACCGGGAACCGCGTTAACACGGTTGCAGCCATGCGGCGAGGTCACAGCGGCCGATCCAGCCTGATGAATGCCGTGGCCACACTCTACGAGGATGGCGCTGAGTTGAAGTGGAAAGCGGTGTATCCGGGCACGATCGGGCGCATGGACCTGCCGGCTTATCCATGGAACCGCGAGCGGTTCTGGCTGGAGGAGCCGGTCAGACGGGTGGAGCCCCAGCCTGCTGGTAAGGACACGCGACGAAGGGACGCTGACGGCCTGCTAGGCCACGAAGTGTCGTCTGCATTTCCGGAGATGCGCCTGTGGGAGCAGGAGTGGAGTACAGGGAGCGAGGCGTGGCTTGCTGATCATTGCTGGAGAGGGCAACCGATTCTGCCGTTCGCGGCCTGGATGGAGATAGCACGACAGGCGGCAGTGGCGTTCAGTCAAGAACGAGGCAGACCGGGAGAATCGCGCCTGAGCCAGTTTGCGGTCCATCGTCCATTGCAATTCGGAACAGAGACGGTTGCAGTGCAGATGCTGGCGACGGGTAAGAAGGAAATCCGGATAGCCGCGATGGTCGATGGCGCGTGGAGTGAGTACGCGAGTGGACAGTGGGAGAGCGTTGACAGGGCAGGCGATGCGGAGATCGTTGAAAGCCGGACTGGAAGCCGGATTGACCTAGAGGCATGGAAGCGCCGCTGTCCGGATGCTGTGCCACTCGGGGCAATGTATGAAGAGCTTGCGAAACGCGGGCTGACATACGGAAAGGCGTTTCGTCTTTTGCGAGAAGTGCATCGCGGGATCGGCGTGGCGCTGGGAAGGGTCGCGATGCCGGAGAAGCCGGCAATCTACTCGCGTCCGGAACGGCCGGTGTTGCAGCCAGTACTTCTGGACGCATGCCTGCAGGTCCTGGAAGCGGCGATGGATGAGAAGGAAGGCAGCTTAGCTGTATTGCCGGTAAGCGTGCAAAGTTATTGCGTCTGGCAGGAAGCAGAACAGGTGTATGCGCTGGCTGAGATGAAGGTGGCTGACGAGGACGGCTGCGAAGCAGATATCACGATCGCCGATGTCCACGGGAACGGGGTTGCCGAGCTGCGGGGAATCCGGGTGCGGCGGGTGCCGGCTGCACCTGCCGGGATGACTGAGCGTGCGCCCATGTGCGAGCGCGCGCCC
>CAZZUX010000078.1:0-18525 GCA_964657395.1 uncultured Ktedonobacteraceae bacterium
GCCGCTGGAGCTTTCTTGGCAGCTGTCTTCTTGGCAGGAGCGGATTTTGCAGCTGCCTTCTTGGCCGGGGCTTTTTTCGCCGAGGTCTTCTTCGCAGCGGCAGAAGTAGGTTCTACGTGGAGTCCATCTTCTAAATCTGCATCATCGTGCTTGTCGTCATCGTCATCATCGTCAGAGGAAAGCGTCACGCTGGTTTCTTCTTCCTCATCCTCTTCATCATCGAAAGCATCTTCGACTTCTTCGTGGTCATCCACCTTGGGCTCGTGATCATCGTTGCCCGCTGCATATAACTTCCGCTCGTCCTGCATTGTTGCCTCCACGGCTTTTATAAATCCTGACCCTTGCAACATCGCGATACACCTGCGGCGCGGATTATAGCAACAGCATGCAACGCCACGCCACTGAACGCAAGTATGAAGTGAGCTACATCGCAAAGAAAATCAGGTCATCGTGCTTCTGCATGCTAGTTGGAGTGCGACTTTCTGTTTGAGGATGGATGCGATGATGCACCTGCGCGTGAAGTTGCATGCGCGGCGACCGCATGTCCACGCGCTGTTGTAGAGGAAGCGCGCGTTGCAGCATGCACACTCGATGCGTGCATTCCCTTCGCAGAGCCGGTGCGCGAACGTTGTGCCACCACAGTGCGACGGCCCTTCGTCCGTGCCGTAATATGCGCCGGCTCGGCTACGTAGAGGCTCTGCCCTTTGACAACCTTTGCAGAGCGCAGATGATTCCAGCGCCGCAACTGTTCGGGCGTTACGTCAAAGCGATCGGCGACCGTGACCAGCGTATCGCCGCGTTGCACGCGGTAACGGGTATTGCTGCGTGCCACCGTCGACACAGGAACCACCGGCACTACCAGCGCATCCAGAGTCGAGAGGTCAGGCGAACCACTCTGCGAAGCCGGTAGCTGGTTGACGAAAGCAAGGTCCGAAGCAGTCACGTGGTAGGCCCGGGCGATATCGTCCAGCGTCTCTCCTGGCTGCAGTTTGTGATAACGCCAGCTCGCCCGCTTGTCTTCCGGGATCTCGGCTATGACGCGCGTGAACAGGTCCTTCGTACCGGCAGGCAGATGCAGCTCATACGAAGAGTCCGGCGGCGTGCTGTTACGCAACAATGCCGGATTGAGAGCCGCAAGCTCCTGCACCGGTGCACCGATGATGTCCGACACCAGCCGCAGATCCGTAGCTGTAGTCACCGTCGCCGTGTCGACGACAAGCGGAGCATCCGGCACCAGGTTCGACAGGCCATACTGCTGCGGGTTCTTCGCCATGATGGTCGCAGCCAGGATGATCGGTACATAGTTCTTGGTCTCTGCCGGCAAGTTGTTGCGTCGATACAGCTCCCAGAAATCCGCATAGCCGGTACGCTGCACAGCACGCTGCACATTGCCCGGACCCCAGTCATACGCGGCCATGGCCAAGTACCAATCACCGAGCTGGTTGTACATTTTCTTGATCTCGCGGGCATACGCACGCGTCGACTTTTCCGGATCGAACCGCTCGTCATACCAGGCCGTACGCGTCAGACCGTAATCCGAGAACGGCATGAACTGCCACATGCCGCCTGCACCCGACCGGGGATTCAACGCCTGCGGCTTGAAGCCCGATTCCGCAATCGCCTGGTAGATCAGGTCCTGTGGCACACCTTCTTCCTGCAGCGTTTTCTGGATCAGCGCCTTGTAGCGGCCCGCCCGCGTGAGCGATGCGATGATCGTTCCCCGTCCCGCAGATGTGTTTGAGAAGAAGTTGATGTAGCTCGCAACAGCATCGTTGATCACGAGCGGCAGATCCGACTGCGTTGTCTTCAACTCGGCTTCAGCAGTTGCCTTGATGTTCGGATCGACCGGAAACGTAACATCGTTCGCGACGTCGACTGGCGCCTGGTCATCCTTCTGTGGTGGCGCAAATCCGTTCCCCTGCTTCAGCGAGTCGAGCTCCAGTGTGTTCACGGCATCGACGATGTGCTCGAACTCGGCACCTAGCGCAGTCCCGGTTTTCAGATCAATCCCGCTCGTCAGCATGATGTCGACAGCATGATCGAAGTCGGACTTCGCGCGGCCGAGATCGCCTGCACTGTAATGCTGCATCCCGCTCTGATACGTGTGCTCAACTTCGACGATCAGCTCCTGCTCACGCGGATTACTGCTTGCCGGAGAAGATGCCGGCTTCGCTTCGAGTGGCGTGGCCTGCGAAGTCTGCGCCGGCCTGGATGATTTTGTAATTACAGGCGCAGTCGCCTTCTTGGCGCTGCCCGGAGCGGGCTGTGAAGACTGCGGGCAACCAGTGATCGTCAAAAAGCCGAGCGAGACAATGCCGCCCGTGATAAGGCTTCTGCTCTGGCGAATTTTAGCGAGTCGTGAAATTCCCATTCGTAAGAACAAAGTGCCAGCGCCCATTGTATTTCGCAGACAGCCATCGTGCACTCACCGCTGCGGGTGATGCCGTCTTGCGATGGTAAACTCAAGGTTCAAGCCGCCAGATGGAAATCAGTCACATCCGCAATTTCGCGATCATCGCGCACATCGATCATGGCAAGTCTACGCTGTCCGACCGGCTGCTGGAGTTGACCGGTTCCCTCACCGCGCGCGAAATGCAGGCGCAGGTCCTGGACGCCATGGACCTCGAGCGCGAACGCGGCATCACCATCAAGGCACACTCCGTCCGCATGGCGTACGAAGCCAAAGACGGGCAGAAATATCAGCTCAACCTCATCGACACACCCGGCCACGTCGACTTCTCCTACGAAGTTTCGCGCTCACTCGCCTCATGCGAGGGCGCGCTCCTCGTCGTTGACGCCACCCAGGGCGTCGAAGCGCAGACACTCGCCAACGCCTTCCTCGCCATTAACAACGGTCTCGAGATCATCCCGATCATCAACAAGATCGATCTTCCTAGCGCAGACATCCTGCGCACACAGGAAATGATCGAGAGCGCTGTCGGCCTTGATGCCACCGACGCTATCGCCGTCAGTGCAAAGACAGGCCTCGGCGTGCCGGACATCCTCGAAGCCATCGTTCATCGCCTGCCGCCGCCACAGGGCCTCATCGATGCACCGCTCCAGGCACTCATCTTCGACTCCTGGTTTGATCCCTACCGTGGCGTTATCGTGCTCGCCCGCATCATTCACGGCCGCCTCCGCAAGGGCATGAAGATCCGCCTCATGTCGAACGGCAAGACCTTCGATGTTGAATCACTCGGCGTGCTCACGCCCAAGGCAGTCGAGATCGGCGAGCTCACTGCCGGCGAAGTCGGCTTCTTCGTCGCCACTATCAAGAACGTCGGCGACACCAAGATCGGCGATACCGTCACCGAAGATGCCCGTCCCGCCGCCGCTGCATTGCCCGGCTTCGAAGATATCAAGTCGATGGTCTTCGCCGGCCTCTACACCGTCGACTCACACGAACACACACTGTTACGGGATGCACTTGAGAAGTTGCGCCTTAATGACGCTTCCTTCTCGATCGAGCCCGAAAGCTCCGCCGCTCTCGGCTTCGGCTTCCGTTGTGGCTTCCTCGGCCTGCTCCACATGGAGATCATCCAGGAGCGCCTCGAGCGCGAGTTCGATCTCGACCTCATCACTACCGCACCCGGCGTGCGTTATCAGATCACGCTCACCGACGGTACCCAGCTTGAAGTCGACAATCCCTCCCGCTGGCCCGATCCAAGCAGCATCGAAACCATCGAAGAACCCATCATCGAAGCCAAGATTCTCACCAACGAAGAATACGTCGGTGGCATCCTGAAGCTGGTCGAAGAGAAACGCGGTCGCCAGAAAAACTTTGAATATGTCACGCCGACCCGCGTCATGCTTACCTACGAGCTGCCGCTGAATGAAATTGTCCTTGATTTCTATGACCGCCTTAAATCAGTCTCCCGCGGTTACGCATCGCTCGATTACCATCTCGCCGGCCGTTGGGCCTCACCGATGGTCAAGCTCGACATCCTCATTGCCGGCGAACCAGTCGACGCCCTCTCAATCATCGTGCATCGCGACTTCGCCTACGATCGCGGCCGCGCCCTCGTCTCGAAAATGCGCGAATTGATACCGCGACAGATGTTTGAAGTCGCCATTCAGGCCGCAATTGGCGCAAAGGTAGTTGCCAGAGAGACAGTAGCCGCGATCCGCAAGAACGTCATCGCGAAATGCTACGGCGGCGACATCAGCCGCAAGCGCAAACTGCTAGAAAAGCAGAAAGAAGGCAAAAAGCGGATGAAGCGCATCGGTAAAGTCGACATTCCGCAGGAAGCGTTCCTGGCAGTCTTAAAGGTCGGCGAAGACAGTTCGAACTAACGCCGACTTGCAGTGGCACAAAATGTAATAAAAGTTACAAAGCAGCCATCGGTAATAAGCATGCCTTGTTAGTAACCAGCCATTGCTGCAGGCGAAGACTATTACATCACTTACATTCTGCGCGGTGTTTCGACCAACGAGATAGGAACACAGCCGAACGACACGTAGCGTGGAATGCACGAGATGTTGGCGAATGCATGACGATCCGCCACGCAGGCCTTACCCCCAAAATGTGGAAATGTAAAGGTCAGTCTGCCGCTGACAATTGGAAAATCCGGGTACTGCCCGGCTCTGGTGCACCTTGGCCTAACTCTCTCTCGCTGATGGACTTATCAGCGCCCGCAAGACGCCGCAAGTTACCAAAGACCAAGGCTGATCAAACAGATCGTCTCTGCCCGCAACTTTAAATCCACAGTTTTTCCCACAGGCAAGTGTCGGATGTCGAACCAAGGAAAAAGGGGCATCTCCGTCTCCGGAATGCCCGCTTGATCGTACAGCCAATCGTATGTGAAAGGACAGTGACTCAGCCGATGGATCTCGACCTGAGTCCAAGGTTACTGCGGCTTTGCGGCAGGCCGCGGCGGTGTGCTGCGAGGTGCCGTGTTCGGTGTCCGGGTCGCACCGGCGGCAGGAGCTGATGATGCCGGCTGTGCAGGAACACCCGACTTTGCGTTGTATGCCTGGACAACGCCGGCAGTGATGTTGGCGCCTTCATTCGCCCAAAGCACGGTCGGCTGCTGCTGGCTGCCACCTGCATCCAGAACAACCGTATACCCGTTCTGCGAAGCATATTGCTGAACCGTGGCGTAGACCTTCTGCGCCAGACCCTGGTACATGTCATTCATTTCAGAATTGAAGTCGGTCTGCGCAGCCTCAGCATCGCGCTGCAGCTGCTTCTCCTTCTCATCAATCGAGCGGGTGCGGCTTGCCTTCTCGGCATCGCTGAGAGAAGCGCCGGAAGTCTGCAGACTCTTCTTCAGCGATTCAATCTCGTCGTTCTTCGTCTTCAGTTCAGCCTGTTTTGGATCGAACTTCTGACGAATCTGCCCGATGTTGCGCTGACCCTCGTTGGTCTGTGCGACGGCAGCTTCAAACATTACGACAGCAACCTTGGACGGGCCGGCGGGGACGGCAGCAGCGGCAGTGGCAGGTGCGGGTGCCGAAGGTGTTTCGGCGGTTTGTGCCAGCGCGGTCGCTCCAAAGGCGGACGCAAACAGGCAAAGAGCGGATACTGAGCGCTTCATGTTGATAGGAAACTCCTTCATTTGGTCGTGTTGTCAGATCGCCTGCGTGCAGGCAGTCGCGAGCTTTCGCTCCCCGGTCTACTCCCAGCGCACTCTTTCCAACGGAGCCATCTACCTGCCATTTACAGGAATGTGCACACAGGGGAGCCACAGGACTTATCAGGACTGAGGGAATTATAGAGCGAGCAGGCCATCTTGTGCACGGGAGACAAGCATCCGGAACGCCTTTTCACGGCTGAATAGTGTAGGAAAAAGGCCAAATTTTGGGTTTCTGCTCCTCCAGGCAAGGGTTAACTGCCTAACGGAAAACCCTTGTCTGAAGAAGGCCGGCTAAAAGGTAGTGCTGACAGAGAGCCGGAAGGTTTTGGTTGGCTCCCTCAACTGGTAGCTGGAGTCATACAGCTGGCGCGACTGCGCATAGCTGTAATCGCCTGCACCTCCAGCCGGGAAGTAGCTGCGGGTGATCAGGTAATTCGGCGCAATCTCCCGGTTCAAACGAATCGGGTTGTAAGCGTAGTAGATCTGAACCGGTGCATGGATGATCGGCAGCATACCGCCGATCGAGGCGCCAAGCGAATCCCTGGGGACGAAGTTGGTGCCGTGAATGGGATGAATGAGGCGATCGTTGAACTGCGGTACCTGGATGCCGCCGGCGCAGGCGCCATTGATGTATTCAGGACATCCATACAGCGGTGCACTTAGCTGGTCCGCACCTTCCGGACTTTCCCGAAGCTGCGATTTCCGCACAGCCGTATCGATGCCGAAGTCGTTGAAAAACTTGAAGTCGACCGGTCCCGCAATCGGAATACGGTATTCGATGTTGTTGAGGAAGCTCGTGTCGCCGCCAACCGAGACGATGCCATAGATCGGCAGCGGCACGGTGATCACGCCAAGGCTTGGATTCGTAGGATCACGAGGAACAGAGGAACCATCCGGGTTGGTGAGCTGGAAATTCACACGCGTCGGAATGAAGGCGTATGGCGTGGCTGACCGAATGTCGAAGCCGCGCAGCTCACTCTCACCACCGGAATAGATACGGTTGAATGGCGGAGCGACATCGCCGAGGAAGCCCTGCACATACGAGAGCTGCAGCCGGTAGGCCAGAACATTGCGGCCTTCCTTGTCAGGATGCAGACCCTTCATAGGGTTAAAGTGCTTGTAGACCAGCACCGGGCGGAAGTAGCGAACGTTGCCGCCGAGACCAGCGACTTCAAATGCCGCTGAAAACTGCTCGCCTTCGCGGGCGCGATAAGGATTGCCGATCTTGTTGTAGTCGTAGGTCAGCGACAGCGCGCTTGAGTAGATACCAGTCAAAGCATTCTGGCCCTGGATGCCGCTGCGGAATGCCAGCGTCTGGAACAGGTTTTGCGAGGCCGGACTGAAGGTCTGGATCGACTGGTTGTTGAAGCTGTAGGTTGCGCCGATTCGCTTGAACGAACGACGCAGCGGATAGCTGATGGAGAACGTGGTGCCGGTCGTCGACTGGTTGTAATTCTGTACCAGCGATTGCTGCGCCGCCGGCAGGTTCCCGCCGCCCGTCGAGATCTGGTAGTTCTTCGACGAGTTGTAGTCGTACTTGCTGGAGAACACCTGGAAGCCCAGGGTGACCGGCTTGTTGCGCAGGTAGGGCTCGGTGAATCCAAACGAAAGATTGCGGGACAGGTTGCCGATGTTTGCCTGCACGCTGAGCGTCTCACCCAAACCAAGGAAGTTATTGGTCTGGTAATTGAGGCCGAGGAACGAACCGGAAAGACCGCTGACGCCGCCGTTCAGACCGATGGCGTTCTTGCCTTTTTCATGCACCTTCAGCAACAACGAGACCGTCGCATTTTCCGGATCCTGCGTCGTCGTCGAATCCTGTTCCACGCGGAGCGGGTCGAAGTAGTCAAGCTGGTTCAAACGCAGCAGTGAGTTTTCCCACTGCACGCTGTTGTAGACCGAACCTTCTTCAAGCAGCAGTTCCCGTCGGATAACGCGATCGCGTGTGACCGTATTGCCGGTGAACTCGATACGCGAGACGGTATAAGGCTTGCCTTCATCAATGTCGATGTCGAGAAACACCAGTTTCTTGGCCTGGTCCACACGCGGCGTCGGAATGGCCTGGAAGTTGATGTAGCCCAGCTGGCCATAAGCCTTCTGCAGGTTGGTCAGACCCTTGCCGACAGCCGTGTAGTTGAAGTACTCGCCGTCTTTGGTCGCGAACTGTGCACGCAGCGCCTTCACATTCTGCACTGCCTTGTTGCCGGTAAAGTTGATGCCGCCCAGTTTGTAGCGCTCACCCTCTTCAATCGGCAGGCGGATGTCGATCCGCTTACCGGTCTTGGCCCGGAACGTGATCAGCGACAGGCCATTCTCATTGCGGATGTGAGTCGCCGGCTCACCGACGATTGCGCGGAAATAGCCTTTGTTCTGCAACGCTACCCGGACACGCTCGGAGTCTTCTTCCAGCTTGCTGGCGTCGTAGGTCTTGGCAAAAATGTTTTCCAGAATGATCGAGTCGGGGATGCCGATCGGCTTGAGATTCTTCATCGCCGCTCGAAGCTGGCGGGAGCTGACGTTCTCGTTGCCGGAGAACTCGATGTTACCGACCTTCACCGTCGGACCTTCCTTGATGATGAAGTTCACCTGCACAGAAGCCGGCGGAATCGTCTTGACGTCTTCCTTGATCGTGGCGAACTGGTGGCCGTGCTCGGCAAGCAGTTCCTTGAGGACGGTCTCAGCGCGGGCCAGGCGCGTCGGATCATACTGGCTCTCAACCGTCAGGCCGACTTTTTCCTTCTTGAATCGATCCAGGATGTCCGACTGCGAGATGGCGTTGTTGCCCTTGTAATTGATCTCGCGGATCGTCGGCTTTTCCCGGACAAAGATGTCCAGGATCACGCCCTTGGGGCTCTCTTCCCGCTCGATACGGACATCTTCAAAGTAGCCGGTGTTCCAGAGAGAGTTGAAGTCGCGCTCCACCGAAGCGGCGTCGTAAGTATCGCCGATCCTCGAGAAGAGGCGGGCGAGAACAGTTTCTTTAGGGATCTTACGATTGCCGATGACCCGGACTTCGGAGATGACCTCTCCCTGCTGGGCTACTGCCTGGATAGCAAAGCTGCAAAGGAGCATCAACGCTAGGTGACTGAACATCCGCTGCCAATACGGGCGTACCAATTTGTTCTGCTTGCTCTGGGAGCTACCGCTCCAGGATTTTACGGAAAAGATAAGCACGCCCTCACTGCAAAAGAAAAATCCGACAATCCGGTGGAAAAGCCGATTATATGGGACGCGCAGGCTACTTCCCAACCCGGGCGGACTGAATCTCACCTGCGACTCAACCGGAGCCCGCCACTCGGCACACGCTCAGCTCTCCAGTTCAGCGTGAATGCTGTATTCGGCTGCAGAAACATCCCAGCGTACCTCCAGCACATTGGGCTTGCAGCAGACCTGGCAGTCTTCCACGTATTGTTGGCGGCTCCCCGCAGACTCGTCCACAGACGTATCGTTCCACTCTCCGCATCCCGCGCATTGATATCCGGCTTCCAGTGGCATCGTTACTGTTCCGACTCGCTTACCTTTTTCACTTCGACCAGTGTGGAGTAGAAAGTAGCGCCACGTCCGATATCCGTCAGCGTCTCCGAAGTGAGCGCGTTGACGTTGCTGCCGCCGCGCGAGAGTTTATTCCACGCCAGCCGTCCTGCAACGACACCTGCTGGCACCGACTGTCCCACCATCGCACGCAGTTCGATCGATCCACGCTGGTTGAAAACTGCCACCCGGTCTCCATCGAAAATGTTGCGCGCCTCCGCATCGTCAGGATGCATTTCGAGCACGCCGGCCCGTGGCAGCTCCATCTTCTGGTGCCATGGCAGGTTGGCGAACGTGGAGTTCATGTAGTTGTCCGCCTTGCGCGGCAGAAACTCGAGTGGATAAGGAAGAGGCTCCTTACCTGCCGGCTGATGCCGCGATTCATGCGAGGGCACAAACCCCGGCAGCGGATCCATCCCCTGTGCCGCAAGCGACTCGGAGTACAGCTCGATCTTGCCGGACATAGTCGGAAAAATTCCATCCGCGAATGGCAGAAATCCACCATCCGGTTCCGTGGGCAGCCGAAGACGCGCGCGACCATTCCGCTTCAGGTCCTCAATCGTCATCCCGGCCATCCCGGGATCGATGCGGTTGCCGCTGCCGAGCGCCTGTTCCACCATCTCATCGGCCGTGTCATGGAAGCAGGCCTCAGGAAAGCCCATTCGCTGGCCCAGCTGCCCGAATAGCCACACATTCGAGCGAGCCTCTCCCGGCGGCTCAATCGCCTGCTGCGACAGCTGCACATAGTAGTGTCCGTAAGCGCCCTGGATATCCGTATGCTCGAGGAAGGACGTCGCCGGCAGCAGGATATCCGCATAATCAGCGGTGTCCGTAAAGAACTGCTCGTGAACCACCGTAAAGAGGTCAGGCCGCGTCATCCCGCGCAGCACAGCATTCTGGTTGGGCGCAATCGCCGCGGGATTTGAGTTGTAGACGAACAGCGCATGTACCGGCGGATTGTCCCGGTCCCCGTGCGTGCCAAGTTCCGTAAGCGCGTTGCCCAGCTGCGACATGTTGACCACCCGGGCAGCCCGTCTCAAGGGACTCTGCATCATCAGGTCAGGACGCTGCAATGCCTGCTCGTCGAACCGAAAGGCTCCGCTGGTAGACAGTTGCAGCCCGCCTCCGCGATGCTTCCACGCCCCGGTGAGCGCAGGCAGCATGGCGATCGCGCGCGCCGCCGTGCCGCCATTCTCGCTTCGCTGTACCCCGTAATTCATGCGGATCACCGCCGGCGTCGTGCCCGCATACTCACGCGCAAGCCGTACAACTTCTTCGGCTCCAACTCCGGTCACGGCGGCCACTCGCTCCGGCGGATATTCAGCAGACCGCTCGCGCAGTGCTTCGAATCCATGAGTATGCGCAGCGATGTACTCCCGATCCTCCAGCCCCTCCGCGAAGAGCACATGCATGATGCCCAGTGCTAGTGCCGTATCCGTGCCGGGACGAATAGGGATGTGCCAGTCCGCCAGCTTCGCCGTTCGCGTGGAATAGGGATCAATCACGATCAGCCGCGCACCGTTGCGCCGCGCTTCTTCTATCTGCGGCCACAAATGAACATTGTTGCCATGCACATTCGCGCCCCAGGCGATGATCAGCCGCGCGCGATGGAAGTCTTCCGTATCCGTGCCCAGCTTTCGGCCATACACCGTAAGGAAGGCATCTCCTCCTGCGGTCGCGCAGATCGTCCGATCCAGTTGAGACGCACCCAGCCTATGAAAGAAGCGACGATCCATTGAGCCATAGCCGAGTACGCCGATGGTCCCGGCGTACGAGTACGGCAGAACCGATTCCGGACCATATCGCTCGGTGATGTCCGCGAGCCGCGCAGCTACTGTACCGAGCGCTTCCTCCCAGCTGATGCGCTCGAACGCCGCCGGCTCTTCTCCCTGGGGCACCGAACCCTTGGACACGCCTGCTCTGCGGCGCATCGGGTACAGTAGCCGATCAGGCGAATAAACGCGGTCGAGATACTTGGCAACCTTGCCGCACAGAAATCCTCTGGTTACCGGATGAGTGGGATCACCATCCACCTTGAGCGCGCGGCCCGTCTCGTCCACAGTGACCAGCACGGCACAGGAATCCGGACAGTCGTGCGAGCACACAGTGTGGATGACCCTAAGCGGAGAGGCGAAAGAACCCATCCCTCATTCTAGGACTGATCGTCCGCGCTTGCGATCATCCGTTGCGTTGAAGGCCGGAGTGGGCAGGCTCAATCTCGCGTTGTGCATGATTGCTGTATAGCGGGTGCCTTGAAATCTCGGTAACATTGCGGGGCGTAACTCGCTCGTTTCCATCCTGCCCTGGCACATTTCGCGCGGTCGGCAGCGGAAGAAAAATGCTGAATACCGTACCGTGTGAGGCGCCCGTCGACGAGCGAAGCTGAAGCGTTCCACCATACCGTGCAATGATGCTCTTCGTCACCCACAGGCCCAGACCTGTTCCTGACTCGCCCTTGGTCGTGAAGAACATTTGCCCAAGCCGGCTACGTACCGGTTCAGGAATGCCCGCACCTGTATCGCCCACTGTAATCCTCAAACCTCTGCACAGGGTCCCGCCGAGATGCTGAACGACAGTACGGATACGAAGCCGCAACGTGCCGCCCGGTGCTGTCGCCTCGATGGCATTTGTGACCAGGTTTGAGAAGACCTGCCGCAACTCACCTGGCATGCCCGGAATCGAATCGGTCGTACTATACTCGCGGATCACCGCCAGCTTCTTCTGACCAATGCGTCGGCTGTACAGCCCGACTACTTCATCCATCAACTCGGTCACACGAACCAGTACAGGCTCCGCGCTCTCACGCGAAAACGAGAGCGTCTGCTTGCTGATCTGCACGATCCTCTGCATCTCGCGTTCCGCGCTGCGCAGATACTCGACCGCCCGCGCCGGCATGCCGGGTTCGCGCATCGCCAAGTAAAGAAGATTACCGACTGACTCCAGCGGATTATTAATCTCGTGAGCGATCTCGGCAGTCAGCTTGCCGATTGCTGCCAGCCGTTGACTCTCGCGCATGGCTCGCGTCGCCATCAGCGTATTCGCAGCATCCTCTGCTGTCTCAGCCGGTTGCTTCTGCTCAACAGAGGCCGCCTCGCGCGAGCTCAGAATCGCCCGCCGCAGGATGTGCGGCAGATTCGAGAGCCCGGCCATTCTGCTCGTACCTGCATCATTCCGCGTTACCACCACGGCCGGCGCCCCTCCCAGCGGAAGCGGTAGCATCACAGGTTCAGACGAATCGTCGGAGTCTGACTGGGGAGCGCCGTCCTGGATCAGCACCACTGCATCGGCATCCACATTAGCTCTTATGTCATCGGCTACTAAAGGGACGATGGAAAAAGCATGATCTACCTGGATCGCTTGTTCAATTTCACCGCGTTCCGACGTGGTACCGCCCGCGACCAGAACTCGGATTGGAAGAGTATTTTTCATGGTTAGTATTTACCTGTCAGCTTGCAGACAGAGGAAAAAATACATAGCTGGTAGTTGTTAATACGATGTCCCCAGGCAACCGCCTGTTGCTTTCAAAAGCGTTGATATGGCCGAATGATCGACCGATCTTTCCCAAAAGGTTCATCTTTCAACGGTTTACCGTTACAAAAGAAGTCTTTCGTTTCGTGTTTACCTTCAGCCGCTGTCCTAAGAAAAAGCAACCCGGACCCACGACAATGATCTAACCAACTGCTGTACTGATTGCTTGTGACGTATCTGTAATCCACCAAAAAGAGCTTGAGATGACCGAGCAGGAGAAACAGTGACACGACGCATTGGCTGCACGATCGAAGGGCCCAGGCGTCTCGCGGCTTTGATATTGCTCGCCTGCTGTAGCGCCTGGGTAGCCGATGCGCAGGCGCAGACGTCCAGCGCCGACTCCGCAGCAGCTTCAACGCAGGGCACCACCGGCACGCCTGCCCCTGCTGGCGGATCGACAGCCACGGGAGCAAGCACTGCTGGCAGCACCTCCACGCAAAGCACCGGCGCCCAGTCGCAGTCCGGCGGCGGCGTTGATCTGCAGGCAGCCGCCAATGCAGAACAGGATCCCTACGCCGGCAGCATCGTAGACGGCAAGGCCACCGACGAAGTTCTGCAGCTCTCCCTCGATGACGCTGTCGCCCGCGGCATCAATACCAACTACGCACTGACACAGGCACGTATTCAGCAGCGGCAGGCCGAAGCACAAACCCTCGAGTCGCTAGATCCGCTGCTTCCCGCAATCAAAGCCAATGCATCCACCGGCGTCTTTCAGTTCAACCTGGTGCAATTCGGATTCACCCCGGCAGTCCTGCCGCAGTTCGCGAGCCTGATCCCGGTAGGCAGCGGCGGTTTCAAATCCATCGTGCGCGTGGATGTGACACAAGCCCAGGCTACCTACGACGAAACACTCTTCGACCTCAACCGCTATACCAGGTACAAGGCCGCAAAAGTCTTGGCGAAGGCCGCCTACTACAACACCCAGTCATCGCGCGGACTGGTGGTTCTGAATGTCGGCAACGCCTACCTGCAATGCCTCGCCTATGCCTCCCAGATCGAGAACCAGGCAGCGCTGCTGAAGGCCGACCAGGTGCTCCTGAACCAGGCAGTCGCCGAGCATGAAGCCGGGGTGGTGGCGCGCATCGACGAGCTTCGCGCACACGTGCAGTACCAGGCGCAGCAGCAGGTCGTGATTGCCGCGCAGAATCAATATGACAAATCGCTGATCGCGCTCAAGCGGCGCATCGGAGTTCCCATCGATCAGAAGATCCAGTTGACTGACACCGCGCCTTTCGCCGACCTGGAAGCCATCACCCCGGAAGAAGCAAAGCGGCAGGCCTTTCAGAGTCGCCAGGATTATCAAGGCCTGCAGCAGCAGATCCATGCCGCTGTGTTGAACAGCAAGGCAGCACGCTACGAACGCCTGCCGACCATCGACTTCAATGGCAACTACGGAATCACTGGTGAGACTCACGGGCTCTACCACGGTACTTTCATCGCCATGGGTACGCTCAGCATCCCCATCTTCAAGGAAGCACAGTTCCGAGGCGATGCCCATGTTGCAGACGCTAACCTGCATCAGCTTGGCTTTCAATTCGACAACCTGAAGGAGCAGATTGATCAGCAGCTTCGCGACAGTCTGCTCGATGTTCAGACCGCCGTTGAACTGGTGCGCGTGGCACGCAGCAATGTCGAGCTGTCGACCAAGGAAGTGGAGCAGGCTAATGACCGCTTCGTCGCCGGCGTTTCCGATAACCTGCCCGTCGTTCAGGCAGAGTCAACTCTGGCAGCCGCGCAAACGCAGCTGGTTAACAGCACGCTGCAGTTCAACGAAGCGAAGCTGGGGCTTGCCCGCAATCTCGGCATCGTCGAC
This sequence comes from uncultured Ktedonobacteraceae bacterium, assembly GCA_964657395.1. Classification (GTDB taxonomy): domain Bacteria; phylum Acidobacteriota; class Terriglobia; order Terriglobales; family Acidobacteriaceae. The sequence continues at coordinate 14,449 of CAZZUX010000078.1, forward strand.
ACCAACTACAAGGCCTATCTGCAGGGCAAGTGAAACGCTCCAGCTACCATTCTCTTAAAGCAACAGCTATAGTTATAAATTGCACGATGGCCACCAGCGCAACACAGGCCGGCCACGCACCCAGCTTCCACGCGTAGCTTGGGATGACTCCGCCGGCTGTCCCGCCGATGTAGTAACAGCACACGTACAGGCCGATAGCCGCGGCACGGCCGCCCGTCGGCGTCGCCTCGCGCAGATAGCTGGTCGCACAGGCCTGCGAAATAAAAACGCCAGTGCACATCAGGCCCAGTCCGAAAATTACCACCGGCAGAGAGTGGATGAGGGTGAGCGCGGCTCCGCAGAAAGACAGAAGGTTCGCAGCTACCATGCCTGTCTTGAGCCCGATGCGTGGAAGCAACGTCCCCGCAGCCGGCGTGGCGACCAGCCCGACCAGGTACACCACAAACAGATAGCTGACTGCGCTGATCGACAAATTGAAAGGCGACGCCACCAGGTAGAACGTGACATACGTAAAGATCGCTACGAGCGAGAACAGCACGTTGAATCCGGCCAGGCAGGTAGCCAATACCCTGCGGCTGCCCAGGTGACTCAGCATGGGCGCAAAGCGGCTGGCAGCGTCCCCATTCGCAACGCTTGAGATTTTCCGTTCTTTCGGCAGCCAGTACGCCACTGCAAGTGCACCCGCGATCGTGAGACCGCCCAGGATGACAAACGACGCCTGCCATCGCAGATGCTCCGCGGCAAGCCCTGTGACGACGCGACCGAGAAAGCCGCCGAGCGCCGTGCCGCTTACGTACAGACTCATCACCAGCGCGACTGAGTCCGCCCCCCATTGCTCCGTGATGTAGGTGATCGTCATCGCAAAAATGCCGGGCACCAGCAAGCCCTGCAGAAATCGCCAGAAGATCAGCATGCCGAGGCTGTGCGAAGTGGACGCCAGCATCGTCGGCACCACCAGCATGAAGAGCGAGGTAAGAATGACGCGGCGCCTGCTGAGTCCCTCCGCGAAGATGCCCAGCAACGGCGCAGAAATGGCAACGCCCAGGGTGGAGGCGCTGATGGTCAGCCCCACCTCGGCCTTGGACGCATGATAGATATGCGCCAGCAGCGGCAGCAGCGGCTGCGTTGCATACAGATCAAGAAAAGCAAAAAGTCCGCAGAGAAAGACAGCCGCCACCGGACCGGCACTGCCAAGAGTAGGAAACCGCGCGGCTCTGGAGAAGCGCGCCGCCGGCAGCGGCGCAGTATCGATGCCGCCCAGTTCAGAAGACTGGACAGTGCCGGGCGAATTGGGGCCATGTCGTGACAAAACTCATCTTAGCAAGGTCCAACAAAGCAGTGCGTACGCAAGCGTGAAGTCAAGCAACCACCAAACGGTATACCTTTAAGGGACATGAGCGACGGCTCTTCTCAACCTGCGTGTCCCCCCGCCAGCACGGGTGCAGTCGCCTTTACCTATCGCGATTTCCGGCTCTACCAGATGGCCCGCGCCCTCGTCATCACAGGTGCGGAGGCACAATCCGTAGCCGTGGCCTGGCAGGTCTACCAGATCACCCATCGCGCACTCGACCTGGGCTACACCGGCCTCGCCCTCTTCTTACCCGGCCTGCTCTTCCTGCTGCCCAGCGGCCACATTGCAGATCGCTTCGATCGCCGCGCGGTCGTCATGGTCTGCTACACCGCGCAGATTCTCTGCTCCACGGCACTCTTTTGGTTTGCCTATGGCGGCATGCATCGGCTCATGCCGATCTACTTCGTGCTCTTCCTCATTGGCAGCGGTCGCGCCTTCAGCGGCCCGGCATCGACCGCGCTGGTCCCGCACCTTGTACCGCAGCAGCACTTCGTCAACGCGGTCACGTGGGGCGCAACCGTCTTCCAGTTCGCCAACATCATCGGCCCCGCCGTCGGCGGCCTGCTCTTCACTCTGCCACTGGTAGCCATGGGTCTGCCGCGTCTCGCCGGATCACCGATCGTCTTCCTGTTCACCATTGTCACGCTGATCGGCTTTTTGCTCCTGCTTGGCCAGCTATCCGTTCGTCCGGGCCGCATGGAGCCCAGGGCCACATCACTGCATACCATCTTCGCGGGCATTCGCTATGTCTGGAACGCCAAGCTCCTCCTCGGCTCCATCTCACTGGATCTCTTCGTCGTCCTGCTCGGCGGCGCCGTCGCCCTCATGCCCATCTTCGCCGACACCGTCCTGCACACCGGTGCCCGAGGACTCGGCCTCCTCCGCGCCGCACCAGCCATCGGCGCGCTCACCGTATCCGTCTGGCTTTCCTTCCATCCCATCCGGCGGAGAGCCGGCAACCGCATGTTTCTGTGCGTCGGCGCATTCGGCGCCGCTACCGTCGTCTTCGGCCTGTCGCGCCACATTGCCCTGACGCTCGCCGCTCTCGTCGTCATCGGCGCCTCCGACATGGTTAGCGTCGTCATCCGCAGTTCTCTGCTGCAACTGGCAACACCCCCCCAGATGCGCGGCCGTGTCAGCGCCGTCAATTCACTCTTCCTCGGAGCCTCCAACGAATTCGGCGAGTTTGAGAGCGGCGTTACCGCGCAATGGCTCGGTCCGGTCGTCGCCGTCGTTGCCGGCGGCATCGGCTCCCTGGTCGTCACAGGCTTATGGGCAGTTTTCTTCCCCGACCTTCGCAAAGCCGACCGTCTCAGCGCCGACTCCCTGATGCCGGCAGAAGCCTTGCAGGCAGCGCAGGAACCGATCGACTAATTCCATCGCCTGCTGCGCCGTGCACGCATCCCAACTCTGACATCTTCGACCGAGGAGCCCTACCCATGAAGCCATGGCAGATCGTTGGACTGATGACCCTGCCCGTCATCCTGTTCGCCGCCTTCTGGATCTATCACACCGAGAAGGAGCGCAACGCACCCGTCAACGTCCACCCGGCCTACGAGAAAAAGGCGCTGACCGCGGACGAGACCGTAGTCCCGCGCAAGCTCTTCATCGACAGCGTGCCCTCCGCCAAGGCTCTCATCGGCAAACCCGTCTGGCTGCAGTCCGGCTACCAGCTCAACTACTTCCCCTACAAAGCCGGCCACATCGACTTCGCCCACGAAGTCGGCCTGCTCCCCGGCGCAAAGGAACTCGACGTCAAAGGCATCGAGAAAGTAGCCACCCCACCGAGCTTTAAGACAAGATTGGGCCGCGGCAACGAAAACATCTTCATGATCTTCGCCTTCCCCGACACAGGTCCCAGCGCCAAGCCCGACACAAAAGGCGAGTACGCCGCCCCCTTCGGCACCGTGGGCGGCGAAGGCCTGCAGCCCCGCGAATCCCGCTACTACTTCGACGACCTGCTCTACTACGACGATCCCCACCAGCTCTACAAGTTCTGGCCCGCAGACGTCTGGAAGACCATCGACGCCCACGAAGCCAAAGCCGGCATGAGCGAAATGCAAACAACCATGTCGCTGGGACAAATCCAGGAGTCAGGATCGAAAGAACTCGGCAACCGCACCGTCGAATACACCTACGGCGACCACGCCGACAAAAAAGCCAGCGTCACCTTCGTAAACGACAAAGCAACCACAGTAAAGGCGGAGTAACGCTTTACGAGCGAGCCTGCGCACCGTGATAGATGTGCAGGATCTCTACCGCATCGTTGCGGATGCGGTCCACCGCCACATAGGGCAGTGGATGGAACGTCAGTTCTCGGGTACCCTCGCGCAGCCCATACCGGCCTCGATAAGATGGATCTTAAGAGACCTGATGTCTTCGTAAATGCTTGAGACGGTTGAATGAGTCAGCTGAGGCTTGTGTGAGTCCAGATAGTCCCGGATGTGTTCCAGGTCTTCAACAGCCGAGACAGTCCAGCGCAGCCGCATCAAGGCCGCAGCATCTGTTCCACTCGCGCATCCATCTCGGCTTCTTCCACAAAACGGCCGCCATCTGCGTCCGCAACGCCCTTGTCCACCGCAGCCAGGAACGCATCACTCCTGCTCACCATCAGAATGGCTGCATCCGCGAGTAATTCCTCAACCGGCTTTCCCGCATGATTCGCAACCGTTGTCAGGCGGGTTTCCTGCTCGGGCGTCAGATGAAGTTCCATGCTCGAAGTCTAG